>CANQQT010000063.1 GCA_947626065.1 uncultured Clostridia bacterium | reverse complement strand
TGAGAGGAGGAAGCGTCGCAAGACGCGCGGCGACAAAGGAGACCATCTCCTTCACGCCCTCCCCCGTCGCCGCCGAAAGAAAGAGGAGCGGCAGACTCTTTTCGGCGCAGAAGTCGGACAGCTCCTTCACCTTTTCGTTTACCTCCGGAAGCGCGGCGTCGTACTTGTTCCCAAGAATAATCTGCGGCCGGGCGGCAAGGTCGGGACTGTATTTTTCAAGCTCGGAGTTGACGCGGAGAATATCCTCGACCGGGTCACGGGAGCAGTCGACCGAGAGATCGACGACGTGGAGAAGGAGGCGACAGCGGTCGATGTGACGAAGGAAGGTGATTCCGAGGCCCTTGCCCTCCGACGCGCCCTCAATCAGCCCGGGGATATCGGCGGCGACAAAGCCCTTCCCCTCCCCGACCTTCACAACGCCGAGGTTGGGGGAGAGGGTGGTAAATTCGTAGTCGGCAATCTTCGGCTGAGCCGCGCTGATGACCGAAAGAAGAGAGGATTTCCCGACGTTGGGAAGCCCGACCAGCGCGACGTCGGCCAGCATTTTCAGCTCGAAAATGACCTCGCGCTCCTGTCCCTTTAAGCCACTTTTGGCGAAGCGGGGAATCTGCCGGGTCGGCGTGGCAAAATGCCGGTTGCCCCATCCCCCGCGCCCGCCGCGGCAGAGGACGAAGGGGCCCCGGTCCGACATATCGACGAGAATTTTTCCGCTTTCGGCGTCCCGAACCACCGTCCCGGGCGGAACCGGAAGGATAAGATCCTCCCCGTTTGCGCCGTGGAACTTTTCGGACCGTCCGTCCCCGCCGTTTTCGGCCTGAAAACGGTGACGGTATTTGTATTTCAAAAGGGTGTTGTCCCCCGGCTCGACGGTGAGAACGATGTTCCCACCGTTTCCGCCGTCCCCGCCGTCGGGGCCGCCGTGGGAGACGTATTTTTCGCGGCGGAAGGAGACGCATCCGTTGCCTCCGTTTCCGGCCTTTACATAAACTTTAACGTAATCGGTGATCATAGAAGTCCTTTCAGTTGCCGGAAAATCCGGCGATCAGCGGCCCACAAGCGGGCCGAAGAGTTATTGCAGGCGGTAAATATCCGCACGAACGCGGCGCATTCCTTTTCCCCATCCTTGGGTGTCTCGCCTTCCCCCCGCCTCTGTCAGCAAGCCAATACCGACACAGCGCGGAAGACTCCGGTAGAGGCAAAAGGCGCGGTTCCGCAGGCATTAAAGCGCCTGTTCCCCGTCCTTTATCATCGAAAGAAGCTCCTCCTCCGACAGCACCGGAACGCCGAGTAGCTCGGCCTTGCTCAGCTTGGAACCGGCCTCGGCGCCGGCGACGACGTAGGAGGTTTTCTTCGAGACGGAGGAGGAGGTCTTCCCTCCGTGTTTTTCGATCAGCTCGGAGGCCTCCTCCCGTTTCAGCGTGGGAAGAGTTCCGGTGAGAACAAAGGTCAACCCGGCAAGGGGTAGCCTTTCCCCGGCGGCGGGGGAGGCCTTCGCCGTCACGACGCCCTTCTCCTTCATGGCGTTGATCATCTGCCGCGTCTGCGGATGGGCGAAGAAATCGACGATGCTTTGCGCGGTGATTTCCCCAACGTCGTCGATCTGGGTGAGGTCTTCGACGGTGGCGGAAAAGAGCTCCTCAAGGTCCGGATAGCGGCGGACGATGGCCTTGGCGGCCTTCTCCCCGACCTGCCGGATTCCCAGTGCCGACAGAAGCCGCTCGGGGCCCCGCGTTTTGGAGGCCTCGATGGCGGCGACAAGGTTGGAGGCCGATTTCTCCCCCATCCGGTCGAGGGAGGCGAGGGTTTCTGCCGTGAGGGAATAGAGATCGGCGGCGTTTTTCACCAGTCCGCTCCCGCAGAGCTGTGCCACGAGGCTTTCCCCGAGGCCGTCGATGTTCATCGCGCCCCGGGAGGCAAAATAGCCGACGGTGCGGACAAGCTGGGCCGGGCAGGCGGAATTGGTACAGCGCAGGGCCGCCTCTCCGGGATCGCTGACGACCGGCTCACCGCAGGAGGGACAGCGCGTCGGCGGGAGATATTCCCTTTCCTCACCGGTTCTGCGGTCGCGGTCAACGGCAACGATTTCCGGGATGATATCCCCGGCCTTCTGTACCCAGACGGTATCCCCGACGCGGATATCGCGCTCTTTGATATAGGAAAGATTATGCAGCGTGGCCCGGCTGACCGTCGTCCCGGCGAGCCGAACGGGAGAAAGAACCGCGTTGGGGGTAAGGACGCCGGTTCTGCCGACCTGAACGACAATATCGGTCAGCTTGGTGGCCTTTCTCTCGGGGGGATATTTATAGGCGACCGCCCATTTGGGGGTGTTGGCGGTCTGCCCCAGCCTCTGCCGCGTCGAAAGAAGGTTGGCCTTTACGACGGCGCCGTCGATATCGTAGGGGAGCGTGGCCCTCAGCTCCCCGATTTTCTTGATTCTTTCGACAATGGCCTCATAGCCCCTGACCGTTTCGATCAGCGGAATGATTTTGAAGCCCTGCTCCGCGAGAAAGGCGAGCGATTCGTCGTGCTTCGTAAAGGCGCGGTCGCAGACCTGCAGGTTAAACACGAAGATGTCCAACCCGCGCTCCGCCGTGATTTTGGAGTCAAGCTGTCGCAGAGAGCCCGCCGCGGCGTTGCGGGGATTGGCAAAAAGGGACTCCCCCTTCTCTTCCCGCGCCGCGTTCAGCTTTTCAAAGCGGTTTTTCGGCATATAGACCTCTCCACGCACCTCCAGCGTGCCGGTATAGGGAATCGTCAGAGGAATGCTCTTCACCGTGCGGAGATTCCTTGTCACGTCCTCCCCGACGACGCCGTCTCCCCGCGTCGCGCCCCGCACAAATTTCCCGTTTTCATAGCGGAGCGCCACCGAGAGGCCGTCGATTTTCGCCTCGACGGAATATTCCTCCTCCTCCCCCGCCGAGGCAAGGAAGGCTCTCAGCTCCTCAAAATCGAAAACGTCGGTAAGACTTCCGAGCGGGAGGGTGTGGGTGACCTTTTCAAACTTATCCAGCGCCTGCCCTCCAACCCGCTTCGTCGGGGAATTTTCGTCCTCGTATTCCGGATGGGCCGCCTCCAGCTCCTGAAGCTCACGGAAGAGCCGGTCGTACTCGTAATCGGAGATCTCGGGGGAATCCTCCACGTAATATTTATAGGAATGGTAGGCAAGCGTTTTTCTTAACTCAAGGATTCTTTTTTCGGTGGCATCCATATCTTCCGGTACCGTCCTCGCATAAAATACCGCCCGACAGAAAAGTGAGGCGGGCTTCTTGACAAAGGGGAAAAGGGCCGCTATAATAAATATAGGTACATTCTGTTTTCAGAGGTGAAAATCATGATTCTGATTGTTGACCGAGTTGAAGAGGGCTATGCCGTCTGCCTTGACGACGCCGGCGCCTCCTGCTCCCTTCCGCTCTCCTTTTTCCCCAGCGAAGTAAAGGAGCAGGACGCCTTTGAGCTGACGCTGATTCCCCGCCCGGAGGAAAAACGCGTCCGATCCGAAAGGGCCCGCGGTCTTCTTGAAAAGCTGAAACGAAAGGGACAGGAATAACCGCCGGCCGAGGCTTTCTCAGCTTCTCGGCTCCTGCCCAGCGTTTCTCTTCATATAATCGGAGGGATACATTCCGAAAAAGCTACGGAAGGTCTTTGAAAAATGGGCGGAGGTGGAAAAGCCGCACATTTCCCCGATTTCCGAGACCGAGTATTTCTGCGATTCAAGAAGATTTTTCGCAAATTCACAGCGCGTCCGGTTGACAAATTCCACCGGCGTGAGGTCGGTGGCCTTTTTGAATTCCCGGCAGAAGTGGAACTTGCTGAGCCCCGCTTCCCCGGAAATTTCGTCGAGGGTCAGGTCGCGGCGGAAATTGTTCTTGATGAAGTTGATCGAATGCTTGATTTTCTGAAGCGTGCGGCTCTCCTTTTCGATCATCGTATCCTTGACCAGATGGCTCCGGCAGAGGGACGCGACGATTTGCAGAACGCAGGTTTTGAGAATCAGATTCCGGTACTCGTCCATCTTCTTCCACTCTTCGGCGAGCCTCTGCATCAGCGCCGTCACGGCGGGGTCGACGATGTGATCCTCAAAATAGAGAGAATCGGGATCGATGCCGTTTTCGGTGAGAAAGCCGGAGTCGATGATCAGGCAATAGTAGCAAAAAACGTCGTCGGAGACGATATAATGCACCTTGTTCGGGTTGATGACGGCGATTTCATTCTCGCAGAGCGGAATGTTTTTCAAATCCGCGATCACCTGTCCCTTGCCGGAAAGGCCGGTCAGAATCTCGATCTCCCGGTGCTTGTGGACATAATGATGATCGGTTTTCACCATGATATCGGTGTGAAAAGAGAACGGGAGCACGTTGTTGATGAAGTTCCGCGCCTCGTAGTACACCTTATCGGGCTGAATGTTCTCGGTAAGAAAATTTTCCGGAAAAATTTTTTCCATAGCCTTCTCCGCCTTTCCTATTGCCCTATCCGCAATATTCTATCTATATATTATCATAAACGAAGAAAAAAGTCAACAGCTTCGGCAATTTTGGAGCCGCTTTTTTCTTTTCTTTCTTTTCGCCGAAAGGGGAAGCGAAAAAAGGCCGCGCGGTCTTGAAATTTTCACAATTATATGATATACTGTTGAAAACAGGAAAAATGCGGCAGGCCACATCCTTTGGGAAAGTGTGACTTTTGAATTGCCGAGCAACCTCGGGGAGATCGGCGCGAAAAATATTTACCGTTTCGGTATTCCGCGTTTTCCGGTTTTCAACCGTTTATTTTATAACGGACACCTTATCCCCGCGAAATATTCCGCCTGTAAAAGGCTCAGAACAGTCTTCGCGGCAGTGCCGCGAAGGACTTTGACGAAAGGACAGAACATGGGAGTTATTATCGGAATTGACGTCGGAGGAAGCACCACCAAAATCGTCGGATTCGGGCGGGACGGAAAGCTCTTTGCCCCGCTCTTCGTCAAGGCAAACGATCCCGTCACGGCCATCTACGGCGCCTTTGGGAAGTTCACCGACACCAACCGGCTGGAGCTTCAGCAAATCGAGCGGGTCATGGTAACCGGCGTCGGCGCCTCCTATCTGAATAAGCCGCTCTACGGTCTTCCCTGCCAGCACGTTTCGGAATTCAGCTGCATCGGCCTCGGCGGGCTTTACCTCTCGGGACTGGAAAAGGCGATCGTCGTCAGTATGGGAACCGGCACGGCGCTGGTACGCGCCGAAAAGGGCAAATCGGTGGAGTATCTCGGAGGAACCGGCGTCGGAGGCGGCACGCTGACGGGGCTGGCGCGGAAGATGCTCGGCGTCAACGAGATTCAGAACATCGTCGATCTCGCCTCCACGGGAAATCTCTCCCACGTCGACCTACGCGTCAGCGACATTTCCCCCAAGGATATTCCCGGGATGTCCTCCGACCTCACGGCGGCCAATTTCGGGAACCTGAACGATCTTGCCACCCCGAATGATCTCGCCCTCGGCCTCATCAATATGATTTTTGAGAGCATCGCCATGCTCGCCCTCTTCGCCTCCCGTGACAAGGGGATCGGAAAGGTCGTCATGACCGGAAATCTGACGACGGTTCCGCAGGCAAAGCCCATCTTTGAGTCGCTGAACAAAACCTTCGAGGCGGAATTCATCGTTCCGAATTATTCCCAGTTCGCCACTGTCATCGGCGCCGCGCTCTCGGAGCTCTACCGCATTCCGGAGACCCTGTAAACCGCCGAAAGGAGTCTTTTTATGAAACGTAAAGTTCTTATCTTCACTTCCCTTCTTCTACTTCTCGCCCTCCTTGCCGCCTGCTCCGGCGGAGGCGGCGGAAAAACGGGAGAATCGGACACCGACGCCCCCGTCGGAACCGGCGAGGCCGGGACAGAGCCGGGAAAAGAAAGCGAAACGAACGAGGAAACCTCGCCGACGGCGTCGGGCGAATCGACCGGCGAGACCGGGGACGGAACGGAGGAGCCAGGCGGGAATCTCCCCTCCGCCGAGGTGACTTGGACGGCGAAGGGCATCCGCGACAGCTACACCTACGAGGGTACCCAGCTGATTTTAAACGCCGTCAACTGCCCGGTGCTGAATCCCACACCCGGCGTGAAGGCCGAGGAAATCAACGCCTCCCTTCTTGCCTTCTGCGACGCCTACGTCGCGGTCTCCTCCTCCGACAAGGCGGCGGCACGGGAGGACTACAACACGGCGGAGGAAGACGGGCGCGATTTTGAGTTGCACGAAAAGGCGGCGGACTTTACCGTTTACCTCCGCGAAAACGTCATTTCCTTTCTCTTCACCTCCACCGAAAGTAGCGGCGGAGCCGATTCTGCGGTGCTCTATTCGGCGCTGAATTTTGACCTTACAACCGGCGCACAGCTGACGCTCGGCGACTATCTCGGCAAAAGCTCTTCCTTTGCCGAAAGCTATATCATCGACGCTTTCACCGCGCTGATCAAGAAAAATCCCTCCCACTTCTACGACGACGCCCTACAGCTTCTCCCCGACGTCATTTCCGACGGGAATTTTTATCTGACGAAGGACGGGCTGGTGCTCTTTCTGAACACCTACGCCATCGCGCCGAACATTGAGGGGACGCAGACGGTCACGGTAAGCTACGCTTCCCTGCCGGAATAAAGCGGCCAAACCGACGGCAAAGAAAAAAACGGGAGGAAAACTTCTTTGGAGAATACCGAAAACATCAGCGCCGTTCTGGCGCAAAACATCAGCTCCCTGCGCGTTTCCTGCGGCATGACACAGCTTGAGCTTGCCGAGGCGCTGAATTATTCCGACAAGCTCGTATCGAAATGGGAGCGGGGAGACGCCGCCCCCAACGCCGAAACGCTTTTAAAGATGAGCAAGCTGTTCGGCGTTTCGGTGGAATACCTCTTTCACCCGCACAGTGCCGAGGAGCTGAGCCAGCTCAAGGCGGGACGCGACGGCGCGCAGGCGGGAATCAAAAAGGCGAAGGCGCGGAATCGGGGCTTGATTACCGCCATCAGCATTCTCGGAATCTGGATGGTGGCGCTTCTCATTTTCATTATCCTATGGATTCTCTCCCGCCCGATATGGTCGATCTTTGTCTACGCGCTCCCCGTCTGCTTTGTCACGCTTCTCGTCTTCAATTCCGTCTGGAATCGCGGGCGGTACAATTCTCTTGTGATCTCCGCCCTGATCGTCAGTATCGTTCTTTCCTTTTACGTGATTTTTTTGAAATACAACTGCTGGCAGCTTTTTCTTTTGCTGATTCCGGCGGAGGCCCTCGTTTTTCTCAGCTCCCGGATCAAGCTCCCCACCCTTCGCGGCGGAAAGAGAAAAAGCGCCGAAAACGGTGGAAAATCAGCGGGTAGAGAGGAGAAGGAGAGTCGGTAGAGTTCCTTCTCTACTTCTCTACCGACCGCAAAAAGCGCATTAGAGAGTCAAAAAACAGAAGTAGGTTGAACCGGAGGAAAAAATGTGGTATCCTATTTCTGCACAGATCGGAGGACCGTGCGAGCTCCGTTTCGCGCGGTTCTCCTTCTTTTTTCTGTGTCAGATTTTTTATACCTGAAAGGGGAACCCATGGAAAAAGAAAGCGTACGCCCCTACGAACGGAGCGTCAATTATTACGAAACCGATCAGATGGGAATCGCCCATCACTCCAATTACTTCCGCTATTTTGAAGAGGCGCGGATGGACTTCATGAAGCAGCTCGGCCTTGACACCGGAGAAATGGAGAAGCAGGGAGTCATCATTCCCAACGTCGACGCCTACGCAAAGTATCTTGTCCGTCTGAATTTTTCCGACCGCTTCACCGTAAAGGTCACGCCGGCGCTTTTCACCGGCGTTCGCATGAAATTTGAATACGAAATCACAAGCGGCGGGAAGCTCTGCGCCACCGGGTATACCACCCACTGCTTCGTTTCCACCGATATGCAGACGATCATTCTGAAACGTACCCATCCCGAGCTCTATCGGCGTCTGTCGGAAATTTTCGGAGCATAATTTTTTCGGGGAGGAAGCCTATGCAGTTATATAAGAAGTTTTGCACCGAGGAGCTCGACGAAAACGGAGCTCTGAAAAATTTTACTCTGACCTTTCCCGAAAATTACAATTTCGGTTATGACGTCCTTGACGAGCTGGGAAGACAGACCCCCGACGAAACAGCGCTTGTCTGGTGCGAACCCGGCGGCGGGGAGAAAATCTTCACCTTCCGGGAGCTTGCGGAGCTGAGCAATCGCGTGGCCAACGTGTTTCTTGCCCACGGGGTAAAAAAAGGCGACCGCGTGCTGGTGATTCTGAAACGGCACTACGAATACTGGGCCGTCGCCCCGGCACTGCATAAAATCGGGGCGATTCTGATTCCGGCGACCCATATGCTGACCGACGAGGATATCGCCTACCGCATTGAGGCGGGGGAAATTTCCTATGCCGTCTGCACGCCGGAGAACGGAATCCCCGAAAAGCTCCTTGCCGTCCGGGAAAAGCTGCCGCTTCTGCGGGAGATTTTCGGCGTCCGTATAGGAGGAAGGGCCGGGCTTGTCGACCTGACAAGGGAGGCCGAGGAGGCCAGCGATTCCCTGCCCCGGCTTGAAACCTCCGCCACCGAGCCGATGCTGATGTACTTCACCTCCGGAACCACCGGCTTTCCGAAGGCCGTCGTCCATAACCACACCTACACGCTCGCCCATATTGTGACGGCCCGCTACTGGCAGTGCGTGAGAGACGGAGGGCTTCATCTCTCGGTCGCCGAGACCGGCTGGGGCAAGGCGTCGTGGGGGAAAATCTACGGGCAGTGGCTCTGCGGCTCCGCCGTCATGGTCTACGATTTCGACGTATTCTCCCCGGCGGATCTGCTCCACGTGATGGAAAAATACCGGGTGACAACCTTCTGCGCGCCGCCCACCGTCTATAAATATCTGGTAAAATGCGGCATGAACCGCCACGATCTGTCGGCGCTTACTTATCTGGTAACAGCGGGGGAAGCCATCAATCCGCAGGTGGTGGAGGACGTCTTTTCGCAAACCGGCCTGAAAATCCGGGAAGGCTTCGGGCAGACGGAATCGGTGCTCATGCTGGCGAATTTTGAAAACGATTCCCTGTCGCCCGGTTCGATGGGACGCCCGTCCCCGCTCTACGATATCCGCATTCAGAAGCCGGACGGGAGCTTCGGCGGCCCCGGCGAACAGGGGGAGCTCGTCGTTCTGCCCAAGGAGAAGCAATACGGGATTTTCGTCGGCTACTACAGAAACGACGCCCTCTACAAAAAGGTCTGGCGGGGCGGCATTTACCACACCGGCGACATCGCCTATTATGACGAAAAGGGCTGTTATTTCTACGTCAGCCGGATCGACGACGTCATCAAATCGCGAGGCTTCCGCATCGGCCCCTTTGAGGTGGAAAACAAGCTGATGGAGCACCCGGCGGTGTTGGATTGCGCGGTGGTAGGGATTCCCGACAAGGAGCGCGGGCAGGCGGTGAAGGCCTTCGTCATTCTGAACGAGGGCTATGAAGCGAGCCGCGCCTTTGCCTTTCAGCTCCGCCGCGAGGTAAACCGAAGCCTCGCGGAATACAAGCATATTCACGAGATTGAATTTGTATCGGAGCTTCCCAAGACGATCAGCGGGAAAATCCGACGCGTGGAATTGCGCGGCGAGGAGGAGGTCCTACCCGGGAAGAAATAACCGAGGCACATCTCCTCCGCACCTGACACGCGTTCCGGAAAAATCAAAAAATGGCCGCACGTTTTGACTCAAAACGGATCGGCCATTTTTCTGTCCCCGAAGGAATGTTATTACCAAAAATAAATCTATCGTGAGCAAAGCGGTGCGCGTTTTCTCCGGCGTCCTAACGTTTTCCACGCGCTGCTCTTTTCAGGCAGAGGCCCCCGGCCGCACCCATAAAAATCCCCGGAAAAATGCGCGTGCCCTCCCCCGAGAGAAGGCCGAAAATAAGCATGGCGGCGCCAAAACAAAGAAGAAGCAGACCGACGGCGGCGGCCATGGCGCGGGATAATTTGTCCATCTCTTCCCTCCTGCCGCTCAGCGCCGGAATTCCGGATGAGGCGACAGAAAAAGGGTGGCCATATGCGGTCACCCTCATTCAAAAAAGGAAAAATAATGGGCGGATAAGTAGAAAAACCGGCTCAGGAATCCCTTTCCGTGGCGTGGGAAAGATAGTCGGCCAGAATCCCCGCCATTTCGTCGAGGGAAGAGGCAAGATTCAGCCGATGCCGCGTTTCGGCGGCGCCGGAATTTCCGCGGATATAATAGGAGAGCTGGCGCCTCGCCTCCAGCGTTCCGACGCGTTCGCCTTTGTCGGCGATCATCGCCTCCGCCTGCGCAAGGGCCGTCTTTATACGGACGTCAAGCGGCGGAAGGGCAAACGTCTGCCCTTCAAGAGCCGCGGAAATCTCAGAAAAAAGCCACGGGTTCCCCATCGCGCCACGGGCGATCATCAACCCGTCGCACCCGGTTTTCTCAAGGAGGGAAAGCGCCTCCGCCGCCGTCGTAATTCCCCCGTTCGCAACGACCGGGATAGAAACAGCGGTCTTCACGGCAGCGATCACGGCGGTGTCGACGGGAGGAGAATACATCTGCTCCCGGGTTCTTCCGTGAACGGTGATCAGCGCACCCCCGTTTTCCTCCACCGCAAGCGCTACCTCAACGGCGTTTTTCTCCTTGTCGCTCCATCCGGCCCGGATTTTCACCGTAACGGGCACCGGACTGACGGCGGAAACCGCGCGAACGATCGCCCCGGCAAGCGCAGGATTTCTCATGAGCGCGGAGCCGTCCCCACCCGAAACGATTTTTTTCACCGGACAGCCCATGTTGATATCGACGGAAGAAGGAAAAGCCTTGCCGTGTGGGTAGCCGTCAAAGAGGAGAGCCGTCGCCTCCGCCATGATTTCCGGCTCATGCCCGAAAAGTTGAACCGCGCAGGGGAGCTCCTCCTCCGTCACCTCCGCGAGGCGGAGAGATTCGGCGTCGTGAAAATGCAGAGCCTTGGAAGAGACCATTTCGGTGACGGTGTATTCTGCGCCGCAAAAACGGCAAATGCGCCGAAAGGCACGGTCGGTGACGCCCGCCATCGGGGCAAGAAAAAGGCCGTGCTTCAAGTAGATTTTGCCGAGCGTAATGGACACTGTGGCCTCCGTTTCCCCGCGGCGCGGGAATTTTATTGAGAGGATTCGCGGGAGGTGTATTGAACAAAATTCTTCGGGAGTTTCATTGCACGAAATTCATGGGAAATTTTATTGAACAGGGTTCCCCGTCGCTTTATTGGGCGGGATTCTCAGGGAGCTTTATTGGGTGAGATTCCTCGTCTCTTTATTGAGCAAAATTCTCGGTGAGCTTTATTGGGCGAGAATCTGAAAAAAGAAAAATTCCGGCATAGCGGGCCTTCTCCGGCGAAAAAATTCCCATGTGAACGGTACCGCCATAAGATCGGGTTTTGGACAAGGATTTCCCGGGAAATGCCGGAGCGAAAAATAACACGAGTTCAGAAGGCTTCTGACTCACGTTTTGTGCGCAGAAATCAAGCCGTAGAAATCAAGCATACGCCGCGATAACGCATCCCTCCGCCGAGCAAAGCATCACGCCGAAAGAAAAGTACCGGAGGAGAAGAAAAAAGCGGAGCAAAAGTTGCTCCGCTCAGACTGAAGACAAAGTCCCCCCCAAGGGCTTTATTTTTTTAGCGAGATATGGTATAATAGAAGCAAAGGAAG
>CANQQT010000062.1 GCA_947626065.1 uncultured Clostridia bacterium | reverse complement strand
AGCTTCTGAGAGACGGAAAAAGCCGGGAGCAGGTCGTAGATATCCTGAAAAGGGAATACCGGGTGCAGGGGAAAAAAGCGGTTCTTCTTGCCGAGGTGGCGGAGGCGGAGCAGCGGGCGGCGGCTCTGGCCGGTCCCGGCACCTGCTCGCTCTACGTTTCAATCCCCTTCTGCCCGACCCGCTGTGCCTACTGCTCCTTCGTCTCCTACGCCACGCCGCGCTATCTTGCGACGATTCCCGCCTATCTTGACTGCCTTTGCGAGGATATTCTCCGGGTGGGAAGGGAAATTTCCGAGCGCGGGGAGAAAATTCTTACCGTCTACATCGGGGGAGGCACTCCCACCGTGCTTTCCGCGCCTCAGCTCGACCGGCTCCTCAAAACCGTCGGGGAGGCGGTGGGAGGAGCGGAGCTTTTGGAATATACCGTCGAGGCGGGGCGGCCCGACACCGTGACGGAGGAAAAGTTTTCGGTTCTCCTCTCCCACGGCGTGACGAGGACAAGCATCAATCCGCAGATTCTCGACGACGGGATTCTGCGGGGCATCGGGCGGCGGCATACCGTGGCCGAATTCTACCGCGCCTATCGCATGGCCCAAAAGGCGGGGATTCCTTCGGTCAACACTGACCTGATCGCCGGGCTTCCCGGGGCGGATTCCTCTCTCTTTGCCGAGACCGTGCGGGAAATTCTCGCCCTTTCCCCCGAAAACGTGACGGTGCACACCTATTGCGTCAAGCGGGCGGCTTCCTTAACCGAGGAGGCGGCTGAGACGGGGGACAGAAGCATCTACGCCTTCTCCGACGGGGAGACCGTGAGGAGCCTCGATAGCGCGCAGGAGGCGCTGATGGGAGCGGGCTATTCCCCTTACTACCTTTACAGACAGAAAAACGCGAAGGGAAATCTTGAAAACGTCGGCTTTACCCTGCCGGGGAAGGAGGGGCTCTACAACATCTTCATGATGGGGGAGCTTCAAAACATCTACGCGGTGGGGGCCGGAGCCGTGAGCAAGCGCGTCGGCGGCCCCGGGCAGAAGATTACGCGCATATTTGAGCCGAAATACACATACGAATATCTAAAGAACCGCGGAAAGAGCGAGGAGGGGAGCTGATCCCTCTTCCCCTGCGGGAAAGGAGGAAACGATGGCGAGCTTTTCCTTTGCCTTCCTTTCGGAGAAGGCGAAAAAGGAGCTGATTGTCGACTGCGAGGAGCGCTTTTTTACCGGCCTACAGGCGGCGGCGCGGGAAGCGGCGCGAGAAAACCTGAAATTCATCGCCCTGTCGGGGCCGACCTGCTCCGGAAAGACGACGACGGCCAAGCGGCTGACCGAGGAGCTGAAAAAGGTCGGGCGGGAGGTCGTGACGGTGTCGGTCGACGACTTTTTCCTGAATCGGTCGGAGCTTTTTGCCCGGGCGGAGCGGGAAGGGATTCCTCTCGATATGGACTCGGTCAAGGCGATCGATCTTGCGCTTTTGCAAGAGGTGATCCGTTCGCTTCTCCTTTGCCTCCCGACCGAGATTCCACACTTTGACTTTTCGGAGGGGAAGCGGACGGGCTTCTCCCTTCTCACGCCCCACAAGGAGGATATCTACCTCTTTGAAGGAATTCAGGCAATTTACCCGGAGGTGACCTCCCTCTTCGACCGGGAGGCGCTTCTTAAAATCTTTATCAGCGTCGGGGAAGGGATAGAGACGCCGTGGGGAGGCCTTTCCCCCTGCGACCTTCGCCTCCTCCGCCGTCTGGTCCGGGACAGCAAGTTCCGGGGAACCGGCGCCGGAGTGACCTTCGGCAACTGGGCGGGGGTACGGGCCAATGAGGAGGAAAACATCGAGCCCTATCGGGGGAGCTGTGACCTCTTCCTCGACTCGGGAATGCTCTACGAGCCCTGCGTGATGAGGGAGCCGGCCCTTTCGCTCCTTGAGGGGCTTCCCGCCGAAAGTCCTCACGCAAAGAAGGTGGAGGCCCTTTGCGAGATTCTGCGGGGCTTCCCGGCGATCGACCCCTCCCTTCTCCCCGCCGATTCGGTGATGAGAGAGTTTGTCGGATGAGGACTTCCGCCTGACGGAGGTTCCCCTTTGACGAAAATTTCCCTTTTATGAAGGCTCCCCCTTTGGCGGAGGTTTTCGCCTGAGAAGGGCTTTGCCTATCGTTTCCCGATGAAATTTTCGGTCGGGATTTATCGCCGGGCAGAAAATCCGGCGGCTGATTTATACGGAAGGAACTGTATGTGAAAAGCATGGAAGAAAAATCCGCGAAAGGAAGCGCCGCGGGTGGAAAGACCCGCTCCCGCTTTTTTCTCGGCGTCATTGCCCTGACGGCGGGAAATCTGTTCGTCAAGCTGGTGGGGCTGATTTTAAAGATCCCGCTTCACGATATGCTCGGCGACGCCGGCATGACCTATTACAACAACGCCTACGACATTTACGCGTGGCTCTTTACCGTCGCGACGACGGGACTTCCGACGGCGATTGCCCTGATGATTTCGGAGGACCGGGCGAAGGGGAAGATCAAGGAATCGAGGAAGATTCTCCACGTGACGCTCGGCCTCTTCGTCATCATCGGCCTCATCGGCACCTCGGTGATGCTCTTCGGGGCGCCGCTCTTTGAGAAGGGCTATAAGATCGAGGGGAGCGCCTACTGTATGGTCGCCATCGCCCCGACGCTCTTCTTCATCTGCATCGCAAGCGCTCTGCGAGGGTATTTTCAGGGCTATCAGAATATGTTCCCCACCGCGCTTTCCGAGGTCATCGAGGCGGTCGGAAAGCTGGCCCTCGGCCTGCTGTTCGCCGGGTATGCCCTGAAGCAGGGCTACAGCCTCCCGATTGTGGCGGCCTTCGCGGCCCTCGGCCTGACCGTCGGGGTGGCGGGGGGAATGCTTTACCTCATCATCGCCAAGCTGCTCTTCCATCCCGAAAGGTTCGACCCGGAATACGCCATTGTCGGGCCGGAAAGCGAAAAGGTGCGGGGGACGAAGGAGATCGCTCTGCGGCTTTTGATGATTTCGATTCCGATCACCCTCAGTAGCTCGGTACAGAGCTTTTCCGCCGTCATCGACGGAATGCTCCTCTCCAATCGCTTACAGCAGATCGGCTACAGTCAGGAGGCCACCGCCGCCCTCATCGGCAACTACAAGACGCTGGCCCCGCCGCTCTGCAATCTGCCGGTGGCGCTGATTGCCCCGGTGACGGCCTCGATTCTGCCGCTTCTCTCGGCCTCCATCGCGGGCGGGAACCGGAGCCGGACGAAAACCGTGATGAACAGCGCCCTGATGATCACCGCGATCATCGAGTTGCCCTGTGCGCTGGGACTTTCGGTGCTGGCGGAGCCGGTGCTGAAGCTCCTATTCGGGGACAACGCCTCCTCCGAGCGGGCGGCGCCGCTTCTCTCCATCCTTGCCCTCGCCCTCTTCTTCACCAGCATGATTTCGATGACGAACGCCTTTCTTCAAGCGCATAAGCTCGAGAGAAAGCCGATCAAGTCGATGCTGGTCGGCGCGGTGGTCAAGATGGTTCTCCTCTACGTTCTGGTCGGGATCCCGAAAATCAACATCTACGGCTCCCCGATCTCCTCGGTGATCGGCGGCCTCTCCATTTCGTTGACCAATCTCTATTTCATCAAAAAATACGTAGGCTTTACCCCCGATTTCGGAAAGATGCTGATCCGGCCCTTCGGCGCCTCGGTGGTCTGCGTCGCGGTGGCGATGTTCTCCTATCAGGGACTTTTCCACCTATTCGGAAGGCATCTTGTGGTGATCCCCGCCATTCTTATCGCCATGGTGGTCTACTTCTTCGTCGTCTTCCTGTTCCGGGCTCTGACGCGGGAGGACGTGCTTCTCCTGCCGAAGGGGGAAAAGCTCTGCGGGATTCTTGAAAAAATGCGCCTTCTCAAGAAAAGCGCCTGACGGTGCCCCGGAAGGGAACAAAAGCGCTTCCTGTGTGCCGCAAATGCGGAAGAAAACCGCCTGACCGGGAGCCTTTCGCCGGAAGAGAAGAAAACGCTTCCCTGTGCGCCGCAAACGCGGGAGAAAACCGCTCGGTCGACCCCGAAACAAGGGAATTTTCCGGGCCGAGGCCCTTTTCCGGCAGGAAAAGGTGAAAAATTCCGGAAATATTCAGAAAAAAAACAAAAAACACTTGATATAAGGCCGGTAATGTGATACAATAATAACCGAATCGGCAAACATTTGACAGGCGGGAAGCCTTTTGCTTCGGCAGGCCCTCCCTCCCTGTCCCCGCACGAGGGTCCGTCGGCCCCGGGCGGGAGAAAAACAAAATTCATTCCGACGGAGAAGAAGAGGATTATCATGACAAAAGCAGAACTTATCTCGGCAGTTGCGGAGAAAACCGGCCTCAAGAAGAAGGACGCCGAGGCGGCTGTCGCAGCCGTCTTCGGAACCGTCGCGGACAAGCTTGCCGCCGGTGAAAAGGTCCAGCTGATCGGCTTCGGCACCTTCGAGGTGAAGGAGCGCGCCGCCAGAGAGGGCAGAAATCCCGCCACCGGCGCGACGATCCGTATCGACGCCTCCAAGCGTCCGGTATTCACCCCCGGACAGGCGCTTCGCAATCAGGTAAAGTAAGATGCGCCTTGACAAGTACCTCAAGGTCTCCCGGCTGATCAAGCGCCGCACCGTTGCCAACGAGGCGTGCGACAACGCTCACGTCACCGTCAACGGGCGCCCGGCAAAGGCGTCCTACGACGTGAAGGAGGGGGACGAGCTTGTCCTCACCTTCGGGGAGCGCCGTGTGAGAGTGCGCGTGCTCGACGTCAAGGAGCATACGTTGAAGGCCGACGCCGCCTCTCTTTACGAGGTGCTTGACTGAAATTCCTTTTCGGCAAACTGTCATGCCGCCCCGCATTCCGTCATATACTGTAACCGATATTGATGAAATGCGGAGGCGGCCATGACAGGAACTACCGGGACGGGAAAACCGTCGCTTCGGGAAGAGCAGAGGTTGGTGCTTACCGACCGGAGCAAAATGACGCTGAGCGGCGTTGAGGACGTCGTCAGCTTTGACGAGACGGGAGCGGTCTTCCGCACCGGACTCGGAACTCTGGCCATCGACGGGGAAGGCCTCCACGTCGTGAAGCTGGATCTTGCGGGAGGAGACGTTGAAATCGAAGGGAAAGTAAACGGCCTTTTCTACTCGGAGGCAGGCGGCGCGAAGAGTCGCGCAAAGCGTCTGTTCCGCTGAATGCTTTTTCGGGTGGAACGGGAGGCGTTTCTCCCTCTTCTCATCTGGTCCTTTGCCGTCGGGATTCTCTTCGGCGCCGTCTACGACCTCCTCCGGATTCGCCGGGTCGCGTTCCGGCTTCCGAGGAAGAAGGACGGGGAAAAGGCGGGGAAGGTCGTTTCCTTTTTCAGAAGACATTGGGAGAAGACCGACACCGTCCTTATTTTTTTCGAGGATCTGATTTTTTCGCTTTTCTGTACGGTGACGCTGATTCTGCTGGATTTCAGGCTCTACTTCGGCGTGCCCCGCTGGTATTCGGCGGCCGCCGCGTTGCTCGGCTTCCTTCTCTATTACGTTACGGTGGGGAAGCTGGTGATTCGCTCGGCGGAGCGGCTGATTTCCCTTTTGAGAAGGGCCGTCGGCTTCCTTCTCCTGCATACCCTTTTTCCGGCTTTGCGGATTGTAAAATCGGCGTGGAAGGCCCTGAAAAGGAGACGGGAGAGAAAGCGCCGGATCCGGTACACAAGAAAAGAGGAGAAAAGAATGCTTCGCCTCCTCATGACGGAGGAGCCTTCGGGCGGGGGAAGCGGCAGAGCCGCAAGGCCGTCAAGCGGGAACTCCGGAAGGGAAAACGCCCCGTCGCGTCAGCCGTCAAGCGGACACTACGGAAGGAAAAACGCCCCGTTACGTCAACCGTCCGCTAAAAAATCCCGGCGGAGGCCGCGAAGGGAAGCGCCCACAGGGGAAAAAGCGCAAAAGGGTAGGCGTCCGGCACGGGCTGGAGCGAGATACGAAAACGCGCGATTGTAACGCGGTGGCGCAGGGCAAGCGCAAAGGAGCGCAAGAAAACGCATAATACACGCATGACGCGCACATAATCCGCGCAAAATGCGCAAGATACGCAAAGCACGTAAACGCAACAGCAGGGAAAGGTCACAGCTGGGGAACAGCAATCGTTTGAAAGGAGAGGCCGGAAGCGGCAGGGAAAAGATGAAAAAAAGCGGACGTTTGAATTTTTTTGTCAAGCTCACCATTCTTGTGGTGATTGCTTTCTGCGTAGTGAACATTATCCGGCTGCGCTCCAATTACAACGACCTGCGGAATCAGGAGCAGGAGCTTTTAAAGCAAAAAGAAGAATACGAAGAGGCGATCGACCGCATCCGCTCCGAGCTGGATCAGGAGATGAACGACGAGTACATCATGCGGATTGCGCGGGAGAAGCTGAATTATTATCTTCCCGACGAGATTATCTTTTATAACGACCGCTGAGAAGACGGGAACGGAAGGCGCGGGAAGATAAAGGCAGCATGAAATCGGAGAAAACGCTTATAACGCCCCGGAGCAGAACAAAGGGCGGTTGCGTGGGGCCGGCGGAGGCTGTTCATTTTTGAGGGGACTTTTCCTCATTTTGCCTGGTGTTTTCTCTTTTGACGAGCCAAAATCCCGTTTCTTCCCACTTTTTTGCTCCCCGCCGCCGCAATTTTCTGTTTATCCCTTGATTTTGAGAAAGAAATGCTTTATAATGATACTGTACCGCTGTCGGTGCAGTATTTTTCGTATGGAGGAACGATACCCGTCGGACAGAGAGATGAAACAACTTACACAACGCGAGCGTATGACCGTTCTTGTTTCCCTGATCATTCTTGTGCTGTTTATCGGCGTTTCGGTTCTGGCGCTGGTTTTGTACGGAATGCTGGAGGATACCGAAAAGGGCTTTTCCGATTACCGGATGAACGCCGAAATCAAGCTCTCCGAGCTTGAAAAGAAGAAAAATTCCTCTCAGCAGGCCGTTTCCGAGCTGAAAAACAAGCTGGCCCTTTCCGAGAAGGAGAAAAGTGACCTTGAAAAGCAAATCCTTCTTACGGAGGAGGAAATGGAGAAGCTGGAAAGCAGCTTCAACGACAAGGATAAGCTGTACGGAACGCTGAATTCTCAGCTTTCCGATCTGAAACAGCAGCTTTCCGACAAGACAGACGAAATCGATTCCCTGAAAAAGGACATCGAGGATCTTGAAAAGGTCTGGAACGTCGATCTGAACAAGCAGACGACACTTCTTGCTCAGATCGAGGAGCTTCTGGCCGAGGGGGCGCCGATGAAGGAAATTCAAACGCCGGTGCTCGATTCGTCGGGGGCGCCGGTTCTCGGGGAGGACGGCCTTCCCTTGAAGGAAACCGGGTATACCTACCCGAAAATTTCCCTCTATTACGAGGATCTTTCACGGGGATACTATTATTCCTATAACGGCGACACCGTCTTTTATTCGGCGAGCTGCGTCAAGGCGCCCTTTGCCCTTTCGATTCTCTCCGCCGCCTCGGAGGAGAAGGCGGAATACGACCGGATGCTGGAGGATTACATCACGCAGAACGGCCCCGACGCGCCTCTTCCTTCCTATTCGTGGGTCTACGATTTCAACCGGGTTTTCACCTATACGGAGGACAAATACCGCCCCGGCTCCGGCATCATCAAGAATCAGGAATACGGGGTGCAGTACACGCATCTTGAGCTCTTCCGGACGCTCCTCCGGAACAGCGACAACGTCGCCTACGCGGAGCTTCGCGCGGTCTACGGAACCGACCTGCACAAGCAGCTTGTGAAGAGGATCGGCGCCGATTCGATGGTGAAAAATCTGAACAACGCTACCGCCACGGAGCTCGGAAAGGTCATGAAGGAAATCTATGCCTTCACCGAGAGCGACGCCGCCTACGCTTCCTTTATGAAGGAGGCGATGATGTCCTCGATCCATACCGTCATGATCGGCTACGGGGTTTCCCCGAAGAAAATCGCCCACAAGTACGGCTGGGATACCAACGCCTATCACGATATGGCCATCGTCTACGACGAGCATCCCTACGTGCTGGTCTTCATGTCGGATATGGATCAGGGAGGGAGTCAGGTGAACGCCTACATTCAGAAGGTGGTCTCCCTGATCGACGACTTCCATGAGAATTTCTACCGCTGACGACCCCGACCCCTTCCCCGGACGGGCATTGGGCTTCGGCGCCGCGGGAAACGGCTCTCTGCTTCTTCTTACCGATCGAAGAGGCGTGTTCTACCTCGGGAGTTATACGAAAAATTATATGAAAATCCGGCTCTGCCGGGAGGATCTTTCCCTGCTTTCCGAGCAGAAGAGGAATCGACTTCTTCTGCGCGTGAAGAAGGAGACTCCCCTGAAAAAGGGAGAATTTGCCTCCGAGTTTCGTATTTCGGCGGCGGGGAGGCCGGGGGAGCCGTTTCTCTTCCTGACGGTGGCCTCGATGTTTGACGTCGAATTTTCCCTCGCCCCGGAGCCGGGCGTCTTTCTGGAATATTTCGGACGCGTCGCCGAGAGGAAGACGGGCGTCTGCCTTGTGCTGACCTGCGAGAGCGGGGAGCGCCTCTTCTGCACGGCGGAGGGGGACTGTTCCCTTACCGGGATCGGAGAGGTGGGAGAGCAGGGCCTTCGCCTTCATTTTCACGTCGGACAGGCGCGTCTTCTCCTCGTCCTCTCCTGCCGGATGGAGGGGGAGACCGAGGCGGAAGCGGAAAAGGCTTGGGATAGCTGGGAGGAGGCCGGACTTTGCGGCCTGCTTCCCCACGGGGCGCTGAGAAATCCTTCGGCGGCCCCTTGCCCGGCGGGAAGAGTCATTTCCTTCTGCCGGGGAATCGCGGGAAGCCTTCTGTCGGCGGAAGGAGGATTCTTCTGCGGGGAAGGGCCGGTTCCCCTCCTCTCGATGTGCGGGATTTTCTCCTTCCTTGCCTCTGAGCCGGGACGGGAGGAGGAAACGGCGGCCTTCCTTGCCGGACTGAGGCGATTGTTTGAGAAGCACGGCAGGCTCCCCGTTTCCTGCCGGGCCGATTTTTCCTTCCCGACCTTTTTGGAGACGGGGTTGGATTTCACCGGCGACGGGGTGATTTTTTCCCTGACCCGCGCCCTTCTCTCACGAGGGGAGCGCTTCACGCCGTGGATGACGGCGCTTGCCGACGCCGTTCTGAGGGATGACCGGGAGAGAATCAAAGGTGCCCTGTCGGCGCTGGAAGAAAAGGAATGCGTTTCCTGCCCCGGACAGCTTCGGCTTTCGGCGGAGGCGGTACTCAGCAGTCTCTGCGCGGCGGAATGCCGGCTTTTCATGGGAGCAGGAGACGGCGGAGAAGACGGGGAAGCGCTTTCTGTGAAAAAGCTCTGCCGGGCGGCTCTGTATGGAAACGGTGCGCTCTATTTCCGCCCGGAAGGGCTGAGGCCGCGCCTCGACCCGCTCTTTCTCACCGGGCTGGACGCCCTTTGCGCAGGCCTTCCCGAAAGGGGAGAAGGCCCTCTTTCGGAGGAGAGCGTCGGCTGGATTCGCATGGCGCTGGAGAGGCTTTACCCGGAGGACGGGGAGTCCCGGGAAGCCCTCGGCTCCGCCGATTGGGCGGCCCTCGGACCCGCCGACTGGGCCTGTCTTCTGGAAGGCGTTCGGGGTTGCCCCGAGAAGGAAGCGGAGGCTTTGGCAAGGGTGGAAGAGGCGCTTGCCGGGTTGGAACGGTCGGGAGGACTGGAAAGCATGGGCCTTGAGGGCTCGGGTTCTCGTGGCCCCGGCGGCGAGGAAAGGGAGAGGCTTTCGCTGGTAGAGCTCTTCCGGGTGGCCGACCGTCTGAGAAGATACCTTCGCTGACAGGCGGGCAGCGGCCCAGCCAAAAAGGACGGAGAAAAAGAAAAAACGCCGAAAAGGCCGGGATTTTGCCTTTTTGTGCCCTTGGAGAGAGAAAAAAGACGGCGCGGAAAGCGCCGGGACTTGCCTTTTTGGCCTACTCTTGGAGAGAGAATAAAAACCGGCGGGGGAACAAACCCGCCGGGGGATTTTCCCTTTTTGTACCCTTGGAGAGAAAAAAGACGGTGTGAAAAAGGCCGCCGGTTTGCAAAAGGCCTTGCTTCCGCGCCTTACATCAATCGGTCGGGAGGAGAAGTCACCGACGGTTCTTCGGAGGAAAGAGAATGACTTTTTACGACAAAGTGGCGATTGAGCGCTGTGAAGAATATCGGAGCGACGAAATCCTCTCCCGCCTTCGCGTCATGGCGGAGGGAATCGGCCTGAGCCGGGAGTCGGTCAGGGGCAAACGGGTGGTTATCAAGCCGAATCTCCTTCTCGCCGTCCCGCCGGAAAAGGCGGCGACGACCCATCCCTCGCTGGTGGAGGCGGTGGCAAGCCTCCTTTCCGAATGGGAGGCCGGGGAGGTGATCCTCGCCGAAAGTCCCGGCGGCATCTACGGGGAAAAGGCGCTGGAGAAGGTCTACCGCGTCACCGGGATGAAGGAGGCCTCCGAAAAATGCCGTCTGAAGCTGAATTTTGACACCGGATGTCGGAATTTTTCCACCCCGGAGGGGAAGGTCTCCAAGAGCGTGACGGTTATCAACCCGATTGCCGAGGCCGACGTGATTTTCAACCTCTGCAAGATGAAAACCCACACGCTCGCCGTCATGACCGGCGCCGCGAAAAATCTTTTCGGCGTGATTCCCGGCGTCACGAAGTTTGAAATGCACGCCCGCTTCAAGCAGCCGACCGACTTTTTCTCTATGCTCATCGACCTTGACGAGGCGCTGGGGAAGGAAAAGAAAATCGTCAGCATCTGCGACGGAATCGTCGGTATGGAAGGGGACGGCCCCTCGGGAGGAACCCCGAAAAAGGCGGGAGTCCTTCTGATGAGCGAAAATCCCTTCAATCTCGATATCGCCTCGGCGGAGGTGATGGGCCTTTCCGGGAGGGTTCCGCTCCTCAAGCTGGCCGCCGGGCGGGGACTCTGCCCCGAAACGGCGGAGGGGCTCTCCGTCGTCGGAATAAAGCCCTCCGCAGTCGGTTGCGGAGCCTTTGCCCTTCCCGACACGGCGAAGGGGAAGGCCTTTGAGAAGATTCCGAAATTCCTACAGCCTCACCCGGAGGTTTCGGCCTCTCTCTGCCGCGGCTGCGGCGTCTGCGTGAGGAGCTGTCCTCAGAAGACGATTTCCCTCACCGACGGGAAGGGCAAAAAGGGAAAAGGGGTCGTCGCCAGAATCGCGAGGAAGAGCTGCATCCGCTGTTACTGCTGTCAGGAGCTCTGCCCCTTCCACGCGATCAAAATCAAAAAAAGCGTGATTTACAGGATTCTTGAATGATATGAAAACGGTTGTCGAAAAGGCGTATGCCAAAATCAATCTTTGGCTGGAGGTTCTCGGGAAGCGCCCCGACGGATACCACGAGCTGAGAAGCGTCATGCAGACCGTCTCTCTCTGCGATACCGTCACCCTGTCCAAGGGCGGGACGAAGCCCGGCATGACCTGCTCCGATCCCACGTTGAGCTGTGGGGAGGACAATCTCTGCCTTCGCGCTCTGCACGCCTTCTGCCGCGCGGCGGGGACGGAGGAGAGGGTTTTTCTCCATCTCGACAAAAAAATCCCCCGTCAGGCGGGGCTTGGCGGAGGGAGCGCCGACGCGGCGGCGGTGCTTCGCGGTCTGAACCGTCTTTACGGGGAGCCGCTTTCGGTGGAGGAGCTCTGCTCGGTGGGGAAGGGTCTCGGGGCCGACGTTCCCTTCTGCGTGCGGGGCGGGGCGGCGCTTGCCGGCGGAATCGGCGAGCTTCTCACCCCCTTCCCTTCGCTTCCCGACTGCAAAATCGTCATCGGTCAGGGACGGGAGAGGAGCTCTACCCCCGAGGCCTATCGGCGGCTGGACGAGACGCCCCCGACGGAGCGCCGGGTTTTTTCGGCCTTTGAAGAGGCGATGCGGTGGGGGAATCCCGAGGAAATCGGCGCGGCGCTCTACAACCGCTTTGAGGACGCCGTTTCGGGGTATCGGGAGGTGCGGAGCCTTCTGCTTGAAGG
>CANQQT010000061.1 GCA_947626065.1 uncultured Clostridia bacterium | reverse complement strand
GGCCGCCCGCGTGGTTGGCGGAAGGAATAAAGCCGCTTCCGAGGGTGTACATTTTGGCGAGGGGACAGACCATGCCGGTATCGCAGAAGTCATAGGCGAAGACGCCGCGGGTAAAGCTGGGGCAGGAGGCCGGTTCAACGGCGATAAAGCGGTAGTCGGCCTCGCCCTTGATTTTTTCCTTCATAAAGGGAGCAATCAAACCGCCGAGGTTGGAGCCGCCGCCGGCGCAACCGATGATGATATCGGGCTTTACGCCGATTTTGTCAAAGGCGGTTTTGGTTTCAAGACCGATCACCGACTGATGCAAAAGCACCTGCGAGAGCACCGAGCCGAGCACGTAGCGGTACCCCTCGGTGGACGTGGCGACCTCGACCGCCTCCGAAATGGCACAGCCGAGGCTCCCCGTCGTGCCGGGGAATTCCGCGAGAATTTTGCGCCCGACCGAGGTCGTTTCGGAGGGAGAAGGCGTAACGGTCGCCCCGTAGGTCCGCATCACCTCACGGCGGAAGGGCTTCTGCTCATAGGAGACCTTCACCATATACACCCGGCAGTCGAGGCCGAAATAGGCGCAGGCCATCGAAAGAGCCGTCCCCCACTGACCGGCGCCGGTCTCGGTCGTGACGCCCTTCAGCCCCTGCTTTTTGGCGTAGTAGGCCTGCGCGATGGCGCTGTTCAGCTTGTGGCTTCCCGAGGTGTTGTTTCCCTCAAATTTATAATAAATTTTGGCCGGGGTACCGAGCGCCTTTTCCAGACAATAGGCTCGTACCAGCGGGGAAGGCCGGTACATTTTGTAGAATTCCCGGATTTCCTCCGGAATTTCGATAAGAGGCGTGACGTCGTCCAGCTCCTGCTCCGCCAGCTCGCGGCAGAACACCGGCTCAAGCTCGGCGAGCGTCATCGGCTTCAGCGTGCCGGGATTGAGAAGCGGCGCCGGCTTGGTCTTCATATCGGCGCGAAGATTGTACCAATATTTCGGAAGCTCGCTCTCTTCAAGATAGGTTTTGTAGGGAATCGTTTTTGCCATAGTTGTTTTCTCCTTTGGTTCGGTTTTTCTATGCGATGCGAAAGAGGGCGAAAAGCAAAAAACTCCTGTCCGGTTATAGGACAAGAGTTTGATTTCCTGCGGTGCCACCTATATTCGTCAAAAGACGCACTTTTTTCGCATTCGTTTCCGCTGCGCTCCGAAATAACGGTCGGAACCCGTCGCCCCTTCGGCTCAGCCGTCGGTTAGCCCTCCCAAGTCCATTCGTCCTTGCCCGATACCGTCTTGCAGCGCCGACGGCTCTCTGAAATCGGGGGAAAGGAGTACTCTTCTTGTTCCTCGGTTTACTTTTTTTTAACATGATATCATAAATTTTCGGTTTTGTCAACCGTTTGCGAAAAATTTGTTTCGGAAGGGGAGAGAAACGCCACGGCGCGGTGAATGGGGAAGCCCTTCTCCGCAAAGGCGTTTTCGTATTCGGTGTGAATGTTGTCCTTCTCGTATTCGCTGTGGTGCAGGTCGCGGGTTACCTCCCTCACGGAGAAGCCGCACAGGGCAAACTGTTCGAGGGAAAAGTCGAAGAGGCCGACGTTGTCGGTTTTCAGATGGATCTCTCCCTGCGGCAGAAGCACCGTTTTATAAAGCTCGAGGAAATCCCGGTAGGTAAGGCGGCGCTTGTAGTAGCCTTTTTTCGGCCACGGGTCGGAGAAATTCAGATAGATGCGCCGCACCGAGGCCGGCGGGAAAAAGTCGGAGAGGTTTCTCGCGTCGCCGATAAGAAATTTTACGTTGGCAAGCTCCGCCGCCTTGACCTTCTCGGCGGCCAGAAGAAGAACGTCGGAAATTCTTTCCATCGCGACGTAGCGAACGGTGGGATTTCTCTTCGCGCATTCCAGAATGAAGGCGCCCTTGCCGCATCCGATCTCAAGATCGATGGGAAAATCAGGCATTTCAGTAGAATTTTGTATTATATAGTCAGAACAGGCGGCAATTCTTTCAAATCCGTGCTTTTTTTTTCGCATTCGCATATTGTATTTTCTCGCAATCTTTGGTATAATATAAAGGATAGTACCATTATACAATATTCTGCAAAGAATTTCAACCGGATTGACGCAATTATTTTTCTAATCTTTTATCCAAGGTTCCCGCAATTTCTACGATGGAAAGGAAACGACGGTCAGATGGACAAGAAGACGTTTTATCAGCAGCTCTCCGAGAAGCTGACTGAGCTCGGGGTTTCGGACGATTACATAAATCGTCATCTGAAACAGTTCGACGGCTATTTTGCCGGGAAAAGTGACGAGGAGGTCGCGAAGGAGATTGAAAAGCTCGGCGATATGGATCGCGTCGCCGCCCGCATCAAGAGGATGACCGACAAAATCATTCAGGCGGAGCAGAGCGAACAAGAGGAGGGAGAACCGGCCCGAAAGGAACCGTCGCCTGCCGAGGCGGTAAAGGAGGAATCGGCGCCCGCCGTCTCCTCGAACCGTGCGACAGGGGTGCCGTCGGCGAAGGGACAACCCGGCGCCGAACGTGCCGACGTTTCCGCCGCACCGGTCGAAAAGAAGCCGGAGGGCGAAAAGAAGGCCGAGGAGACCCCAGGAAGGAAGGAAGCCGAGGAGCGAGCCATCCGCCGGGAGCGGGAGGAGCTGATGCTCCGTATGCCCGGCGCCACCGGCGTCACACCTTCCCAAAAACAACGGAGAACGGTAGAAGAGGCGGCAACCGGCGCGGGAAAACCTGCGCAGGAGGATGAGGTCGCCGCGCCGGTCAAGCGGAGCAAGCTCGCCGACGACGACTTCGTCGACCTCGACCGCATCAGTCACACGCCTCCCGACCCCGAGACCATCCGGAAGAATACCCGGAAGTTTTGGATTCTCTTCGCAGTAACGCTCCCTGTTACCATAGCGGTACTGTTGGCCGGAGGATTCCTCTTCGCGTTCCTCTTCTTCCTGATCGCCGTTCTGATCATCGCCTCGGTGGCGCTGCTCGTCGCCATTACCGCCGTGGGAACGCTGCTGTCGGTGTTCGGCCTGATCTTCGGCGTCGCACAGATGATTTCGTCGATGCCGATCGGCCTGTATGAGTGCGGACTCAGCATCATCATCGGCTCCGGGGCCCTCTTCTGCGGGATTCTGGTCTACAATTTTGCCGTGCGGTTGATGCCGTTTGCGGCCAAATGGCTCCTTGTCCTCCTGAAATTCGTCATCAAGAAGCTGAGAGAGCTCTATATTTACCTGAAAAAGGAGTGTATCGGACAATGAAACCTACGTCACTGATTTTCCTTGTCCTGTCGGTCATCCTTCTCGTGGGCGGCTTTATGACCTGCGGTATTGCCAAATCGATGGCGGCCAAGCAGGGAATCGCCATTTACGATCAGGAAATCGACGAGGCCGGCGATTCGGTCTATACCTACAACATCTCCAACGACACCATTTCAAAGCTAGCGCTGACCTTTTCCGGCGTCGACGTCAACATCGTCGGCACCAAGGACAAGAGCTACGTGGAGCTGAAAAATTTTGACGTCAATTCCTATCGCACCTCCCTCGGAAGCTCGGCGGTCACTGTGGACGGAACGGTCAGCTTCTTCTCCTCGATGATCGATATGAGCGGCGGCGGCATTCAGTTCCGGGGACTCCGCTATTTCCTCCTCGATAAGCCCGATCCGAAGCGGCCCAAAGCGGTCAATATCTATATTTCGGAAACGTCGGAGCTGAAAACCCTGACGCTCTCCCTGAATAAGGGGAATGTTACCTGCAAAAACCTCTCCAATTCACTGGATTATTACCTCACGGTGACCAACGGAAATGTTACGCTCGACTCGATTCAGACGATTTCGGTGGCGGAGCTGAACGTCCGGGGTGGCAATATTACGGTACAGAGCTCAGAAATTGCCACGCTGAACGCCGTGATGGATAGCGGAAACTTTACCGTTACGGCCAACGGCGCCTATTCCGGGGATCTGACAAGCTACGACCTCAAAACCGCCGACGGCACGGTGAACGTCAATACCACAAACGTCGGAACCGACTATAAGGTGACCTCGGCGGCGCAGAAATGCCTGATCAAGGTCAATATTCTGACAAAAGGAAATGTGACCGTAAACGACGGAGGAACGCCGCCGCCAGCGCCAACGCCGGAGGAAGGGTAGGGGAGCCTAACAACTGATAAAAAGCACCGCGCCGCAGGAGTACAATCCGTGAGCGCGGTGCTTTTTCTGTTCGTAACACGCCTCAAAAATAGAACTTATTCGGTTATGAGCGGACGCCACATCATGGGAGGCAATTTGAGCTCGGAAAAAGAAATTACCGCACGGCGGAATTTTTTCGCTTTGAGAAGTCGAAACATTCTGAAAAGAAATTTATGCAGTTTTCCGTCTTGAGATGCCGCAATACTCGAGAAAAGAAATTTAAGCAAGGTACGGAGTTTACACGGCGTTTTTAACCTCAAAAAAGCGGCAAAGGAAGGCAAAATCCCGCCGGTATACGGAGTTTTCTGCTATTTAGTACAATTATATATTATTTAGTACAATTAACGCAAAATAAGCTTGCGCTTCACAAAAAAAGTGAATCCCTGAATAAAGACGGCTCCGAAGGGGAATATTTATAGTGCCAATAAAAATGAAGGAGCTGATATTTTATGTTGGATAAAATCGCGCTGATATTGACAATCATTGGCGGAATTAACTGGGGGAGCATCGGACTGTTCCGTTTTGATATTGTGGCATGGATTTGCGGCGGTCAGACGGAGGTGGTCAGCAGAATCATCTATACGCTGGTGGCTCTGGCCTCGCTGTGGTGCGTTTCCTTCCTGTTCCGCACCGATTCCGTCATGGAACGGCGCTCCGACCACTGACAAGAAATTTTAACGAAGGCCTGTCTGCACGTACAAGCGCGTAGACGGGCCTTTAACTTAAAAATTTTAAATTGGAGCGCGTGGAGCGAAAATCTTCTGTGGAGCTTAAATTTTTTAGCCCCACGGAAGTTGGCACCGCGCAAAAAAAACGGACAATCGATGAATGCTTCGAATTAAAAAAAATATCTGCGACAGCCGAGAAAATTATTTGATATTTTTTTTGAAAGACGCACAACGCCGTGCAACAAAAATCTCGGAAAAAACGTTTACGAAGCTAATTCCAGAAGCCGGAGCCTCGGCCCGCCCCGTTTATCCGGCTATTGTACCTCCGATTGGCAGTTTTCGGCCCATGCGGGCGACGTGGTGGCCCGAGGGAGTTTATCGGTATATTTATCGGTATGCGGCGCGAATGTGCGGCGGAATCGTGTCACGCGCTGAAATCGCTTCCCTAAATTGTACTAAATTTTTATTTAGTCCAATAATGCCTATTTGTCTCCGCCGACGGCGCTTCCTCGCTCTGTTGTTCTGGTGTCTCCCCTGAGCGCCCCTTCCCTGACCCTTGCCCGAAGAAAAAAAGCTTCCCACAAAAAATTTCTTCAAAAATCCTCCGCGTAAAAATCCCCCGCACGAAAACCTTCCTCTCAAAAATCCTTCGAGTAAAATTTCTTTGCACAACGACCTCAACGCAAAAAACTTTCTAAAAATCTTTGCTCAAACAAAAAATTTATCCAACGAGAAAATGACTCCGCGCAAATAAAAAGCACTTCCCTCAAAGCAAACGCCGCGATAAAGTGAAAAAATTCCTCCCAAATCAAAAGGCGCCCCGTAGGACGCCTTTTTTTCAGCCTTTGTTTCGGATAATTTGATTTGTCGCGGTTTTGGCGAACGGTTCGTTCCGGATTTCGACGGAATACACCATCTTATAATTCGGAAGCACGGTCAGCTTGTCCTGAATATCGCGCAGAACCGTTTCGGGATCGCGGCTTTCCTTTAAATATACCTCTGCGGTCAGGTGGGTCTCCTGCCCAAATTCGTTTTTGGCGCTTCTTACCACGACCTCGGCGATATAACCGATTTGGAGGATATAGGCCTCGATCTCCTCCGGATAAACATTTTTCCCGTTGCTGAGCACGATGACGCTCTTTTTCCGCCCGGTGATCACCAGCCAATCCTCTTTTGTGAGGTAGCCGTAATCCCCCGTCCGGAACCATCCGTCGCTGCTCAACACCTCGGCGGTTCTGTCGGGCTGTTTATAGTAGCCCAGCATCACAACGTCGCCCTTGACGCAGATTTCACCGATTCCTTCCCCGTTGGGCTCGTCGATTTTCCATTCCAGACACGGAAGCTTCCGCCCGACGGTGCGGTAATCGTTGGCCTGCTCGTCGTTCACCGAAATCAGCGGCGAGCACTCGGTGATTCCGTATCCGCCGATCACCCAGATGCCGATATCGCCGAAGAATTTCCCGATTTCGGGGCGGATCGCGGCGCCGCCGCAGACAATCTTTTTCAAATTGCCGCCGAACATGGCGGTAAGATCCCGGAAGAGCGAGCTTCTCAAATCGATGCCGACCTTCCGCATTTCGTTGGAACGCTTGATGGCCTGTAAAATCTCCTCTTCCTTCCCCTGCTTGCGAATCGTCCGCATCATGTTGGAATAAAACAGCTCAAGGAAGGCCGGGACAAGGTAAACGTAGTCGGGCTTGAAGAGCCGGAGGTTACGCAGAATCGATTTCAGCGCGTCGTTGATACAGAGCGTAGTGTGCTTATGAATCGATATCAGAATATCGCACACCGCCTCGTAGGTGTGGTTATACGGCAGAACCGAAAGGCCCTTTCCGAACACCTGCGAGACCTGCAGTCCGTAATAGACGCCGGAAATCAGGTTATGCTCGCTCAGCATGACTCCACGGGCAAGGCCGTTGGTTCCGGAGATGTACACCAGCATTTTCAGCGCGTATTCATCGGATTTCAGGGAGTCGTAGGGCGTGCGGTCGAGCGTTTGCCCCTGCTCAATCAGCCGCTTCATCGCATACACGCCGTTTTCTCCGTTCTCTTCCCGGTCGATTCCGATAAAATACCGGACGCTTGGAATACGCTCCCGGTTTTCAAGCAGGATGCTTTCAAATTTTTTGGAATAAAAAATCGCCGTGCTGTCGCTGTCGTTGATCACGCGATAGATATCCTCGGCGGGAAGCTCCTTGTCCATCGGGACGAATACGCCCGCCGACTGCAGAACCGTGAGATAGGCCACAATCCACGGGTAACTGTTTTCCCCGATGCAGGCGATATGCGCCTCCCCGAGGCCAAGGGCATGAAGCGCCGCCCCCAGATTTTCCACGGTATCGTAAAATTCCCGATAGGTCACGTGGCAAATTTCGGTTTCGGAGAGCTTGTACTGATAGGCGTCCCAGTCCCCCGCCTCATCTTTTGCCATGGTCAGCATATTCCGGATGCTTCCGACCGGCTTTACCACATAATATCCGTTTTTCCGTTCGCTGATTTTCGCTTGGGAATCTGCCATAATCTCACTCACCCTTCCTTCTCTTCCCCGCCGACCAGCTCCTCAAGATAACGGACAACGTCGTCGATCGTCTTGACATCCTGAAGCCGATCCTCGTCGAGAAAAATATCAAAGGCCTCTTCCACCGCCATTACAATATTGAGAAATTCCAGAGAATTGACGTCGAGATCCTTGAGCAAAACCGCCTCCGGCGTGATTTTTTCTTCGCGAATATCCAGCTCCTGCGCAAGGATCGTTTTCAGCTTGGAAAGAATTTCATCATACATAGAGAAAAAGCTCCTCCGTTGTTCACTCAGATAACAATAGTATAAAGGAATTTTCTTCTTTTGTCAAGAGAAACTTTGAAAAGGGATTCGCGGGGCATGAAAACAGCGCCTCCTGCCGTTCTGTCGGGAAGGCGGGAACGGCAGGAGGCGCTGTTCTACGGGAGGTTTGCCCAACCGGGCTCTTCCCTGTTTTTCTAATCCATCAGCGGGCGGCGAAGATTTATCCGCGTCCCGCGCCGACCGGGGTCTGTGCCGAGGCGGCAGAGGCCGCCTTTTCCTTGCGCTTGGCCGCCTCCTCCTCTTCAAGAATCCGGTAGGCTACCTTGCCGACAAGGGTTTTGGGGAGCTGATCCCGGAACTCAAAATCGTAGGGGATCGCGTATCTTGCCATGTTCTTCTTGCAGTATTCCCGCAGCGTCGTCTTGATTTCGTCGCTCGGCGTGACGCCGGTCTTCAGGACGATGAAGGCCTTGACCCTCTGCATTTTCAGGGAATCGGGAATTCCGATGACACAGCTCATCTGCACAAGCTCGTGCGCGTCAAGAATGTTCTCCAGCTGGGAGGGATAGACGTTGTAGCCGCTGGTGACGATCATCCTTTTGATCCGCTGTTTGAAGTAGACAAAGCCCTCCTCGTCCATTGAGCCGAGGTCGCCGGTATGTACCCATTTCAACCCGTCGGGATGGGTTTGCAGGGCCTGCGCCGTCTCCTCCGGGTGGTTGATGTATTCCACCATCACGGTGGGGCCGGAAATGCAGATTTCCCCGTCGGTTCCGTAGGGGACCTCCTCCTGCGTTCCGGGCTTGACGATTTTGTAGTAAGTGTCCGGGAAGGGCTGGCCGATGCTTCCCTCCTTCGCGAGGTGAAGCGGCGTCAGACAGCTGGCCGTGACGCATTCCGTCGTGCCGTAGCCCTCCCGTACCTTGACGGTGGCCTTGTGCTCGGCGAGGAAGGCGTCAAACCGCTTTTTCAAACTGATTGAGAGAGAATCGCCGCCGCTGAAAACGCCCTTGAGGCTCGAAAGATTCGCACCCTTCATCACCTTCTGACGAAGGAGCGCCTCGTAAAGCGTCGGCACGCCGGCGATGAAGTTACAGCGGGATTTCACAATCAGATTGGCATAGCTCTCCGGCGTAAAGCGAGGAACGAGAATACAGCTGCCGCCGTTTGCGAGCATCGAATGAATGCTGACGCCGAGGCCGAAGCCGTGGAAAATCGGCATGACGGCGAGCATTTTGTCCCCCGGTGAAAAAATGGGGTTGGTGGCGATAATCTGCGCGGCAAGGGCGTTGAAATTGAGATTCGTCAAAAGGATGCCCTTGGTAACGCCGGTGGTTCCGCCGCTGTAGAGGATGACCGCCGGGTCGGCGGCGCTCTTCTTCACCTGATAGGGGCCGGTATACGCCTTCCCTTCCTTGAGGAAATCCTTCCAGCGGAGAATCGGCGCATCGTCGGGAATTTTCGGGATTTTCCGCCCGGAGGTGACGGCGAAGCCGACCTTCATCACCGGCGACAGCGCGTCCTTGATATCGGCGATAATCAGAGTTTTCAGCTTCGGCATTTTGTCGCGCACGGCGGCGAATTTCCCGTAAAACTGGTCGAGAGTCACGGCGACGGTGCTTTCGGAATCGTTGACGTAAAAGGCGATTTCGTTCTCCGCCGACAGAGGGTGAATCATCGTAGCGACGGCGCCGACGATGTTGATCGCATAGAAGAGGAGAACGGCCTGCGGGCAGTTCGGCATACAGACCGTCACCCGGGTGCCCTCCGTGATGCCTATGCTCCGCAGTGCCCTTGCGCAGAGGTCGACCTCCTCGGCAAAGGCCTTGTAGGTGGTCTTTTTGCCCATAAAGCTGTAGGCGCAGTAGCTCGGATACTTTTCCGCCACCGAAAGGACCTGCTCCCACATTGTGCCGGTCGGATAGGTAAGCGTCGGAGATACCTCCCCGTAGTTTTTCAGCCAAGGTGCTTTCACGGTGTCCATGTCATATTACTCCTTTATGCTTTTCCCTCTTACAGGGGAATTTCTTCGTAAATCGGCGCTTCGATGAGCTTCGGATTTTCAAAAATCTTCCGAAGCAGCTTGACGGACGCCGCGAAATAGAAGCCGTCGGCAATCCGCTCGTCGATCGTCAGGCTCATTTTCAGCCCGTCCTTCACGGTGACGCTTCCGTCGTCGCCGTAGAAAGGCATCGGCTTTTTCTCCCCTACGATGACGAAAATCGAATTGGTGCCCCAGTTGGCGAGATGGTGATAGTCGGCGCTCATCTTGATGCTCCCCAGATTGGAGATAAAGACGGTAGAATAATAGGGATCGTCCACCATCAGCGATTTCGGGTAGTGGCCGTGATATTCCATCCGGCGGAGAATCTTGATGAGAAGGCTGAGAATCGGGCGCGGTAGCTTCAACAGAAAGTTCATCTTATCGGTCGTCGAATCGGTTTCGTTGTTCTTTCTCACGCTGTAGACGATTTTTTTGACCTTTTCGTAAATCTGCTCAAGCGGCGGAACGTCGCTGTCCCTGTCAAACTTTATCGTCGCCAAAACCTCCTCTCCGTTGTCGGAGAACTTCTTCTTCACAACGAAGGAAAAGAGAATGTCCTTCCGGTCATAAAGGCGCCGGCCGGAATAAAAACGGTTCAGCCGGGGCCGGAGCGTGATCACTTTGGCAAGGGCCGCGCAGATAAAGTGAAAAAAGGTATACTTGAATTCCGGGTTGGAGGCGTTCTTTTCGTCGAGATAGCGAATCACCTCCGTCAGGTCGAAGGCCTCGGTAAGAACCCCCTCGTTATCGGTCCGGTCGGGAAGCATATAGGGGACAAGGGCGTGAATCGGGTCGGTCTCCCGGACGAGATAGCCGTCCTTCCGGTCGCCGCGTTTTTTCTTTTTCTCCTGCATGGCAAAGCTCCTTTTGTCATTTTGCATTCTTGCGAACGCTTTTCTCTATGGTTTTTCGCTCTCTTCCTTTTTTTCGCTCTTTTTCTTCTGATAGGCAACCGTCATGGCCGCCAGTCGACGTGCAAGGTCGCAGAGGAGCGTGGCGCCGCCGAGGCCGAGCACCCACCAGAAGATGTTGACCGTGACGGGCAGGTCGCCGAGAATCAGCGTGAGAAGCTCGTTTGAAAAGAGAAAGAAGAGCATAAAGACGGTGATATAGGTGCCGATGACGTATTTCATCGGCTTATAGGTGTACATCTTGACAAAGAACCAACCGACGACAAGAATGATGAGAAGCGTGAAATACTTCGTCAGGAAGACGGCGGGGACGGAATAGATCCCACCGCGAATCTCGGCGGGGGTAAAGCCGGGGACAATCCTTTCCACCAGATAAAGAACCGGGAGAATCAGCATTCCGTAGAGGAAAAGCCAACGCAGCAGAATCAGAATCCGTTCAAAAATCGACTGCCGGGGGGAATTTCTCACCAGCTCGCGGCAGAAGGACTCGTAGTCACTGCCGATGGCGGAGGAAAAGGGCTCCCCCCGCTCCTGATACTCCAGCGCCATACCGACGATGTCGGAGAGGATTTCTTCACAGGCGATTTCGTTGATGGAGCGGGTCTCCATATAGTGTTCCATTTTCAGGAGAATCCGCCGGTTTTCCTTGTTGAGCTTCTTTATCGAAGCGGCAAGCTCTTTATTCACTGGCCTTCCCTCCCCCGTCTGTACCTTCCCCTGCGTTGCTTTTGCCGCGGCTGAAAATTCTGCCGACGGCGGAAACCATCTGATTCCAGGTTTCCTCAAAGGATTTGAGGTATTCCATCCCGGTGGCGGTGATGGAGTAATATTTTCTCTTCGGCCCGAGCGGGGAGGACAGAAGCGTCGAATGAATGCTTCCCTGCCGCTCAAGGCGCAGCAGGAGCGGATAAATGGTGCCCTCGGAAATTTCCTCAAAGCCGGTGTTGCGGAGAGACATCATGATTTCGTATCCGTAGGTGGTCTTTTCCCGGATGATTTGAAGAATACAGCCTTCCAGCGTGCCGCGCATCAGCTGAGATTTGTCGAAAATCATGGTCTCCCCTCCTTCCCTGTGGGCGCGGCGATTGAACCGCCGCCCGGCTATCTTGTCTTACATAGTACCACTATATTGTACAACAAGATAGATTCTTTGTCAATGGGATAGCAAAATTTTTTTGATTTTTTTATGACCGAAGTACAAAAGAAATGCGAAAAAAGCGGTTTTCCGGAAGGGAGCGCCGCGCGGAATCTTTTTCGCTTTGCGTGAAGGCTTTGCTTTGGACGGTTTTGGAAAAGGTACGGTTATGAGGAAAAATTCCGAAAGAAAGCGAATCGAGTAGGGCGGAATAGCTCCGCCCTCTCACACCACCGTACGTGCCGTTCGGCATACGGCGGTTCGGTTCTTC
>CANQQT010000060.1 GCA_947626065.1 uncultured Clostridia bacterium | reverse complement strand
GAGTCGCTCTTGGGTTCGTCGACAACTACGCCCCTTCTGGACTTCCACCACAGACCGACGACATGCCCGTCATACACGAAAAACCTCCCCGGGCGGCCCGGAGAGGTTTACTTTTTGATTTTACGCAGGGATTTTTCAGTCCCTTTCGCGTTTGGCGGGATTTTCACGCACTCGCGCCAAGCGGGATTTTCTTTTCGCGCTTTGAAAAGGATTTTTCCTTTCGTCTTGGCGGGAATTTTATCCTTTTCCGCGCTCGTCGAGGATCTTTTCGACGCTTGCCTTTTTCACGCAGAGCGCGAAGAGGGCGGCGGCGGTTTTCAGCTCCTCTAGCGTGGGATAGGACGGGGCAATTCTTATGTTTCTGTCCCTCGGGTCGACTCCGTACGGATAGGTGGCTCCCGCTCCCGTCATGACGACTCCCGCCTCCCGGCAGAGCCGCACGGTGGCGGCGGCGGTGCCCTCCAGCCCGTCAAAGGAGATAAAATACCCTCCTCTCGGCTTCGTCCAGCTTCCGATTTCCTTTCCCCCCAGCTCCTTTTCGAGGGTATTCAGCACGGCCTCAAACTTCGGTCTCAGAATGGCGGCGTGCTTCTTCATATGCTCTTTCACGCCCTCTATGTCTCCGAAAAAGCGGACGTGCCGAAGCTGATTGAGCTTATCGTATCCGATGGTCTGCCGACTCATCTGCTTCCGAATATCCTCCAGATTCCTTTCGGAGGAGATGACGGAGGCGATTCCGGAACCCGGGAAGCTGATTTTTGAGGTCGAGACGAACTCATAGACCATGTCGGGGGAGCCTGCGCGTCGGCATTCCTCGAGGATATCGAGGAGGCTGTCCCCCTCGTCATAGAGGTGATGAATGGCGTATGCGTTATCCCAATAGATGCGGAAATCGGCGGCCTTCGGCTTCAGGGCGGCCATGCGGCGAACCGTTTCGGGCGCATAGGTATACCCCTGCGGATTGGAATATTTCGGCACGCACCAGATTCCCTTGATCGCCTCATCCTCCCGGACGAGCCTTTCGACGGTCTCGATATCCGGCCCCTCGGGGGTCATTTCGACGGGGATCATTTCGATTCCGAAAAATTCCGTAATCCCGAAATGGCGGTCATAGCCCGGCGCCGGGCAGAGAAATTTGACGGCGGGCAGACGGCACCACGGGGTGCTTCCCATCACGCCGTGCGTATAGGCGTGGGAAACGGTGTCGTACATGACGTTGAGACTGGAATTTCCGCAGACAATGACGGCGGAGGCGGGGGCTCCCACCATATCTCCGAGGAGGCGCTTGGCCTCCGGGATTCCGTCCAGCACTCCGTAATTGCGGCAGTCGGTTCCGTCCTCCCCGCACATATCGCTTTGGCTCCCCAGCACATCCATCATGCCCATCGAGAGCGCGAGCTGTTCCTTGCTTGGCTTCCCTCTCGCCATATTCAAGTTGAGTTTTTTGGCCTTATAGCCTTCGTATTCGGCGTTGAGGCCCTTTAAAAGGGAAAGAAGCTCCTCGTCGGAGCGTTCGCGATAGGGAACCATCATCAAGATAACCTTCCTTCATGAAAAATGGAAACGCGGGGAAACCCGAAAATTTTCGGGGCTTTTGGCTTCAAAAGCGGGCTTTTCGGCGTCTCCGCTATTCCGAGTCCTATGGATGCCAAAAGCGAATTTTGGCGACCTCAGTTACTCAGGATTTTTGGTGCCAAAAGCGAATTTTGGCGGCCCGTTACTCGGGGTTCTTTTGATGCCAAAAGGTGAATTTTTTTGACGTTTGTTATTCGGGGTTCTTTTGATGCCAAAAGGTGAATTTTTTTGACGTTTGTTATTCGGGGTTCTTTTGGCGCCAAAAGGTGAATTTTTTTGACGTTCTGTTACTCGGGATTCTTTTGGCTGAGCATTTCGTTCAGATGCTTGGAGAGCAGGGCCAGCGAGCAGGCCATGTTTTCATTCTGAACCAGCACCCCTTCCCCCACCGTGAGATGGGCGGGCGCGAAATTCCACACGGCCTTGACTCCTCCCTGAATGAGCAGTCCGCAGACGCTCTGCGCCTCCTGCGCCGGGGTGGTGACGACTCCGATGCGGATTCCCTCCGTCCGGCAATACTCCGTCAGGCTGCTCAGCGGGTAGATCGGCTTCCCTCCGACCTCCTTCCCCGTCAGCTCGGGGGAGATATCAAAGCCCGCGACGATTTTCAGCCCATATTCGCTGAAGCCCCGGTAGGACATCAGCGCCCTTCCGAGATTTCCACATCCGACGATCACGGCGGCGTTGACGGCGTTGTAGCCGAGAAATTCCTTCAGATCGGCGATCAGGCCTTGCACGTTATAGCCGATTTTCGGCCTTCCTCCCGAGCTTACCGCCGAGAGATCCTTGCGCACCTGCACGTCGTTGAGCCCGAGGGCCTTTGCAATCTCTGTGGAGGAGATATTTCCCTCCCCTCCGATCGATTTCAGATAATTCAGATAGACGGGAAGGCGCTGTAACGTATTGACGGAGACCGGCTGTGAATATTCCATGACGTCTTCCTTTCCTTTTATTCTTTACTCACGTGGCCTTACGGTGTCTTTCGGAAGCGGGGCTTTGCCTTGCCGGGAAGCGCCGGAGAGCGGTAGGAAAAAATCCACTCGCTATTATACCGCAAAGTTCCCTTTTTGTCAATGCCCGCTTTTTCGCGTTTTTTGAATCGTTTCCCGGGTCTTCCCTCTCCTTACCCCAAAATCAGGAGGATTTTTGAGGCCAGCACCATCATGACGAGGGCGATGGGATAGGTCGCCGCGTAGGCGGAGGCGACGTCTCCGGTTCCCGCCGTCGAAATCAGCGCTCCGAGGGCGGGGGTGCTCGTCATTCCCCCGGTAATGGATCCGAGGTTATTAAAGATACTGAGCTTGAAGAGGTATTTGGCGAGGAGGAAGCCGATCACCATCGGCAGCAGTGTGAGGGCCGCTCCGTAGAGGAAATAGCTGAGCTTGACGTTGGAGATGAAATTGACGCCTCCCGGGACTCCGGCTCCGATCAGGAAGAGGACAAGTCCGAGCTCCCGGAAGAAGTCGAGCGTCTGCCGACTGACGCGGCAATCGATCGGGCCGATATGGGAAAAATGCCCGACGATCAGTCCCGTGACGAGGGTTCCTCCCGACATTCCGAGGGAGAAATTGATTCCCGGAATCTTGAAGGCCCCGAGGATACATCCGACGGCGACGGTAAAGAAGAAGGGGAAGAATCCGAAGGGCTCGAGGGTATGCAGCTTTCTCCCGATTTCGGGAATTTCGACGCGGTTGGCGGCCACGTAGCTCTTTCTCTCCTCCTCAAGATCGACCTTCATGAGGCGCGGGACGATCTGGACGAAGAGGACGACGCCGAGGACTCCGAAGAGGTAGGCGATTCCGTATCCGGCGGTCAGCGTGTCGGCGGCCTCTCCCGTCAGCATTTCCTTCGCGGAGGAAAGTCCCGGGGTACTTGTCAGGGCTCCCGTCAGCAGTCCGACCGCCATTTCCTTTGTCAGATGGGGATCGAGCCTCACCGCGAGGAAGGTGGCGGCTCCCCCTACCGTGATGATGATGACTCCGAGGAGGATATAGGAGAGCGACTTTTTATTGAAGGTTCTGAAGAATTTCGGCCCGGCGATCAGTCCGACCGCCGTGACGAAAAGCGAGGTTCCGATATTGGAAATCAAGCTGAACTGCGATTTTATCCCGTCGCTGAAGAGCGTCACGGTTTTCTCTCCCACCGTAAAGGAGGGGCATTTGCTCGCTAAAATTCCGTAGAGGAGGGCGACAAGGAGAACACCCGCCGTTCCGAGGGAGATGCCCTTGACCTTGACGCCTCCGACAAGATATCCCAGCGTTGCGATCAGGAAAACGACGAAAATCATTGAAAAGGCCGAGGAAACGACCTCACCGATATAAGCCATGGAGTCTGCCTTTCTTTCGAACAAATTTGGATGCTTTGGGGGGGTTAAAAGGCCTTGCCCTGCCCCTCAAGCCGGGGGTTTCCGTGCGTATAGGTCGGCAGGAGGCGCGGGGAGACCTCGTTTGTTTCAATTCCCGCGGCCTTCCTCTCCTCATCGAACCTTTTCACGTGGGCAAGCGTCAGCTTCCCGGGCGTCGCAGTCCTCGCCTTCTCGGCGGCGGCTTTCCCGGCCCCCCGTCCGAAGACGATGATATCGAGCAGGGAATTTCCCATCAGGCGATTGCGCCCGTGGATTCCTCCGACGGCTTCCCCCGCCGCATAGAGGTTTTCGACGTTCGGACAGCTCCCGTCGGGGGAAATATCCAGCCCTCCGTTCTGATAATGCAGGGTCGGGTAGACGAGAATCGGCTCCTTCCGGATATCGATTCCGTACTTTGCGAACATTCGGAGCATGGCGGGAATCCGCTTTTCGACGGTTCCCTCCCCGTTTTTCAGCTCAATCATCGGGGTATCGAGCCAGACGCCCTCTCCGCTTCCGGTGGCAATTCCCTTTTTCCTCTCCCCGCACTCCCGGATGATGGCCGCCGCGCAGACGTCGCGGGTTTCGAGGGGATGGACGAAGACCTCCCCCTCCCGGTTGACGAGCTTTGCCCCGAGGGATCGGACCTTTTCGGTGACGAGGGCTCCCAAAATCTGCTCCGGGAAGGCGGCTCCCGTCGGGTGGTACTGGAGGGTGTCGGGATAGAGGAGCCTTGCCCCGACGCGGTATCCGAGAATTAACCCGTCTGCCGTCGCTCCGTAATGGTTGGAGGTCGGGAAGCCCTGATAATGCAGGCGTCCCGCGCCTCCCGTGGCGAGGATGACGGTCTTCGCCCTTGCGACGAGTAGCTCCTTCGTCTCCATATTGAGCAGGACGGCGCCCGCGGCTCTTCCCTCTTCGTCGAGAATCAGCTCAACGGCGGCGGTGAAATCGACGACGGGAATTTCAAGATTCAGCACCTCATCGCGGAGGGTTCGCATGATTTCCGCCCCCGAATAGTCCTTCGCGGCGTGCATTCTCTTGCGCGAGGTTCCTCCTCCGTGGGTCGTGATCATCGTTCCGTCGGGGGCCTTATCGAATTCGACTCCGAGGTCGGACAGCCACTGAATGGCCTCCGGCGCTTCGCTGACCAGCCGATAGAGCAGCTCCGGCTTGGCGGCGAAATGCCCTCCTCCGAAAGCGTCGAGGTAATGAATGGCGGGAGAATCGTTCGGCTTATCCGCCGCCTGAATGCCACCCTCCGCCATAACGGTATTGGCGTCTCCGAGCCGCAGCTTGGTGACGAGGCGAACGCGTGCTCCCGCTCGTTTGGCCTCAATCGCCGCCGAGGCTCCGGCTCCTCCTCCTCCGATGACGAGGACGTCGTCGTCGAAGTCCGGGACGCTGAGATTTACCTTTTCGGGATCGATCCGGCTATTGGCCTGCAGCAGGGCGGCGAGCTCCTTCGGGACGCTCTCCCCTTTATTCGGCCCGACGGCAAGCGGGGTGAACATACTTCTTTTATAATCGGGATGATAGGCGGCAAGAAGGGCCTCCTTCTCCTCGGCGCTCATGCGTCTCGGCTCGGCCTCGGCGTTTTCCTTCCGGCGCGCCTCGACCGCCGCCATCGATTCTTTCATTTCTTCACGGTCCATATCGTTTCCTCACTTCTCGATTTCCCGATTGTTGTAGAGCTCTTTCATCTCTTCAAGCGGCTTTCCCATCAGCCCTCGAAGCAGCTCCTCAAAGTCCCCGTTCCGGATTTCCCTGACTCTATCCTCAAGATGCCGGCTCTTCGGGGCAAGGTATTTTCCGTTGAGGCGTCGGCAGAGGAGCGCGACCTGCGGATGAGAAATTCCCGCGGGGCATCGTGCCGAGCAGACGCCGCACATGACGCAGTCGAAGGAGGCCTCCGCGCACTTTTCGTACTCTCCCCTCTGTGCGTAGGCGATATACTGCATGACGTTCAGTCCCTGCGTACAGGCCTTTGTACAGGCGTTGCATCCGATGCAGGCGTAGATTTCGGGATACAGCTGCATCATAATCTGCTCCTCGGGAGAGATTTTTTCGATATCGTAGACCTGCTTCACGAGGGGGAAGAAGGGCAGCGTCGCGATATACATATCGTTCTCCACCTTGGTCTGGCAGGCGAGGCAGACCTTGAGCTCCCGTTCTCCCTTGATCCGGTAGATCGTCGCGCAGGCTCCGCAGAAGCCGTTTCGGCATCCGCATCCCCGCACCAGCTGATAGCCCGCGTATTCCATCGCGCCCATCACCGTCAGACTCGCCGGTACCTCGTATTTCTTTCCGTAAAGGTAAATGTTTACCGTGTTTTCCATCAGCTTCTCCTTTTCCCCTATGGCGGGACACGCCCTTCTCATACGGGAATTTTTCCGGGGATTTCCCGGCTCAGTATTCGTCGGGCAGGGCTCCGAGCTCGTCGAACCGGAAGACCGGCCCGTCCTTGCACACGTATTTGCTTCCGATGTTGCATCTTCCGCATTTTCCGATTCCGCACTTCATCCTCAGCTCCATGGTGGTATAGACCTGCTCCTCCGTGAAGCCGAGCTCCTTCAGGGCGGCAAGGGTGAATTTGATCATAATCGGGGGCCCGCAGACCAGCGCCGTGCGGTCGGTGTCGGGGCTTATTTCCCGCACGAAGTCGGGGACGAAGCCGACGTGGCCCTCCCATCCCTCCTGCGCGCGGTCGATCGTCAGGTGGACGTTTATTCCCTCTTCCTTCTGCCATTCCCCGACGATTTCCTCATAGAAGACGAGGTCTTCCTTCGACCGGGAGCCGTAGACGATATCGATTTTTCCGTAATTCTCCCGATAGGCGCGGCAATAATTGATGACCGAGCGGAGCGGGGCCAGTCCGATTCCTCCCGCGATAAAGAGGAGGTTCTTCCCCTTCAGGGCTCCCTCCACCGGGAAGGAATTTCCGTAGGGGCCTCGCACCGTGATTTGCTGTCCCGGCTCGATGGTATGGAGCCATGAGGTGAGACATCCGCATTTCTTGATGCTGAACTCCATGTACCCCTTTTCGGTGGGGGAGGAAGTGATCGAGAACATCGCCTCTCCGACGCCGGGAACCGAGAGCATGGCGCACTGTCCCGGCAGGTGCTCAAAGGGCTTCTTTCCCTCCGGGGTGAGGATCCGGAAGGTCTTCACGTCGGGGGTATCGGCGCGTACAGAGGCGACGGCGGCGACCCCCGGAATCAGCGAATCCTTGATCATTCCTTCTCCTCCTTCAGCGCCTTCATGACCTTGACGATGTTCATCGAGATCGGGCACTGCGCAAGGCAGCGTCCGCATCCGACGCATCCGAAAATACCTTCGTTTTCCGCCGGAAAATAGACGAGCTTATGCATGAAGCGCTGGCGGAAGCGCTCCTTCTGCGTCGGTCGGGGATTTCCCCCCGCCATTTTGGTAAAGTCGGAGACCATGCAGGAATCCCAGCACCGGTAGCGCCGGATTTGTCTCCCCGTATCGAAATCCCGGATATCGAAGCACTGGCAGGTCGGGCAAACGTAGGTGCAGGTTCCGCATCCGAGGCAGGCCTCCGAGAGGCTCTCCCATTTTTCGGAGTCAAAGAGCTCCTTCGTCCTTTCCCCTCCGAAGCCCTCCGTCGTGAGGCTTTTCAGCGGCAGACGCTCCTTCTTTCGGTAAATTTCGCCCTTGGCGTCCCAAACCGGCCCGTCGTCGGTCTCCTCAAGCAGGCTTTCCACCGAGGCAAGGTATTCCTCCCCTTTTTCCGTCAGCGGGACAAAATAGTAATACCCTTCCCACCGGTAGGCGGCGGCGTCCCCTTCGGGGTCTGCGCAATCGATTCCGAAGGTTCCGCAGAAGCAGGTCTCGACGGGGGAGGCGCAGGCTAGGGAGACGACGGTTCCGTGCTCCCTCCGATTCTTATAGAAGCTGTCGACCGGCTCCGCGAGGAAGACGCGGTCGAGGATTTCAAAGCTCTTCACGTCGCAGGCGCGAACTCCGAAGAGGAGGAAATCCTCGCACTCCTCCCGGACGTCGACGACGGCAATTTCCCTTCCGCTGACCTTGAAATCGGCGAGGGTTTCGGTCTGTGGGAAAAAGAGATCCTTTGCGGAGCGGGAGGTATTCAGGGAAGCGGTGAGGGTCATTCCCTCCCGGTAGGGAAGAAAGGCGGCCACTCCCTCGGCGGTATCGGTCGGCAGGTAGAGCTTTCTCTTTTTCGCCGTTTCCTCAAAGAGGGCGGGGAGCCTTTCCTCCCGGATACGGTAGGTACTCATGCACGTCCTCCCTTTCTTACGGCGCTTCCCGGCTCAACGTCATCCGGCTTCCAGTCGGTAAGCGGGGAGGGCGTTTCGGGATCGTCCCCTGCCTGATAGGGGCCGTAAAATTCGTTGATATCCTTGATAAACTTTCGGTTGAGAAGGTGGAGGGGAATCCTTTGGGGACAGACCCGTGTGCATTCCCCGCAATCGGTACAGCGTCCCGCGACGTGGAAGGCGCGGATGATGTGGTAGAGGTTCTCCTCGAAGGGATCGGCCGCCGCCTTCTGGGCAATTCCCGACGCGGGGTTATCGAAGACGCAGGTCTCACAGGTACAGGCCGGGCAGACGTCCCGGCAGGCGTTACAGCGGATGCAGCGCGACAGCTCTCCCCGGAAGAAGGCAAAGCGCTCCTCCGGCGTCATGGCCTCCACTTTTTCGACCTCTTCAAAGCGGGAGCAATCGCTTACCGGCTCCCCTTCCTCCCCGAGGAGCTCGTCGCAGAGGCGGTGCTCCTTGGTCTTACAGCTTTTGCACTTTTCGAGCATGGCCTCGGCGACCGTGACCCTTCTCTCCCCGTTCAGTGTGTTAAGCGTCAGGGCTCCGTACTGCTCGGCGGCTCCGACAATTCCCGTGATTCCGAGGCTCCTCAGCGCCGTCGCGTCGGTCTTTCCGTAGCACTCAACTCCGACGGCATAGACCTTTTCCCGTGGGATTCTGTGCTCCTTCACCAGCTGTGCGAAGCTGAAGGAATCGCAGGGCTTGAGAAAGACGAGGATTTTTCCTTCCTTTCTCGCTTCCTTTACGAGATATTTTGAGAGATTGGCTCCGCAGAAGGGAGAATACACGAAGTCTCTTTCGAGCTCCTCCCGGCTCTCAAAAACCGTCGGGGTGACGTCATAGACGAACTCCCCCGCGGCCCATCCGAGGACGCGGTTCACCTTTCCCTCCGACAGAAGCGCGGCGGCCCGCGCCTTCATCAATTCCTGCATCGTAAATCCTCCAGTCTCCGGTTCTTTCCGAGGGCCGTGACGGTGGCGACAAAGTCCCTCATCGTCTCGGCGAATTTCGCACCCTCGGCAGCCGACACCCATTCGACGCGGGTTCTCTCCCTCTCAATTCCGAGGTAATCGAGCATTGAGAAGAGGAGGGTCATTCTTCTCCGGGTATAGTAATTTCCGGTGGTATAGTGGCAGTCTCCCGGATGGCATCCGCAGAGAATCACGCCGTCGGCTCCCCGCCCGAAGGCCCGGAGAATGAAGGTCGGATTGACGCGGCAGGAGCAGGGCACGCGGATGATTTTGACCTCCGCCGGATAGGACAGCCGGCTGGTTCCGGCAAGATCCGCCCCCGCGTAGGAGCACCAATTACAGCAAAAGGCGACGATTTTCGGGCGGAAGGCTTCTTCTTTTCCGACCCCGTTTTTTTCGGGACTGTTCATCGGCATATCGCATCCACCTCCGCCATAATCTGACTGTTTGAAAATCCGTGAAGATCCATCGCTCCCGAGGGGCAGGCGACGGTACAGGCTCCGCACCCTTGGCAGACCGCCGCGTTTACGGCGGCGACTCTCCTTTTCAGCACCGTGCGGTTGGGGCCCCGGAATTCCTTTTCTTCATAATGAATCGCTCCGTAGGGGCAGACCTTCTCGCAGGAGGAGCATCCGTTACAGAGCATTTCGTCGGAATGCGCCACGCAGGGATTTCCGACCAGCTTATCCTTGGCGAGAAGTCCGATGACCTTTGCGGCGGCGGCTCCCGCCTGCGCCACCGTTTCGGGGATATCCTTCGGCCCCTGGCAGGCCCCCGACAGGAAGACTCCCGCCGTCGGGCTTTCGACGGGGCGGAGCTTGGGATGGGCCTCCGTGAAGAAATCGTTGGTATCCATGCTCGCGGTGAGGAGCGTGGCGAGGGGACGCGCCGACGGATCGGGTTCCACCGCCGCCGCAAGGACGACGAGGTCGGCGCTCAGCTTCAGCTGTTCGTTTGCGATCAGGTCGGAGGCGCGGACCGTCAGGCTCCCATCGGGCTCCGGCAGAACCTTTCCGACCATTCCCTTGATATAATGCACCCCGTATTCCTCGACGGCGCGTCGGTAGAATTCGTCGAAATTCTTTCCGGGGGTTCGGACGTCGATTGTGAAGACGTAGACCTCGGTGTCGGGGTATTTTTCTCGGATGAGCATGGCGTGCTTCGCCGTATACATACAGCAGATTTTGGAGCAGTAGCTCTTCCCTTTTCCGTCTTCGCACCGCGATCCCACGCACTGTACGAAGACGACGGTATGAGGATGCTTTCCGTCGGAGGGGCGTAGCAGCGTTCCTCCGGTCGGCCCCGCCGCGTTCATCAGGCGCTCCAGCTCCAGCGAGGTGACGACGTCCCGGCTGAGTCCATAGGCGTACTCCTCATAGCGCGAGAGGGAGATCGGGCGGAAGCCCGTCGCCGCGACGATGGCTCCGTACTCCTCCTCGATAAAGGTATCCTTCTGCTTATAATCGATGGCTCCGGCTCCGCAGACCTTGGCGCAGACGCCGCATTTCCCGTTTTTCAGCATATTGCACCAGTCGGCGTCGATGGTGGCGACCTTCGGCACGGCCTGCGCGAAGGGGATGTAGATGGCTCTTCGGTTATCGAGCCCGAGGTTGAAGGAATTCGGAACCTTCTTCTGCGGGCACTTCTCGGTGCATTCCCCACAGCCCGTGCATTTCGTCTCGTCTACGTAGCGGGCCTTTCTCCGGATAGTGACGCGGAAATTCCCGACGAATCCGCTGACCTTGCTGACCTCACTGTAGGAAAAAATGCGGATTTTCTCATTCTGCGCGCATTCGACCATCTTCGGCGTCAGGATACAGGCCGCGCAATCAAGCGTCGGGAAGGTCTTATCGAGCTGGGCCATCTTTCCTCCGATGGTCGGCTCCTTTTCGACGATATCGACCGGGAATCCGGCCTCCGCGATATCCAGCGCCGTCTGGATTCCGGCGATTCCTCCCCCGATGACGAGGGCCCGCTTCACCACCGGGCTTTCCCCCGCCGTGAGCGGCGCGTTTCTCTTTACCTTTTCGATCGCAGCCTTTCCGAGGACGATCGCCTTTTCGGTGGCCTCGGCGCGGTCGCGGTGAATCCAGGAATCCTGCTCCCGGATATTGGCGATTTCAACCAGATAGGGATTCAACCCCTCGGCGGCGGCCGCCTTTCGGAAGGTGGCCTCGTGCATTCTCGGGGAGCAGGAGCAGATGACGACTCCGCCCAGCTCCTTTTCGCGAATGGCGTCGCGAATCATTTTCTGCCCCGATTCCGAGCACATATAGGGATAGTCCGCCGCGACGGCGACCCCCGGCAGCTTTCCGAGCGCCTCGGCGACAGCCGCGACGTCGACGGTACCGGCGATGTTGGTCCCGCAGTGACAGACGAAAACTCCGATTTTCTGCATGACAGTAGTCCTTTCGCTTCTTTGTGCCGCTTATTTTCGATATTTCCGGAAGGCGGTGACGACGGCCTGCTGCGGCAGGTCGGGATCGGCGAGCGCCGAGATATCGTCGGGGGTGAGCCGGTCCTTCCCCTGCTCCCGGATGACGGCCAGCCGGACGGCTTCAATCAGCTTCGCCGGCTCCACTCCCCGCGGGCACCTCTCGACGCAGGCAAAGCAACTGAGACACCGATAGATCGACGGGGAGGCCGCCAACCTTTCGATTTCCCCTTTTTCCACCATATCGACGAACTGATGCGGATGGTATTCCATCTCCTCATAGGACGGGCAGGTTCCGGAACACTTTCCGCACTTCATGCATTTTCTTGTATTGACTCCGCTTATGCGGAGGATTTCTTCTTTGCTGGGAATCATGCCTTCTCCTCCCTCACGCCGAGAGCCTCGGCCAGCAGTTCGGTAAAATAGAGCACCCGTGGCTTTCCCTCTCCCGTCTTTTCGAGGTTATACTTACAGAGCGGGCAGGCGGTGACGAGGCAATCGGCTCCGAATCCGGCGGCGCTTTCGAGAATCTCCCGGCTCCTCTTTTCGGCGGCGGGGGGATTTTCCAGCACCGTATAGCCTCCACAGCACTCGTTCCGATAGGGATAGAGCACCGCTTCCCCTCCGAGGGCGGCGATGAAGTCCTCAAGGAGGCGGGGATTTTCGGGGTCGTCGGTTTCCATCACCTTTCCGGGCCGGAGGAAGAGACAGCCGTAATAGGCTCCGATTTTCCTTCCCACAAGGGGTTTTACGACTTTTTTCGCGAGATTTTCAAATCCGACGGTATCCCGGAGAAGCTCCAGATAATGGACGACTTTTACCGTTCCTCCGTAGGGGATCTCGGGGGCAAGATAGGCCTTTGCCTTTCCTGCGAAGTCGGGGTTTGTGCGGTATTCCCTTTCCACCTGCTTCAGGACGTGGTGGCAGGCGGTACAGAGGGTGACGAGGACGCCTCCCTCCTTTTCCGCCGCCGCGAGGGCGCGCAGGGAGGCCAGCTTGGTGGCGATTTCGTCGCTCGCCGTGGTATAGGCTCCTCCGCAGCACTGCCATTCCGGCAACTCGCAGAGGGTGATTCCGAGGGCTTCCGCCGCCCGCCGACCGCAGAGGTCAAGCTCCTTGGCCTTGGTTTTCAGGGTACATCCGGGATAATAACAATACTTCATCCAAAAAATCCTTTCCTCCGGCCGGGCTGAGCCCGGAAGCAAGCACGGTTCATCTAATTCAAAGCAAAGCAAACAGAGGGATACACTGTGCCATGCCGGGCAGCGCCCGGAGGCAAACAA
>CANQQT010000059.1 GCA_947626065.1 uncultured Clostridia bacterium | reverse complement strand
GTATTCCTTCATCGTCTCAGCCGTCCATTTTCCGTCGATGACCAGCTGTTCCAGCTCGGAAACGTCAATTCCGAAGTTCGCGGCAACCACCGTGTTGCAGAGCATACAACCAAGACGCTTCAGATAGGACACCGCGATATCGCCGGAGGCCCAGTAGAGGTGCTCGTTGTTTTCTCCCACCGAGAAATTTTCCACATAGCTCTGGTTCCAGTAGGACTTGGTGAAGTCGAGGTATTTCGTCGCCTTGAGATCCGCGTAAGCGCCCCTGCTCGCGGTGGTGCAGGCGTAACCGCCGGCTTCCGCGACCAAATCGTAAGCGTTGTCGTTGCTCGCGTAGGAATTTACAATGACTTCGCTATAGACGTTGCGGCCCTGCGGCAAAAGGTAGACGTCATAATGAACATCCAAGCGATCCTCCACGATCAACCGTGCATCATACACCGCCTGCTTGATAATGTCCCCACCCGGATCTTCTACAAAAATATCCTCCCCTGACATCTCTGCGTGGTCGGGATGAGCAATCCGGATATCGGCTCCGTCGAATTTCAAGGATTCCGGAAGACTGTCCGGGTACGGACTGGTTTCGTCACCCGGTGTGCCCGTCGCGGTTCCCCCTCCACCGTTTTGCGGTTTGGAGCAGGCCGCGAACGCCGCCGCCACAAAGAGTACGGCAAGAAGCAGGGCCAAAAATTTTTTCATCATGTATCCTCCTTAATTTATAAAAATTATAAAAATTGGTTGACTGCTCCGGCTGGGGTCTGCGCCTTTCCTCCTTTCCCGCCTTTTTGATTTTTGCCGGACGCAGTTTCCATTTTCTCTTTTGAAGGCTACTTCCTTTTCACCTCGGCTCCCTCAGGGAATTGAATTCCCTTTGGTCCCCGGCCTCCTCATGGAAAAAACCGCTAATGGCTCCGCCTCCCTTTCAAAAGGAAGAAAATTTGATAAAAGTTCTTTTTCCATTCGGGCATAAATCCAGCGCATTGCTTATATTACTTCAATCTATCACGAATTTTGGGAAGTGTCAATACCAAAAAGGAAAAAAATATACTTTTTTGAGCAAAATTTTATGTGAATTTCCGTCATTTTTAACATTTTCCTTGAAATCCCGCCAAATAAAAGAGACCAACGCGCAAGTGTAAAAAGTGCTTGTGCGTCGGTCTCCCTGCCGTTCGTGGCAATCTGGCCGCGAAAAATGTTTTTTCTCAAAAGGGGTTATTGACAGCTTGGCGTAACGTGAAGGGCAATCGGCCATCCGTGCCGGGCGTAAATCCATCCCCGGCAGACACCCGAGGCGCCGAACGGCTTATCGGGCCCGTCTCATCGCCTCCATGCGAAGAGGAGGAGCCGACCCGCATTCGCGCTGCCCCTATTTCCTCATTTTCCCACGCAGAATCGGCTGAAAATCCGGTCGGTCACCTCCGCCGCCGCGCCTCTTCCATCCAGCTCCGCAAGGGCGGCCAGCGCCTGCTCCAGATCCAGCCCCGCGACGTCGGGGGAAAAGCCCCCGTCAAGCGCCTTCCGGGCCGCGTAAAGGCTCTCTCTCGCCGAAAGCGCCGCCGCGTGCTGACGGGCTCCCGAAAGGATCGGCGTGGTGTCGTAATCGATTTTTTCCGCGACGAACAGGTCGGAAATTCGCTTATACAGAGCCTCAAGGCCCTCTCCCGTAACGGCGGAAACCTCCACCGCCTCCCCGGGAAGAGAGGCCGAAAAATCCTCCGCCGCCCTTTCAAGGTCGCACTTGTTGCAAACCGGGATGACCTCCCCCCGGCATTCCGAAAGAAGGGAGAGAAACTCCCGGTCCTCCCCGGTCAACGGATGGGAGGCGTCGAAAACGGCGAGAATCAGCTCCGCCTCCCGCAGAGCCTGCCGGGTCTTTTCCACCCCGATTTTCTCCACCGGGTCGCTCACCGTGCGGATTCCGGCGGTATCGCAAAGGCGAAGCGTCACTCTCCCGACGCTGACCGTCTCCTCGACGGTGTCGCGGGTCGTTCCGGCAAATTCCGTCACAATCGCTCGCTCCTTCCCGAGAATGCGGTTGAGCAGGGAGGATTTCCCGGTATTGGGCCGCCCGGCGATGACGGTCGGGATTCCCTCGCTTACCGCGTGGCCGACGCGGTAGCTCTTGCAGAGGGAATCGAGCGCCTCGCAAAGGCTCCCGACCCGTGTCCTCAGCTCCTCCTCCCCCACCGGGGCCAAATCCTCGTCGGGATAATCGACGGAAACGTAGAGAGAGGCGATCAGGTCGGTCAGCTCCTCCCGGAGGGAATCAATTTTTCCGGAAAGCACGCCCCGCGACTGGGCGGAGGCCAGAAGAAGGCCCTCCCCGTTGACGGCGTCGATCAGATTGATAACCGCCTCCGCTTGAGAAAGGGAAATCTTGCCGTTGAGAAAGGCCCGCTTGGTAAATTCCCCCGCCCCGGCAAGGCGACAGCCGGCGGCAAGCGCGGCGGAAAGCACCGTTTCGGAAAGGACGATCCCGCCGTGACAGCTGATTTCCACCGTATCCTCCCCCGTGAAGGAGCGAGGCGCGCAGAAAACCGCCGCGACTCCGTCGTCAATGACCTTGCCGTCGGAATAAATCCTTCCGTAGGCCGTTCGCCCTCCTTCTATCTCGGAGAGCTTCCTCTTCCCCGCCGGGCGGAAAAAGCGATCCGCGATTTCAAGAACCCCCTCGCCGCTCAGTCGGATGACCGCAATGCCTCCCCGCCCGTGGGGGGTGGAGATGGCCGCGATCGGCTCGTTTGTCACCATGGCTTTCCCTTTCTTCGTTTCTTGCCGGTGCCCCGGCTGTCTCAAAAAAAGAACGGGCGCGAAGGCTCTGCCCCGCGCCCCTAAATTCTCCCTTGTGCCGGTTTTCGGTCAGGCCTCTTCGGAAGCGGCCTCTTCTTCCTTCGGTTCCTCGGCGTTCTCTTCGCTTACGGTCTCTTCTTCCTCCGATCCCTTCGCATATTCGCAGGTATCGCAGTCGCAGTCGAGCGCGTCGTCGTCAAGGCATTCGAAATCGCAGTCGCCGTCGTCGCTGAGAAGGCTGAGCTTCTGCTTATAGCGATCATACAGCACCTTGGCGATCACGCAGATTCCGGCAACGATGCCGACGGCAAGAAATACCTTCAGAAGGATTTCCAGTGTTTTGTTTTCTTCTTTTTTGCAGTTCTTGAACATGATTCTTTTCCCCCGTTTTAAAAGATTTCAAATAAAAGTGTTCACTCTTATTTTTCCTATTATACCATAAAGATTTTTCCCGTACAAGAGCGGAGTCAAAAAAAATTGTAAATAAATTCAGAAAAAAGTTTACAGTTTGTTAATTCACGGTCGGAAGGGACAATTTTCGGCGAAAAATCGCGGAAAATTGCCGAAACGGTTGCTTTCCGGAAAAGTCTGTGGTATAATAAGAAGAGAAAAGCCGCACGGCCGATTCCGGCCTACACGGCCCGGAGGTCTGACGGCGTCAAGTCCCTCCTCCGTCTGAAAAAAGGAAGTGCTTCCGCCCGACGGCGCGGCAAGCCACGGTTAAAAACGTGAATAACAGCAACCGAAGCGGCCGCACGGCGGAGGGAAGAATCCCCGCCGACGAGGGAAAGGGCCGCATGAATAGAACTCCCCCGAACGCCTCCCGGGGAACCGGGGGCCGCACGGCGCGGCAAACGGTATCCCGCGGACGGGAAAATCCCCCGCAGGCAGAGCCGACCCCCCCTCGTCGGGAGGAGTCCGATTTAAAAAACAATCTCCAGTCGCAAACCCCGCTCAACCGCCGCAGAAAGCAGGCGGCCACTCCCACCGAGCCGGGAACCGTCCGCAGAACCCACACGCAGGTTTACCGGGTGAAGCAACCGGAGGAACGGGAAAAATCCCCCTTTGCGGCGCGTCTTCTTTTCGTGCTTCTCTGTTACGCCATTCTCATGCCGACCGCGATCGGGCTCTTCTGGATGTGGCTCCCGCGCCACACCACCCCGCAGACCCGCGACTACACCTATCAGGTGGGGCCGGACGGCGACGTCCTCTCGAAGAAAACCTATTCGTGGGACATGGTACGGAACGGGAACATTTATTATCTTGACATGACCGGCATCGCCGAGCTCTGCGAAATGACGACGACCGGCGACAGCGAATCTCTGCGGTATACCGTCCGGGAAAACGGGGATACGGCGGAATTTGTCCTCGGGCAAAGCCTCGTCTACATCAACGGCATTCCCGACCGCATGGAGGCCAACTGCTATCTGCGAAACGGTCGCCTGTACGTGCCGATGGATTTTGTAAACCGCTGTTTCATCGGCCTTTCGGCCACCCTCGATTCCGAAAAGAACAAAATCACCGTCGTGAGACTCAAGGACGAAAACGGTAATCCCGCCGTTCTCACCTTCCCCTTCCGGCAGAGCGTAACGAGCGATCCGATCGATTTCTCCACCCTCGATCCCTCCATCCTCGACAAGGTGATCGATCCGAACGCCCCGCCGACCCCGGAGCCGACGCCTCCCGCTTCCCCGACCTCCCCGGCGGCCTCCGCCTGATCCCGGTCGGGAAGTCTTCCACCCGCCCGACGCCCCCCGTCGGAAAATCCAACTACGCCCGGCGGCAAGGCTTTTTCAAAAGCCCGCCCGCCGAAGCGCCTGAAAGAGGTATCTCCTCATGACCGATTCTTCACCGGCGGCCCCGCCGAGTCCTTCCCTTTCCGAAAATCCGTCTTCCCCGCCGAAGCCGTCCGAAAAATCCTCGTCAGGAAAATCCGACTCTTTTCTGAAAAAAAGCCGGGCTTCCGGAACACGGCAAGCCGGAACGCGCCCTTCCGAACGCCGCAAAACCGACGGCGGAGGAGCCAACCGCACCCCCACCAAAAACAAAAAGAAGCCTTCTTCCAAAAAAGGCCTCCTTTTTCTCTGCCTGATTCTTTTTCTCTTCATTCTGTTTATCGGCTGTCTGATTTTCGGCGCCGTCTGCAATTCCCGCGCCGACTGGAGCGAAATTCCGACGCCGACCTCCCCCGTGAACGGAACGGAAGGGACGCTTCCCCTGCCCTACGGCGACGGCTTTGTCGCCGACATGGCGGAATACGAGCCCTACATCAACCCGATTCTTGAGGAGCGGGATTTGTTCCTCGTCCTTGTCGACGGGAGCCACCGCCTCACCTCCTCCGACCAGCCCGACCGTCTGACCGCCGTCCCGGACAGCGATTCGGGGAGCGGCCCGGTGCTTCTCTCCCTTTACGCCGAAAAGGCGCTGGAAGCGATGCTTACCGAAATGAAGGCGCAGGGAGTCGGACAGGACGACCCGCAGACGCTTGCCCTCTGCACCCCGACGCTCGGCTACCGCTCCTATGAGGAGCAGGAGGAGGACTTCCGGCAGGTCGTCAGCCGCCTCATGCGGGAAGACCCTTCCCTTTCGCAGGCGCTTGCCGAGGATATCGCCGCCGCTTCCGTCTCCCCGCCGGGGACCGACGAGCACCAGACCGGCCTCTGCGTCGACCTCTGTCCGCCGTCCTCCTCCGCCGCCTTCCGAAAAAGCGAGGCCTTCGACTGGCTTTGTGAAAACGCGTGGAAATTCGGCTTTATTCTGCGCTATCCAGAGGACAAAACCGAAATCACCGGAATGGCCTTTGACCCGGGGCATTTCCGCTACGTCGGGCGGTTTCATTCGACGACGATCCACCGCCTCGGCCTCTGCCTTGAGGAATATCTCGACCTGTTCGAGGAGAGCGGGCTGTAAAAGCGAGAAGAGGGCTTCTCAGCAAACGGGAAGTTGTCTATTCGCTCACGTCAAGAGCAACAATAAAGCCCTTTTCGTTCGATGGCAAAATATTGTATTTCATCCCATCCGTCAGCTTTTTGATTTCCGAATCCGAATACGGATGAAACACCATTCCGTTCCATTTGCCCCGAATGAACAAATAGTCTCCATCTTTGTTTGTCTCATGCGGTTCCGCTTCATATTCACTGTCTGCCGCATCCAAGGTCAACAGCACGCAACCGCCCGGCCTAACGATACGAAAGAGCTCCTTAACGGCATCCATGCCCTGCTTGAGCGGCATATGGTCAATGACGTCTCTGGCAACAACGGCATCAAAGCATTGAGACGGATATCCTGTCGAAAGGACGTTGGCCCGCTTGAAGCCCTGTGCCGCATATCCTTCCTCTGAGAGTAGTTTTTGCGTTAGCAAAACAGCATCTTCGGCAATGTCAAAGCCGGAGACGGCAAAACCGAATCGCGCCAGCTTGAGCGAATAGATGCCACACCCACATCCGGCATCACAAACATATTTCGCTTTTTTCTTCCGTAAAAAAGCAATAATGGAATCTTCCGCCATGTCAAAGCCCGTGGCATACGAGGATATACGTTCAGGGGCAATCGTTTCCCACGTTCGATCCCAAAAAGTTTTATCCATATCGGTATTCTTACCCCCATTCATGGCTCACACTTTGCCAAACAGTCCCCCGTTCGACAACGAACAGGACACTCTCAAATGTGAAAAAATCCACCTTTTGCCCTCAGGCCTTCGGCTCAACGCGCCTCTGACGCGCGGCCTGCACGCAAAATTTCTCAAAAATCCGCATGGCTCCGCTCTTTACAACAGTTCCGCATTCACTTTTGTATACCAAAAGCGGCAGACAGGGGCTTCTGTCTGCCGCTCGACTTATTTTGGCTTTTGCTTCCTTCCGGGAATCCTTGCCCGGCCTGTCCGACCGGTTCCCGCCAAAAGGGTAGCTACCGGGAAAAAGCTCTTACGCCCGACGCTTTTTCAGCGGTCTCTTCTCGGACGGAAGGGACGGCGGGGCCGCTCAATCGGCTGCTCGGTCATGCCCTCCGGGAGAGGAAGGGTATCCTTGTGGGAGAGGTTCATTCTTCCCTTCTCGTCGACGCCGAGGAATTTTACCTTCATCTTGTCGCCGACTGCGCAGACGTCCTCCACCTTTTTCACGCGACTGTGGGCCAGCTTGGAAATGTGCACAAGGCCTTCCTTGCCGGGGGCAAACTCGACGAACGCGCCGATCGGGATGATGCGGGTAACGGTTCCTTCGTAGATCGCGCCGACCTCCGGCTCGAAGACGATGCTCCGAATGGCCGCCTCCGCGGCATATCCTCCGTCGCGGTTGACGGCGGCGATGAAGATGGAGCCGTCGTCCTCGATGGTGATTTCGGTGCCGGTTTCGGCCTGAATCTTCTGAATGACCTTGCCCTTCGGGCCGATGACGTCTCCGATCTTCTCGGGATCGATCTTCATGCTGATCATCTTCGGCGCATACTTCGAGACCTCGGGCCGAGGCTCGGGAATGGCCTTCAGAAGGATTTCGTCGATGATATAATCGCGGCCCTTGTGGGTCGTTTCCAGCGCGGCGCGGATGATTTCCGGCGTCAGGCCGTCAATCTTCAAATCCATCTGGATGGAGGTAATGCCCTTGTGAGTTCCGGCGACCTTGAAGTCCATATCGCCGTAGAAATCCTCCAGCCCCTGAATATCGATCATCGTGGTCCAGCTTCCGTCGTCCTCGGTGATCAGGCCGCAGGAAATACCGGCGACCGGCGCCTTGATCGGCACACCGGCGGCCATCAGGGCCAGCGTGGAGCCGCAGACCGAGGCCTGAGAGGTCGAACCGTTGGAGGAAAGAACCTCGCTCACGCAACGGATGGCATAGGGGAACTCCTCAATAGAGGGGAGAACCGGAACGAGAGAGCGCTCGGCAAGCGCTCCGTGGCCGATTTCGCGGCGTCCGGGAGAACGGACGGGCTTGGCCTCGCCGGTCGAATAGCCCGGCATATTGTAGTGGTGCATATAGCGCTTGGAATCCTCTTCGTCGATGCCGTCCAGCATCTGCCGATCGCCGAGGGATCCGAGGGTCGCCACCGTCAGAACCTGCGTCTGGCCTCTGGTGAAGAGTCCCGAGCCGTGCGCACGAGGAAGAAGGTCAATCTCGGCGGCAAGCGGACGGATTTCGTCCATTCTTCTGCCGTCGACGCGCTTTTTGTCGTTGATCAGCCAGCGGCGGACAATCTTCTTCTGGATTTTGTACATCAGCTCCTCCATGCGGGAGGCAATGTCGGGATATTCCTCGCTGAATTTCTCGACGATGGCGTCGCGAATCGGAAGGAGCCGCTCGTCGCGAACCGTCTTATCGTCGGTATCGAGCGCGAACATGACGTCCTTTTCGCAGAAGGCGAACACCTTGTCGAACATTTCGTGGTCAAATTCGCTTGACGCATAGGCGAATTTCGGCTTGCCGATTTCGGCGACAATGCCCTTGATAAAGACGATGAGCTTTTTGATTTCCTCATGCGCCAGCATGATGCCGTCGAACATTTCGTCGTCGGAGACCTCTTTGGCTCCCGCCTCAATCATGACGACCTTTTCGGCGGTTCCGGCAACCGTCAGCTCAAGACGGCTCTTTTCTCTCTGCTCGAAGGTCGGATTGATGACGTATTCCCCGTCGACCAGACCGACGAAAACGCCTGCGATCGGGCCGTTCCACGGGATATCCGAGGTGGCAAGCGCAATCGAAGCGCCAAGCATCGCCGAAATCTCCGGCGAGCAGTCGGGATCGACCGACATCACCGTCAGGTTCAGAGAGACGTCGTTGCGCAGATCCTTCGGGAAGAGCGGACGGATCGGACGGTCGATGACGCGGGAGGTCAGAATCGCCTTCTCGGAGGGCTTGCCCTCGCGGCGGAAATAGCCGCCCGGAATCTTTCCTACCGAGTACTGTCTCTCCTCAAAGTCCACCGACAGCGGCAGGAAATCGATGCCCTCCCGCGGCTTGGCGTTGGCTGTCGCGGTACAGAGAATCGCCGTCTCGCCGTAGCGGACGAGGCAGGAGCCGTTCGCCAGCCCCGCCATCTTGCCGGTCTCAATTTTCAGCGGTCTTCCCGCCAACGTGTATTCGTATACCTTGTAATTTTCAAACATTCCCTTTTCCTCCATCATTCGCCCCGGAGCGCCGCTCCGGGCTATCCTTTCGGGATTTTCTCCCGATACAAAAGGTTCTTTCGTATTTTTCCCCGCCGTCGGAGCAAAATTCCTGCCAACGGTTTTCCGCGCGGGGACACGGGCGCTTTCCGGCGGAAAAGGCACAGGAAGCCCCTTTTATCGGAGAACACCTTCCCCGCCCTTTCCGTCAAAAAACCTTCAAACGCTTTTCGGGGCCCGAAGCCCATAGGACTCGGACCCCGGCGTCAGCCTGTCTGCTTCTGCAGCCCCGGCTTCCTCACTTACGGATTCCGAGCTTCTCGATAATCGCGCGGTAGCGATTGATATCCGTCTTCATGAGGTAGTTCAGAAGATTCCTTCTGTGACCGACCATTTTGAGAAGGCCGCGGCGGCTGTGATGGTCTTTCTTGTTGGTTTTCAGGTGCTCGGTAAGATTGTTGATTCTGTAGGTAAGAACCGCAATCTGTACCTCCGGGGAGCCGGTGTCTCCCTCGTGCGTGGCGTAGGTTTCGATGATACTCTTTTTGACTTCTGGTGTCATGGCTTTTCACCTCAAATAAAAATTTATACGCGACTGTCTCAGCGACCGGCGGGTGAAAACGGCCGTGGGCCCTTTCTCCGGAGGCCGGGACAGCGACAATACAAATGATATTATATCACGAATAAGCGGTTTTGTAAATGGGTTCCTTGCGATTCACATAAATTTAACAAATTGCGCTTTCCGCCTGTTCTCAAAGACCGTCAAGATAGGAATTGAGCGCCTTTTCATAGCGCGTAAAATAGTAGGAGGTCTCCTTTTTCCCCTCCACCGCCTCGCGCAGGGCGTTCACCGTTCCGTTTCTCAGAGCGGAGGAAACCGAGCCGAACATACGGGAGAAGTCGTAGACGGGATTCTGACAGATGAGATCGAGCATATCCAGCGTATGCACGCCGGTAATCAGCCGCTTCATCGCGTCGCGGTAAAATTCCGCCTTCAGATATTCCTCCGAGGCGGTGTTCAGCGCCGTCAGAAAATAGCCGAGGTGATCGATGTTGTCGCTCTCCGAAAGAACCGCCATCACGGGAGCGTCCCCCGTCACGCCGGTGCTGTAGCCCGGCAGATCCTCCGAGCTTTTCGGCAGAGGAAGGGCCTCCCAGCGGAAGCCGGCGTTGGCCAGCCGGTTCATATCGCCGACCTGCCCGAGTGCGGCCAAGGCTTTGCCACGGAGGAAAATATCCATGCCCTCCAGCGTTTCGCCCGTTTTTCTTGTCTCCCCGGCTTCTCCGGTTTCACTGCCCGAAAGCGGAAGGGTCAGCTTTTCCGTCGTCAGCGGCCTCAGCTCCTTCAGGGAGGAAACGAGCGCCGCCGTCACGTCGTCGCTGATGCCCAACCGCATTTTTCCCTCTCCGTTCTTTGAAAGGAAGGTTTGTCCCGTCGAGAAGAAGAGAAGCAGCTCCGCCTCCTCCCGGTCAAAGGCCGAAACGTAGGAAGCGTTCTCTTCCCCCGCGCCTTCCTTTATCAGAGAGAGGAAGCGTTCCCACGTAAGCTCTCCCCGCATGATGGCGCCGTAGTCGAGGGAAAGTCCCCTCTTCTCCGCCAGCGTACCGTTATAATAGAGGCAGGCGTAATGCTCAATCTGCTCCGTCGCATGGCCGACCGCTCCGTAGATGACGCCGCCGAAGCCGAGCTGCTCCATCGCCGTCTTGTCAAAGCAGGGCGCGTCGGGGTCGAAAAAGGCGAGCGAGCGGAGGTTTTTGATATAGCCGGAGCCGAACCAGCTTCCGAGATCCCGGGCGCGAAGCACGACGAAGTCGGCAAGATAATCCCCTGAAAGGGCGGAGGATCGCACGTCGGCCTGCACCTCCTTGGCGCTTGCCACCGTCGTCACCACGCCGGTGTTGTACTTTTGGGCCACCATTTCGTTGCGGGTTCTCACCGCCTGACTGTAGAGGCCGGTCTCCTCGTTGAAGATATCCCCCGTTTCGGCGACGGCCAGAATCAGAATCGGAAGCCCGTCAAAATTGGCCTCGGGAAGCGCGGCGAGCTTCTGTTCGGCAATCGCCTCCCCGTCGGGCTCCGCGAGGGTCTCATAGCTCCCCGGCACAAAATCCGGGGCGGTGAGCTCCGGCCCCTTCGGCTCCGTTTCGGTGACGCCCGTCGTCTCCTCCCCGCCGCGGAAGGTAATGATCCCGCAGGAGGAGAGAAGCAGGGCCAGAATGAGGAAAAGAGCTACTGTCCGGTTCTTTTTCATCGTGCCATCCCGAAGGCGTCCCTCTCCCGTTTTGAGAAGGCCGCGCATCCTTTCTTCTGTATTCCGCTTTTTGCGTGAGAGTAATTTTCACACAAGGGGCAACGGGCCCCGCCGCTTGTTTTCGTGCGGAGACGCGTTCAACCCTCATGCTGGAACAACATCCACTTTTCGCGCCGGAACGCGTCCAACCGTCACGCTAAAACAACGCTCCGCTTTTTCGCGCCGGCGCGTTTGACCCTCGCACAAGACGGGCCTCGGCTCCCTTTCCCTTTTGGGGAAAGGGAACGCTTTTCGTAGGAGGAAGCGCTTTTCGCGCGTCAGGAATTTTTCTTATAAGTCGTTCCGGTCGGCGTATCGATGAGAAGGATTCCCTTCGCGGCAAGCTCGTTCCGGATCCGGTCGGCCTCCGCGTAATTCTTCGCCTTCTTGGCCTCGACGCGGAGCGCAATCTGCCGGAGAATTTCGGGATCCTCTCCCGCCTCCTCATGCTCCTCCTTCTTTTCCTCGCGGTCAAGGTCGAGGGAAAGAACGGCGTCGCACTTTTGGCAGAAATCGAAAATATCCTGCGACAGAGGACGGGAACGCGCGGCCTCCCAGACAATGCCGAGCGCCTTCGGCAGGTTGAGGTCGTCGTTTATCGCTTCCTCAAACTGCGCAAGGAAGGAGGAGGTGTCGACCTTTTCCGCCTCCCCACGGTGCTTTCTCACGGCGGCCCGCAGATTGAGAAGCGACTTTTTCGCACTGTCAAGAATATCAAAGGTGAAATTCAGCTTCTGACGGTAGTGCACGTTGAGGCACATATAGCGGAAGTCGAGGGGATCGTAGCCCTTCTCGGCCAGCTGACTCAGCGTGTAGCAATTGCCGAGGCTCTTCGACATTTTCCCGCCGTTTACCAGCATGAACTCCCCGTGCATCCAGAAACGGGCGGAGGGGTGGCCGAGCAGGCCCTCCGACTGCGCGATTTCGTTTTCGTGGTGAATCGGAATATGGTCGACGCCGCCGGTATGAATATCAAATTCCTCGCCGAGGTATTTCAGTCCCATCGCCGAGCACTCGATGTGCCATCCGGGATAGCCCATGCCCCACGGCGATTCCCACTGCATGATGTGCTCCTTCGGGGCCTTTTTCCAAAGGGCAAAATCGGCGGGATGGCGCTTTTCGTCGTTGACGCCGACGCGGGCGCCCGCCTGCTGATCCTCCAGCCGGATGCGGGACAGCTTGCCGTAATCGCGGAATTTGGAAATGTCGTAATAAATGCCGTCGGAGGTCTCGTAGGCATACCCCTTTTCGACCAGTCCCTTGACAAAATCGATCATTTCGGCGATATGCTCGGTCGCGCGGGGGATGATTTCCGGTCGGGTAATGTGCAACTTATCGATATCCGCGAGGAAAACGTCTGTGTAGTAGGCGGCGATTTCCCACGGCGATTTTTTCTGCTCCCGCGCCGTTTTGTTCATCTTGTCCTCTCCCTCGTCGCCGTCGCTGACGAGATGGCCGACGTCGGTAATGTTCATCACGTGGCGGAGGGAATAGCCGTTCCAGAGAAGAACCCGCCGCAGCTCGTCCATGAACACGTAGGTTCTCAGATTGCCGATGTGGGCGTAATTGTACACCGTCGGCCCGCAGGAATAAATTCTTACGGTGTTCCCCTCAAGCGGGGTGAACTCTTCCTTGCTTCTTGTCAGCGTGTTGTAAAATTTCATTTTTATGACCGTTCCTTTTTATGGGTTTTTGGGGGCTTGCGCACCTTATTCCTTTGGCAATGGCTTATTTTCGGTGTTTTCACAGGAAGCGCTTCCCACGTCCTTGTTTTTGTCCTCGGCAAGCCCTGCCTCTTTCTTTTCCCACAAATCGAGCTTCTTTTCGAGAAGGTCGATTTTGTATTGAAGGCGGCAGAGCTCCTGTGAAATCGGGTCGGGAATATGCACCTGATCGAGGTCGA
>CANQQT010000058.1 GCA_947626065.1 uncultured Clostridia bacterium | reverse complement strand
TCCTTCCTTTGCTTCTATTATACCATATCTCGCTAAAAAAATAAAGCCCTTGGGGGGGACTTTGTCTTCAGTCTGAACGCCCTGCCGGGCAAAAGTCCGGCAGGGCGTTGTTTTCATGCGGGGATTATTTGTCGAGACGGGCTTCCAGAGCCTCCAGCTCTTGGTAAAGCTCGGCGGGAACGCGGTCGCCGATCAGGGCATAGAATTCCTTGATGTTCGCGATGTCCTGCTTCCACGCTTCCTTGTCGACGTCAAGAAGGTTGGCAAGGGTTTCCTTCGTAAGGTTCAGCCCCTCGATGTTGATGTCATCGAGATTCGGGACGTAGCCGATGGCGGTTTCCTTGGCGTCCACCTTGCCCTCGACACGGTCAAGAATCCAGAGAAGAACTCTCATATTGTCGCCGAAGCCGGGCCAGATGAAGTGGCCTTCGCTGTCGGTGCGGAACCAGTTGACGTGGAAAATCTTCGGCGGGTTGGGAATGCGCTTGCCCATTGCGAGCCAGTGAGCGAAATAGTCTCCCATGTTGTAGCCGACGAAGGGACGCATCGCCATCGGGTCGCGGCGAACCACGCCGACGGCACCGGCGGCCGCCGCTGTCGTTTCAGAGGCCATGATCGAGCCGACGAAGGTTCCGTGCTGCCAGTTGAAGGACTGATAGACCAGAGGAGCGGTCTTGGCACGGCGTCCTCCGAAGACGATCGCCGAGATCGGAACGCCGGTCGTGCTGTTGAATTCCGACGAGACGCAGGGACAGTTGACGGCGGGTGCGGTGAAGCGGGAGTTGGGATGCGCGGCGCAGGTCGTCTTGTCCTTCTTGTCGTATTTGGTATAATCCCAGACGTTGCCCTTCCAGTCGATGCAGTGCTTGGGAGGATTGTCGTCAAGGCCTTCCCACCAAACGGTGTTGTTGTCGGTGTTGAGCGCAACGTTGGTGAAGATCGTGTCCTTTTTGGTAGCGGCGAGGGCGTTGGGGTTGGAATGCTCGTTGGTACCGGGAGCGACGCCGAAGAAGCCGTTTTCGGGGTTGACGGCCCAGAGTCTGCCGTCCTTGCCGATGCGGAGCCATGCGATATCGTCTCCCACGCACCAGACCTTATAGCCCTTCTTGCGGAAGATTTCCGGCGGAATCAGCATTGCGAGATTCGTCTTTCCGCAGGCGGAAGGGAAGGCGGCGCTGACGTATTTGATTTCGCCGTTCGGAAATTCCACACCGAGGATCAGCATATGCTCGGCCATCCAGCCCTCTTTTCTGCCGAGGTAGGAGGCGATGCGGAGCGCAAAGCACTTCTTGCCGAGAAGAACATTCCCGCCGTAGCCGGAGTTCACCGACCAGATGGTATTGTCCTCCGGGAAGTGGCAGATATAGCGGTTTTTCTCGTCGATATCGGCGCGGGCATGAAGACCCTTGATAAAGTCGGGGCTGTCCCCGAGAATGTCAAGAATGTGCTGTCCCGCTCTTGTCATGATGAGCATATTGAGAACGACGTAAATCGAGTCGGTCAGCTCAATGCCGATTTTGGCAAATTCAGATTCCGGAACGCCCATCGAGTAGGGAATGACGTACATCGTACGGCCCACCATCGAGCCGCGGAAGAGCTTGCCGAGCTTCTCGTAGCATTCCGCCGGGGCCATCCAGTTGTTGATGTTGCCGGCGTCCTCCTTCTTGGTCGTGCAGATGAAGGTGCGGTCTTCGACGCGCGCCACGTCGTTGACGGCGGTTCTGTGAAGGTAGCAGTTGGGATAAAGCTCGGGATTGAGCTTCACAAGCTCCCCGGAAGCCACGGCTTCGGCGCGGAGCGCCTCGGCCTGCTCTTCGCTGCCGTCGATCCAGACGATCTTATCGGGCTTCGTTAAAGCCGCCATTTCGTCTATCCAGTTAAGTACATACCTGTTATTCGTCATGATTCAGCATCTCCTTTTTCTTATACGGTTTGAATGTTTGAGCGCAGGGTAGCGGACGCCACGCCAAGCGAACGCATCGCCAAGCGGGAAAGGAGTCCACCATTTGTGCCCAGTATATAGTATATACCTTTCTAAAAAAAAGTGGTTAAGGAATTGTTAATTTACTGTTATGAATTTTAATTTATCAAAAAATTCATTTTCGGTAGCTCCAACCGGGGAAACCTCCTAAAAATGAAATTTTACCGCCCGATTTATTCAACGCAGACACAAAGAATTTACAGAAAAGCCCACTGCGAGGGCATTTATGAAGGACGGCCCCGTGTTTTCCGGCAAAAAAGGCCCCGGCGGGAAATTCGGTTCTTGACAAATCGGCCCCGCTGTGGTAAAATAACAGCTTGTTCCGGCGCCGCGTTGGGCCGTTTCTTTGGCTACCTATTTATTATAAAGCGCGCGGTCACCGTTTATGATTGACGTGTTATTACCGTTTTATGATCAACGTGTTATTACAGAACGTGTCGCCCCGGAATTTTTCCCATGGGAGCGTTCCGTTTTCATTTTCTTCCCTCGGAGGACAGGTTTGTGTCTGCAAAATCGATGACGTCCGGCTCACCCTTCCGCATTCTGCTTTCCTTCGCTCTGCCGCTGATGGCGGGAAACGTCTTTCAGCAGCTCTATACCATGGTCGACTCGATGGTCGTCGGCAAGGTGCTGGGCCTGTCGGCACTTGCGGCGGTCGGAAACGGGGAGTGGCTGAACTGGCTGGTGCTGAGTATGATTCAGGGCTTTACGCAGGGCTTTTCCATCCGTCTTGCACAGGATTTCGGGGCGAACGATACCGAAAGCCTGAAAAACACCTACGCCGTTTCCCGGAGGCTCTCGGCCTTCTGTACGGTGGGAATCCTTCTCTTCGCTTTTCTCACTCTCCGCCCGATTCTCACCCTCTTGAAAACCCCGTCGGAAATTTTCCCGATGTCCGTTTCCTATCTGAGCGTGATTTTCGCCGGGATTCCGATTGTGATGGCTTATAACTTCTATGCGTCGGTTCTGCGGGCCCTCGGAGACAGCAAAACGCCGCTGCGGGCGATGGCGGCAGCCTCGGCCTGCAACGTCGCGCTCGACTTGCTCTTTGTCATCGTCTTTCGCTGGGGAATCGCGGGAGCCGCCGCCGCAACGCTTATCGGGCAGACCCTCTCGGCGCTTGTCTGCCGCCGGGCCCTGCGGAAATTTCAAATGCTGCGGGAGGCAAAAAGCGAGGCCGGGGACTTCCGGAACACAGCGGCGGCCCTTTTACGGCTGGCGACGCCGTTTGTCTTTCAGAATACGATTATCGCCGTCGGAGGGCTGGTGGTTCAGTTTGTCATCAACGGTTACGGCGTGCTGTATATCGCCGGCTTTACCGCCACCAACAAGCTCTACGGAATCCTTGAGATGGCCGCGACTTCCTACGGCTTTGCCCTCACCACCTACGTGGGATAGAATTACGGCGCGGGGGAAATTCCCCGGATCGGGAAGGGCGTGCATACAGGCGCCGTCATGGGAATCGTCACCGCCGGTCTGATCGGCCTTGCCATGCTTCTCGTCGGGAAGCACATCGTCGGCGCCTTTATCTCCGGCCCGCCGGAGGACGCGGCGGCATCCCTTAAAATCGCCTATCACTATCTTTCCGTCATGGCGACCTTTCTGCCGATTCTCTACATTTTACATATCTACCGCTCCTCTCTGCAGGGACTCGGAAATACCGTTATGCCGATGGTATCCGGCGCGGTGGAGCTTGTGATGCGGGTGGGAACGGTTTTCCTACTACCGCGGCTTGTCGGAAGCGAGGGGCTCTTCTGGGCGGAGGTTCTCGCGTGGGTGGGCGCCGACGTCGTGCTGCTGCTCAGCTATTATATTCAAATATCGAAGATCAAAAACGCGTGGCGAAAAGAGGGAAGCGGGCGCACCTCACTCCGGGACGAGGCGTAGAACGCAGATTCCCTTTACCGGACAACCGATTTTTGCAAGGAAAAGGGACAGAGGCCGCCGCCGGGCGCGTCAGAGGCAAGGATTTTTCCGCGTGCGGCAAGTCCGAATGGCAAGTCCGCGCGTTTGCGGGATACCGCACGCATTTTCCGGCGTTTCTGCGCCGTTCTCATCGCGAAAAACCGGTTCCCGGCGCTGTCGGAGAAAATGCAAAATCGCAAATTCTCAAGCGCCGGTCGCGCCTCTGCCCTGTTTTCCGCCCGCACTCATCGCCGAAAAACGCTTTTTCGGCGCCGCCGGAGGACTTTTCCGAAAAAATTTTTGAAAAAAATTCAAAAAAATTCAAAAAACTATTGCAATTCGGGAAAAAATATGATATACTATCGTTTGTAAGGAAGTATGGAGTATTAAGAGTAGGTTTGTACCTACTCTTAAACTTTTGTATGGCCGGTTTTGAACCGAAAGGAGCTTCTCATGGCGGAAAATCGAAAAAGTATCGTGCAAACGGTGACGGAGCTGATTTCCCCCACCGTCGCGGAGAAGGGATGCACGCTCTGGGACGTTGAATTCGTCCGGGAAGGGGCGCGAAAGGTACTGCGCATCACCGTGGACTGCGAGGAAGGCGTCGATATCGACCGCTGTGAGGCGGTTCACCGCGCCATCGATCCTCTGCTCGACGAGGCGGATCCGATTGCCGAGGCCTATTATCTTGAGGTCAGCTCCCCCGGTATCGAGCGCGAGCTTCGCCTGCCCGCCCATTTCCGCTATGCGATAGGGAAAAAGGTCGACCTTCGCTTCTTCACGCCGGTCGACGGGGCCAAGCAGGGAAGCGGCGTTCTGACTGCCTTTGACGAGGAGAAAAAGACGCTGACCGTCGACGGGGTCGAAATTCCGCTCGATAAAATAGCGAAGGCCAATCTGCACTTTGATTTTGATGATGAATGATAAACTTTCACGGAGGACAAAGAAAAAATGAACACCGAGTTCTTTGAGGCACTGGATTTGCTCGAAAAGCAAAAGGGAATTCCCAAGGAATATATGCTGGAACGGGTCGAGGCCGCGCTTATCAGCGCCTTCAAGCGAGACCAAGGGGGCACCGGAAACGTGCGGGTCGTGCTTGACCCCGAGAAAAAGGACGTCAGAATGTTCCGCCTCTACGATATCGTCGAGGAGGTGGAAAACCCCGAAACGCAGATGACGCTGGAGGAGGCCAAGAAAATCAACCGCCATTACAAGGCGGGCGGCGTGGTGGAGCAGGAGCTGAAAATGAAGAATTTCCGGCGCCTCAGCGCCCAGACCGCCAAGCAGGTTATCATTCAGGGCATCCGTGAGGCGGAGCGCGGGATGATGATCAAGGAATACGAAAACAAGAAGGAAGAAATCATCACCGCCACCGTCCTGCGCACCGACGAGGCGACGGGTCACGTCACCGTCGATACCGGCACCAGCATCGCCACCCTGCTCAAGGGGGAGCAGATCCCGGGAGAAACCTATGCGGGCAACGAAAAAATCAAGGTTTTCGTAACCGAGGTCAAAAAAGAGACCAAGGGGCCTCTTGTGACGCTTTCCCGCACGCATCCCGGACTTGTCCGCCGCCTGTTTGAGCTGGAGATTCCGGAAATTCAGGACGGCACCGTCATCATCAAGGGCGTCACGCGGGAGGCCGGCTCAAGAAGCAAGGTCGCCGTCATGTCCCGCGACGAGAGCGTCGATCCCGTCGGCGCCTGCATCGGCGCGCGGAGTATGCGTATCAACAGCATCATCGGCGAGCTCGGCGGTGAAAAAATCGATATCATCAAATACAGCGAGGACCCGGCGGAATTTATCGCCGCCGCCCTCTCCCCGGCCACGGTCAACGAGGTCGTGCTCGAGGATGAGAGGGTCTGCCGCGTTTACGTAGACGCCGACCAGCTCTCCCTTGCCATCGGCAAGGAGGGGCAGAACGCCCGGCTGGCCGCCCGGCTGACGGGATACAAGATCGATATCAAGGTCGCGCCCTGAGGAAAAAAAAGATGCCGGCGGCGGAAAAGAAATTACCTGAGCGCAGATGCGTAGGGTGCGGAATATCGTTTCCGAAAAAAGAGTTGATTCGGGTCGTGCGGACCCCGGAAGGGAAAACGGAGCTTGACTTCACCGGAAAGAAATCCGGGCGAGGCGCTTACCTCTGCAAAAACGCCGAATGCCTGAAAAAGGCGCGGAAGGCCAAACGGCTGGAGAAAAATCTCGGCGTCCCGGTTTCCCCGGAGGTTTACGGACTTTTGGAGGCGGAGCTTTTAAATTATGTCGGAAACTGAAAACGAACGGGAAAAACTGCTGGCCGAAGCAAAAAAGGAAAAAGAAAAAGGAAAGCTGCTCTCCCTGCTCGGCTTTGCCATGCGGGCGGGAAAGCTCTCTGTGGGCGCCGACCGGGTGTGCGACGAAATCCGCCGCCACGGAAGCCCGGAGGAAGAGGGAAGACACCGACCGCCCGGCGTCGTGATTCTCGCCTCCGACGCGTCGGAAAACACAAAAAAGCGGATACGGGACGCCTGCGGCTATTACCGGGTCCGCCTGCTGGAAACGGAAGCGACTTCCGGTACACTTGCTTCACGGGTGGGGAAAGCCTCAGCGATTGCCGTGCTTGCGACCTTTGACTGCGCCTTCTCCGAGGGAATCCTCAAAGCCGCCGGGCTCCCCGGCGCAAACGGATAAAGAACGGTCGACATTCAGGAAAGGATTGATCACAGAATGATAGACAATCAAAAATACAAGATCAACACATTGGCGAAAGACCTTGATATGAAGAGCAAGGATCTGCTTGATCTGTTTTCAAAACTCGGGTTGGGCGAGAGAAAGCATTCTTCGGTTGTGGAATCCGCTGAATTTGACGTCGTGCTGAACGCCCTGACCGCAAAGAAGCAGGTTGCCAATTTCGACGATTACATGAACCGCACGGTAACCATTCGGCGGAAGAATCCCCCCGCGCCGGAAAAGAAGCCGGAGGAGGCAACTCCCGCCAAGCCTGCGCAGGAGGAAAAAGCCCCCGCCGCGCCGGAGGAAAAGAAACCAGTCGAACCCTCGACCGAACTCTCGACCAAAACCTCGGCCGAAAAATTGACAGAAAAGTCGGTCGAAAAATCGGCTTCCGAAAAGCCGAAGGAAGTATCTGTACAAGGGAAAAAGCCGGAGGGCAAGCCGACCGGAAAGACCGAGGGAAAGCCTGCGTCGACCGGCGCGCCTACACGCAAGGATAACCGGCCCGACAACCGTGCGGCGGCCAGCGCCTCCCGGTTTGAAAAGCGCCCCGATTTCAGCAGTCAGAAAGAGAAAAAGCCTCTGCGCGATCCCAAGCGGTCCCAGACGCCGCAACAGCAATCGACTCAGCAGAAGCCGCCCTTCGTCATGGGCGGAAGAGAAGAGAAGAGCGGCACCGTTATTACCTCCCACGGGGACGGCCACGTTGGAAAGAGCCGCGTCGTCGATACCCGCGCCAGCGTTGTCGATCTCTCCAAATACGACGAAAAGCTCGAATCCTTCGTCACGCCCGAATCGGGAAGAAATCTCTATACCCCCGAAAAGCAAAAGGTCAAGAAACAGGGAGGAAATCCCCGCGGCGGCTTTTCCGGAAAGAACGACAAGGAAAAGCGGGCGATGGACAAAATCAAGCAGCAGGAGCTTGAACGTGCCCGCAAGCAACAGCTGACGGTTTCGATTCCCGACGAAATCACCGTCGGAGAGCTGGCCACTCGTTTGAAGGTCACCGCCTCCGAAGTCATTAAGCGCCTGATGCTCCTCGGCGTCATGGCCAACGTCAATCAGGTCGTCGATTACGATACCGCTTATCTCGTCGCCGACGAGCTCGGCGCCAAGGTCAACCACGAGGTCACCGTCACCATCGAGGAAAAGCTCTTCGACGAGGCAGAGGATTCCGAAGAAAATCTCCTTCCGAGAGCGCCGGTCGTCGTCGTCATGGGCCACGTCGACCACGGAAAGACCTCCATCCTCGACGCCATCCGCCACGCCAACGTCACAGCCGGAGAGGCGGGAGGCATTACACAGCACATCGGCGCCTACCGCGTCACGGTGAACGGCCAGCCGATCACCTTCCTTGATACCCCCGGACACGAGGCCTTCACCGCCATGCGGGCAAGAGGCGCACAGGCGACCGATATCGCCATTCTGGTGGTCGCCGCCGACGACGGCATCATGCCGCAGACCATCGAGGCCATCAACCACGCCAAGGCCGCCGGGCTCGACATCATCGTCGCCATCAATAAGATGGATAAGCAGGGCGCCAATCCGGAGGGCGTCAAGCAGGAGCTGACGAAATACGACCTGATTCCGGAGGACTGGGGCGGCGACGTCATCTGCGTCCCGGTATCGGCCCTTACCAAGCAGGGAATCGACAAGCTCCTCGAAAGCGTGCTTCTTGTCGCCGAAATGAAGGAGCTGAAGGCCAATCCCAACCGCCGCGCCAAGGGTATCGTCATCGAGGCACGCCTTGACAAGGGCAGAGGCCCCGTCGCGACGGTACTGGTTCAGAACGGAACCCTTCATAACGGCGATACCGTCATCGCCGGAACGACCGTTGGCCGTGTCCGCGCCATGCGGGACGACAAGGGCGCTTCGGTTTCCGAGGCCGGCCCCTCCGTCCCGGTGGAGATCATCGGTCTCTCCGACGTCCCGGTTTCCGGCGACGAATTCAACGCCGTCGAAAACGAGAGAATGGCAAGAGAGCTGGCCGACCGCCGCAGACAGAAGATTAAGGACGCGGAATTCAGCGCCAACGCCAAGGTAAGCCTCGACGATCTCTTCGCGCAGATTTCCGACGGCGCCAAGGAGCTGAAAATCATCGTCAAGGCCGACGTGGTCGGCTCCGCCGAGGCGGTTCGCTCCTCCCTTGAAAAGCTCTCGAACAGCGAGGTCAAGGTTCACGTCATCCATTCCGCCGTTGGAGGAATCACCGAGAACGACGTCATGCTCGCCTCCGCCTCCAACGCCATCATCGTCGGCTTCAACGTCCGGCCCGACCGGAACGCGCTCGACACGGCGGAGCGGCAGAAGGTCGATATCCGTACCTACCGCATCATTTACGAGTGCATCGAGGAAATCACTGCGGCCATGAAGGGAATGCTCGCGCCGGTCTACAAGGAAGAGCTTCTCGGTCATGCCGAGGTCCGTCAAACCATTCACGTGCCTAACGTCGGAACGATCGCCGGCTGCTATATCCTTGACGGAAAAATCACCCGCCGTGGGCAGATTCGCGTTCTGCGGGACAGCGTCGTGATTTTCGAGGACAAAATTTCCTCACTCCGCCGCTTCAAGGACGACGTCCGCGAGGTGGCCGAGGGGTACGAATGCGGCGTCGGACTTGAAAAGTTCAACGACATCAAGGAAGGCGACGTGCTCGAAGTCTTTGAGATGGTCGAGCAGAAGGCCTTGTAATTTCCGCAAGGGCGGCCTACGCGGTCATGCCTTGCACGGAAGGGAGGGAAGGGAATGACGGAACAAGCCTTTTTGCCGGTCAACCGGAAGGAAATGCTTGAGCGAGGTTGGAAAGAGCCGGATTTCGTCTACGTTTCCGGCGACGCCTACGTCGATCACCCCTCCTTCGGCCCGGCCATCATCTCCCGCGTGCTGGAAGCCGCCGGTTATCGCGTCGCCATGCTGGCACAGCCGGATTATAAAAGCGCCGACGCCTTTCGGGAGTTCGGTCGCCCGCGCCTCGGCTTTCTCGTCTCGGGAGGAAACATCGATTCGATGGTGGCCCATTACACGGTCGCCAAAAAGAAGCGGAGCTATGACTACTACTCGCCGGGAGGAAAACCCGGCCGACGCCCCGACCGCGCCGTGATTGTCTATTGCAATCGGATCCGCGAGGCGTTCGGGGACGTCCCGATTATCCTCGGGGGCCTTGAGGCCTCTCTCCGTCGCTTTGCGCATTACGACTATTGGGATGACCGCGTCAGAAGGAGCATTCTGGTCGATTCCCGCGCCGATCTTTTGACTTACGGCATGGGGGAGAACATTCTCCTCCGGGTCGCCGAGCTCCTCGACCGGGGAATCCCCGTCAAAAAGATTCACGACGTGCGGGGAACGGTCTATCTTACCTCCCTCGACGATACGCCGCATTTTGAGAGCGTCGGCGGCTTTTCCTACGACGATTTGAAGTCCGACAAACGGCTCTACGCCGAGGCCTATCGGATTCAGTATCTGAATCAGGACGCGATCACCGGAAAGGCCGTCACCGAGATCTACGACAAGAAAATGCTGGTGCAGAATCCGCCCATGCCGCCGCTTGAAAGGGAAGAGCTCGACCGCGTGTATGCTCTGCCCTACACAAGAACCTATCATCCCTCCTACGAAAAAGAGGGAGGCATTCCGGGAATCGAAGAGGTGCGCTTCTCGATTACCCATAATCGCGGATGCTTCGGAGGATGCAGCTTCTGTGCGCTGACCTTCCATCAGGGGAGGAGCGTGCGGTCAAGGAGCATCGAATCCTGCGTAAAAGAGGCGGAAATCATCGCCGCCATGCCCGATTTCAAGGGCTATATCCACGACGTCGGAGGCCCGACGGCCAACTTCCGGGGCCCGGCCTGTGAAAAGCAGAAGACGGAGGGCGTCTGCCTGAACAGGCGCTGTCTGACGCCGAGACCCTGTAAGAATCTGGTGGCCGATCACAGCGAGTATATTAAGCTCCTTGACGCCGTCGGAAGGGTGCCGGGCGTGAAAAAGGTCTTCATCCGGTCGGGCATCCGTTACGACTATATGCTCGCCGACCCCGATCCCGCCTTCTTCAAAAAGTTGGTCAGCGATCACGTCAGCGGACAGCTGAAGGTGGCGCCGGAGCATATCTGCGACGGAGTTCTCCGCCTGATGGGAAAGCCTCCTGTCGCCGTCTACGAGGCCTTCAAAAAGAAATATTTTTCCTATTCCGAGGCCTGCGGCAAGGAACAGTACATCGTCCCCTATCTCATGTCCAGCCATCCGGGAAGCACGCTGAACGACGCGGTGGAGCTGGCGATCTATCTGAAAAAGAATCAAATCCGGCCGGAGCAGGTGCAGGACTTCTACCCGACGCCCGGAACGGCTTCCACCGTCATGTACTATACGGGCATCGATCCCCTGACCGGGAAGGAAGTCTACTGTACAAGCGATTACCGCGAAAAAAGAATGCAGCGCGCACTTCTGCAATACAGTAAGAAGGAAAACGCGCCGCTGGTAAGGGAAGCGCTGAGAAGGTGCGGGAGAGAGGACCTCATCGGAAACGGAAAAGAGTGCCTCGTCAGCGCCGAGCCGGGGGAAAAGCCCCGCTTTCCGGCGGATAAGGGGAACAAAAAAGGCGAAAAAAAGAAAAATCTCCTCTCCCGGGAGAAGCGACCCGGGAAAACAAACGAAAGAAAAAAAGCCAGAAAAGGAAATGGTCAAAAAACGTGAATAATTCATCCATGAATAATTCCCAGAATATGCTACGTTTCCGCGAATCCTTCCGGGGATACAACAAGGAAGATGTCAACGCCTATATCGAGCAAATCAATCTGAAATTTTCGCGCAAGGAAGCGGAGCTGCTCGCCCGCCTGTCCGAGCTTCAGGAAAAAATCCCGACCGGGGACGGCGGAGAGCGGGAAAAGCTGGTCGCCGAAACCGAGGAGCTGAAAAGAAAAATCGAAGAGATCAGCGAAGAGAAAAACCGCCTCGCCGCCGAGCTTGAAAAAATGAAGGCCGAGGCCTCCTCCGACGCCGAACAGGAGGAGAAGTCAAGGCTTTACGACTCCATGAGCGCACAGGTCGGAAGCATTCTGATCGTCGCCAACAGCAACGCCGACAAAATCATCAAGGACGCCAATACCGAGGCGGAAAAAATCCGCGCCGACGCGCATAAAGAGGCGGAGGAGATTAAAGCGAGGGCGGAGGAGAAGATGAACGCCATGATCGCCTGTCTTGACGACCGGCTTCGCACGGTGTCTCAGAATTATCTCTCCGATTACGCCAAGCTGATTTCCGAGTCGCAGAGCCGGTTCAGCGAGCTCACCGACCACATCCGCGCCAAGACCGAAACACTGCTCAAGACCGCCGACAGCATGGGGCGCGACATTGAAAAGCAGATCGCCGAAGACTATTTGAAAGCGGGAGTTCTTCCCAGAGAAGCGTTTTAAATTCCCTTTTGGTGAATGGGAAAAAACGCCGGAAGAAACAGAAAATGCCCTCGCCGGGACGCGTTCCCGGATTTTGAAGAAGGGAGGCGCGGCGCGTGGAAAAGGAATCCCTGTCCTTTCCCCTGCTCGGAAAAAGGCTGAGGGAAGCCCGAAAAGAGAAGGGAATGACCCAAAAGGAGCTCAGCGAGGGGATTGTGACCCGCAATATGCTCAGCCGGATTGAAAACGGCGGCGCGACCCCGTCCCTTGCCGTTCTCGCGGCGCTGGCTTCCCGCCTTGACCTTCCGGTCGGGGCGCTTTTGGACGGCGGGGAGGGCGGCGACCTCTACCGGCGCTCGCGCCTTGCCGAAAAACTGCGCGAGGAATACCGGGCGGGGAACTATGCCCTCTGCCTCGAATACGGGAAGGCCCTTTTTGAGGGGGATGAGGAGGGGGATTTTCTCCTCGCCGACTGCTCCTACCGAATGGGAAAAGAGGAGCTGTATACCGGGAGTCTGCCCCTTGCCAAGGAGCTTTTCCACCGTGCGGCGGTGGCCGCCTATCGGAAGTCCTTTACCTTTCCGCACGATACCGACTGCCGGATGTGGGAGGCCGTAATCGCCGCCCTCCTTGCCGCAAAAGACAAGGAGGACGGGGAGGATTTTCTTGCGGCGGCGCTGGAATTTCCGCCCTGCGGGGAGGGAATCCAGACCTTTGCGGCGCTTTATTTTTTGATCCGTGACGCCGGAGCAGAGGCGGCGAAAGCCTTTCTTGCCCGTGCAAAATTCCCAGAGAACGCGGAAACGGCGCTGGCCGAGGGATATCTCCTCTATACGGAAGGGGAGAACGACGCGGCGAGGAAAAGGCTCTTTTCCGTCCTTCCCGAGGCCCTGCCGATTCCCCTGCGAAGCCTCTGTTTTTCGCTTCTTGAGAAAACCAGCGCGGGCTTGTCGGATTTCGCGCGCGCCTATGCCTACGCGAAAGAGAGGAGCGAACTTATGAAAAACGCCTTTTTTGAGAAAAAAGTTTAAAAATGTATGTGATAAAATGATATGACCCAAAAAAGTAGAGAAGATCTCCCTATGTTGTGGTATAATTAAGTGACC
>CANQQT010000057.1 GCA_947626065.1 uncultured Clostridia bacterium | reverse complement strand
TTCCACCTTGACAGCTTCCTCATTTAGCTGTATAATTTCTTTGGACATGTTCCTTTACTCCTTTCGAATGTTTGGTTGTGGTGACTTCATTCTACCAGAAGTAAAGGGACTTGTCTATATTTTTCCCTTTTTTCTTTTTGCGAAAAATATTATACGTTATCCAACAGGCGAATGCACAGTACCCATACCAATGAGACCCAGCCAAAGGCGATAGGCAAAAGTACAAGCAAAAATTCCCGCCGACGGGTTTCCGTCGGCGGGTCTTTTTTGACTTGTTGTTTTGTCCGATTGCCGCAGTTTTAACTTTCGTCGGAAGGGCAGGGGAAAGGGTTTCAGACGCAGAGGCCGGTTCAGCTCTTGGTTTCGCTCCCTGCGCCTTTGTCACCGCTCTCGGAGCCTTCGCCTTCCTTTTCATTCTCCCTCCCGGACAGTGACTTACTTTTCGCCGCCGGTTTCATGGTTCCCGGTTTCCTGCGCGGCGTCGGATTCGGGGGTCGTTTTCTCTGCGCACGCGGAGTTTTCCGTTTTACTCATGTCCCCGGTCTCAGCGGCCTTGAGTTTCTCTTTCTCCCCACTCTCGGAGTCTTCGGCTTCCTTTTCTTTCTCCGTCCCGGAACGGTCGGCTTTCTTTTTGCCCTCCGTATCGGGTTTTTCTTTTTTTCCACTGTTCTCAGCGTCGGGAAGCGCTTCCCCGGCGACGGCAGGCGTCCGTTTTTGCTTCACCGTCAGAAGGACAAGCAGTGCGATCCCCGCCGCCGCGACAAAGAGAGAGATAAACTGCGAGGTCGAAAGGGCCCCCACCTTCCCCCGCTCAAGGTCTCCACGGAGAAATTCGATGCCGAACCGCCCGACGCTGTAGAAAATCAGGTAAGCGGGGCCGATGCGGTTTTTCAGCTTTCCGCTCCTCAAAAGAAGGGTAAGGAGGAGAAAATGCAGGAAATTCAGTCCCGAAGAGACAAGCTGTGTCGGGAAGAGGGGAATGCCGTTCGGGGCAAAATCGGAATGCTGAAAGGTGACGGAAATGGGGGAGTCAAAGGGAATGCCGTAACAACAGCCGGCAAGGAAGCACCCGATCCTCCCGAAGCCCTGCGCAAGCGCGATGGCCGGCGCCGCGCAGTCGAGATAAGAGAGGAAGGGAAGCTTTTTTATTCGGCAATAGAGATAGGCGGCGGCGATTCCGAGGATGACGCCTCCGTAGACGACAAAGCCGTCCCCGACGTCGAGAAGAAGCTTCGGGTTGGCGAGAATCTCGTCAAAAATCGTGATATAGTAGAGGAGCTTTGCGCCGAGAATGCCGAAGCCGACGCCGACGAGGAGAAGGGAAAAGACCGGGTCGGGATCCAGCGATTGCTTTTTGGCGAGGAGAGAAGCGGCAAAATAGGCGGCCAAAACGCCGATGGCGATCATCAGCCCGTAGCCGTAGACCGTCACCGGTCCTATCGAAAAAAGTTCGTTATGCATGGCAGATTCCTTTCGTCAGTGCTTTTAAAGGGTTTCCCTTTTCAGAGAAGAATATGAAGGGCCCGCAGCTTCGGGTTGGAAATTTTTTCTTTCACCCGGAAGGCGTGCGGCTCAAGGTAGCTTTCTTCCCCCTCGGTAAGGCCCCGCGCTCGAAGCTCGGAGAGAAGGGAAGCGCAGAGAGCCTCCGCCCCGGAGGCACAGTCCTCCCCGTCCTGCGTGAGGAGAAGCGCCGAAAGGCCTTCCCCCGTCGAGCCGAGTGTGGGAAGATTTTTCATCCCCCGAAGAAGCCATTTGTAATAGGGCGGGAAGCGACGGTTCAGATAGTAGACGCAGGCAGAAAAGGAGGAAACGAATTCCGAAAGAGCGAGCCGGGCGGCGGCCGGCTCCCCGTGTTTCAGACAGCGGGGAAAATTGTACTGCCCCGCCTGCGCGGCAAGGAGAAGCCCCTTCGCCAGCTTTTTAAGAAGGACGTCGCGGGGAAGGCCGTGGCAGAGGGAATTGCGGATATAGGTGAAATCGGTGGCCGTCTCGGTGAAAACTACGCCGTTGGTCGCTGCGGCTAACGCATAATCGGGAAGGGAAAGCCATTCCGCAGGGGTTTTCGGCGCGCCGGGCAGACCGAGTAGGCCGAGGTAAAAGTCGGAGGTCTTGAAAATGCCCCGCCGCCGTTCGGCTCCCCGACTGACAGGGGAGTAGTAGGGGGAGAAGCGCATGGCGTCGCGGTATAGCCCGTCGAGGAGCGGGAAGGCCGCGTCAAAGGCGGCGTCGTCAACCCAGACGCAGAAGCCGCCGTCGAAATCGTGGTCGCGGGAGAGGTCGTCGTCGTAGCCGAAGCATTCCGAGCCGTTGCCGACCAGCCCCGCCGAGAAGCAGGGGAGGAGATTTTCCGGAACCTTCGGAAGAAAGCGGGTAAAAAAGGCCTCTTTCGCGATCTCAATCCCGTTCATAATAGGCCGCCGCCCTTTCGTTCAGTTCTTTTTCCCGCGCAAAATAACCGAAGTAGCCGAAGGAGGGGGCGCATTTCTTGCAGGTGTAGGCGTAGTAGCTCCCCCGCGCCGCCTTCTCCAGTTCCTCCCACGCCTTGTCAAGGCAGGCTTCAATCGCCCCGTAGTCCTCCCGGCCCTCATAGAGATGCGCCATGTTGACGTAGGTGTTGGCGATATCGAGCTCCTGCCCGGAATTCTTTTCAAGAACCGAAAGGGCGAAACGGTAGGCCTCCTCCGCCTCCCGGTCGCGGTGAAGGTCGACAAGCGCCAGCGCCGCGTTGTTGGCAAGCCCCGCCAGTCGGCAGTCGGTGGGGGAGAGCTTTTCCCGATAGATCCGCCCGGCGTTTTCATAGTAGGGCAGGGCCTCCGCCGCCCGCCCGAAGGCCTTCATGGTCGTCGCGGCGTTCAGATAGGTCGTTCCCCCGGTGACGGTGTCGGCAAGCCCCATCCGCTTAAGAAGGGAAATCCCGGAGGCCACCGCCTCAAGCCCGGCGTCCTCCTCCCGCGTCTTGCGGTAAAGCCCCATCATCTCGTTGAGGACGGTGAGAAGGAGGGAGTCGTCCCCCTCGGCAAGGCAGAGGCGGCGGGAATAGCGGAGAAATTCCCCGGCCCCCGACAGGTCGTCGCGGGAGAAAAATTCCTCCAGCCGGTCAATCAGTTCGGTTGCGTTCATGTCATCCTCCCTTTGAAAATCGGCGGGCCGCCAAGCGGAGAAGGCAGCCCGCCGCAGAGAAGGTCAGCTTCTTAAAAGAATTCCCTTCTTTTCCAGTCCGGCGACGATTTTATCGACCGATTCCTGCGTTTCGGCCATCGAAAGGGTTCTTTCCTGCGAGGAGAAGGTGAAGCGGACGGTTACGCTCTTTTCCTTCCCCATGTCGTAGACGTCAATCAGGCGGGTGCCGATGAGCTCCGGAAGGGAAAGGCCGACCCAGACCTCCTCCGCTGAGGAATAAGGCACGCCCTCCGGCATAACGAGGGAGAGGTCGTAGTCGATGGCGGGGAATTTCGAGGGCTCGGTGAAGGAGAGCGGTGCCTCCGGGACGCCGTAAAAGTCGTCGAGATCGATTTCGACGCAGACGGCGAAGGCGCCCTTTTCCAGCTTGGCGAGGTTTTTCGGGTGAAGCGTGCAGAGAACGCCGACCCGCTTGCCGTCGGCAAGAATTGCGGAGGTATTCTTCGGATGCTGCCAGTCATGCTCCGGCGAAATCTTGACAAAGCCGGGGGTGCTGTGCTTGATTTCAAGGAAGAGGGCGCGGAGAATCGAAACGGCGCTGAAATAAAGCTCCTTTTCGGGAAGTGCCTTGCCGTAGAGCGCAAAGCCGAGCGTCCGCCGCTCGTTGCATTCGCCGTTTTCCTTCTTTCCCTTGACGACGCGGCCAATCTCAAAGACGCCGAACCGGTCGGAGAAGCTCTTGTTTTCGTAGAGGAAGGTGAGCATCGTCGGAAGCATGGAATTGCGCAGAGTGCCGTTTTCCGGCGTGGGAATGTTCAGAATGCGGACGTTGTTTTCCACCTCGATGCCGAGGCGCTTGTATTTCTTGCCGTCGCACCAAATGTAGGAGTGAACCTCGTGGAGGCCGAAGCGCTGTACCAAAAGATCCTTGACGGAGGCGTCCTCCCGCTTGTTCACCGTCTTTTCCACCGGTCGCAGAAGGCTCTTGGTCGTCGTGATTTCAAAATTGTCGTAGCCGTAAATTCTCGTGATTTCCTCAATCAGATCGGCCTTGATCGTCACGTCCTTGGTGGCGCGGAAGGAGGGAACGGTGACGGTAAAGGTATGCCCCTCCTTCTTGACGGTAAAGCCGAGAAGGGTGAGCGTCTTTTCGATCTGTTCCTCCGAAATATCGATGCCGGTGTAGCGGTCGACGTAATCCTTGCTGATCGTCAGAGTTACCGTCGGATAGTCCTTCACGCGGCAGTCGGCGAGCTGGGAGGTGACGTGGGCGCCGGGGTCGATTCCTTCGAGGAGGAAGAGGAAGCGCTGAATGGCGATAACGGTGAGGGAAGGGTCGAGAATTTTTTCGTAGCGGATGCTCGCGTCGGTGCGGAGCCCGAGCCGGGAGGAGGATTTGCGGATCGAAATGCCGTCGAAATTGGCCGATTCCAGCACCAGAGCGTCGGTGCTGTCGACGATTTCGGAGTCAAGACCTCCCATGATTCCGGCGATGGCCACCGGGGTGGAGCCGTTGTAAATCATCAGCGTGTCCTCGGTGATGGCGCGCTCGTTTCCGTCGAGGGTGGTGAAGGTCATCGGGGCGCTCGGAGTGCCGACGGTGATCGATTCAATCTTCCGCGCGTCAAAGGCGTGCATCGGCTGTCCGAGCTCCAGCATGACGTAGTTGGTGAGGTCGGCGAGGAGATTGATTCCCCGCATTCCGCAGTAGTAGAGGCGAATCTGCATATCGAGAGGAGAGCGGTTCTTGGAAATTCCCGAAATCTCAAGGCAGGAGTAGCGGTAGAGAAGATCCTCCCGCGTCGTTTTGACGGAAATTTTTCTGTCCCCGTCATAGCGGATTTCGGCGAGGGAAAGGGGCTTCAGCTCCTTGCCGGTGAGGGCCGCGAATTCCCGCGCAATGCCGTAGTGGCCCCAAAGGTCGGGGCGGTTGGTGAGGGACTTGTTGTCCACCTCGAAAACCGTGTCGTCGATCAGGGGGTAAAGCTCCTTGATGTCGGTGCCGAGAGGCGCGTCCTTGTCGAGCTCCATCAGGCCGATATGGCCGTCGGCAATGCCGAGCTCGTCGGCTCCACAGCACATTCCGTAGGAATCGTAGCCGGCAATCGTCGCCTTTCCGATCGGCCCGGCGCAGACGTGACTGCCGACCGTCGCCAGAGCGACCTTCTGCCCCACCGAGACGTTGGGAGCGCCGCAGACGATATCGAGGATTTCCTTCCCGGTATCGACCTTCAGAAGGTGAAGCTTCTTGGAATTGGGGTGATTTTCCAGCGCCACAATCTGCGCGACGATGACGCCGGAGACGTCGCTCCCTTTGTGATAAACCTCCTCGACCTCGGCGGTGGAGAGGGTGAAGCGGCGGATCAGCTCCCCGATGTCCTCGCCCTCAAGGTCGACGTATTCTTTGATCCAGTTCATTGATACAAACATAGCTTTTATCCGGTTTCCGGCGATACCTTCCGAGAGGGGGCCGGAATCATCCTTTCAAGGGTAATTTTTGGAGAAGGGGAGGGCTCAGCCGTCGATAAACTGCGACAGAGCGCGGAGATTTCCGCTGTTCAGGACGCGGATGTCCTTGATCCCGTATTTCATCATGGCAAGCCGCGTGAGGCCGAGGCCGAAGGCGAAGCCGGTGTATTCCTCCGGATCAATTCCCCCGGCGCGGAGAACGTTGGGGTGAATCATGCCGCAGGGACAGAGCTCCAGCCAGCCGGAATTTTTGCAGGAGGGACAGCCGACGCCGCCGCAGATGGTGCATTTGATGTCGAGCTCAAAGCCCGGTTCGACGAAGGGGAAGAAGCCGGGGCGCAGACGGACGGTAATATCCTGCTTGAAAACCTCCGAAAGCATGGTTTTCATGAAATAAATCAGGTTGGAAATCGAAATATCGCGGTCGATCATGATGCCTTCCAGCTGAAAGAAGGTGTTTTCGTGGCAGGCGTCGGTCGATTCGTTCCGGAAGCAACGACCGGGGAAGACGGCGCGAACCGGAGCGCCGTACTTTCTCATGATGTAGTTCTGCGCCGCCGAGGTGTGGGTTTTCAGAAGCTGACCGTTGTCGAGATAATAGGTGTCCTGCATATCCCGCGCCGGGTGGTGCTTCGGGATGTTGAGGGCCTCGAAGCAGTGGTAGTCGTCGACGATTTCGCTGTAGTCCTCGACGTAAAAGCCCATGGAGGAGAAGATTTCCTCTACCTCGCGCTGAATCAGGGTGATGGGATGGTAGGAGCCGAGGCCGGGGTCGACCGGGAGCGTGTCGTCGTAGACCTCGGCGGCGTCGATCTGACGCTTTTCCTCAAGGGCAATCAGCTCGTCGTTCTTTTCGCGGAGCTTTTCCTCGATGAATTGCTTCGCCTCGTTGATGATGCGGCCCGCTTCCTTTTTGCGGTCGGCGGCCACGTCCTTAAGATTGGTCATCAGCGCGGCAATCTGTCCCTTTTTCCCGAGGAACTCGATGCGAAGGGCGTCGAGGTCGGCGGAGGACTTCACCTCGGAGAGAAGGGAGGAGAATTTTTCTCTGATTTTTTGAGTTGTTTCAAGCATAGAGCAGTCCGTTTCTCCGGCCATGGGATTCTCCTTCTCCCGGCCGGTGGGAGAGGAGGACTTTCACCGAGAAAAAATTTCGGCGAAGAGGAGGCTGAAAATTTTGAGGGCAAATGGGGAAAGCGGGAAAGGAAGGTTGTCCGCGGCCCGTCGTCAAAAAGGGAAACCGCACCGCGAAGCCCCGCCCGGAAGGCCAAACGGAACCCGCCGGAAAGAAAAGAGTCGCCGGAAATTTTCGAAAAGGCCTCGCCGGAAGGAAAAGGCCTTCCGATCTCGGAAAAGAGCTCGCCGGGGGTGGCAAAAACGCCGTCGAAAAAAGAAAAAGCGCCCCACAAATCATGGGACGAGCAAGCTCGCGGTACCACCCGTGTTCGGAAAATCCGCACTCTTTCGCCTTAATGCGGCGAGGACATTCCGCTTAACGCCGACGCTTTTCGCGGAAGGGCTCAGGCGCTGAAATTCAATGCGGGAATCTGACGGTGCTTCCAGCCGATGACACCGATTCTCTGACAGAAGGAAGCCGCATTTACTGACACGCCGTCACAGCCTTTGAACTGTTTTCATGATAACACAGAATGGAAAAAAAGTCAAGGGATAAAGAAGAATTTCTTCGGAAAAGAGGGCGGTTTCCGGCATTTTTGCGGGGAACGCCGCTTTTTTGGGCGGAGAAGACTCTTTTCGCGGAAGACGCGGACTTCCGCCGCGCCTTTGACCAAAATTTATCCTTCAAGATACGCCAGAACCTCTTGCGGAGAGGTGAGAAGGGGAAGCCCGGAGGAGGCGAGGGAGGAAGCGCTTTCGTGTCCGCCGGTGAGGAGAAGGCAGTCGGCCCCGATGATCCCGGCGCTTTCCGCGTCGTGAAGCGTGTCCCCGATATAAAGGGGATGCTCCCCGGGATGCTCTTTTCGCCATGCGGCGGCGAGGGCCAGCTTGCTCGACGCATAGACGTTGTCGAGCCCGACCACCTCGTCGAAGTCCTCCCTCATGCCGACAATGTCTAACTGATGAAGAAGCATCTTCTGCTCTGTCATCGAAAGAACCGTCTGCGGAAGGCCGCGCCGGGTGATTTCCCGCACGGTTTCGGAAATGCCGGCCCGAAGAGGCGCACGCTCGACCTCGTCAAGATAAAGGGAAACCCATTCGTCGGCTACCGTCTTGAAATCGAGGCGGTCGAAGTCGAAGCCCACCCGGCGGTAGTAGTCGATAACCGGGAAGCCGAAGACCTCGTGATACCGTTCCACCGTCGCAATCGGGGGAAGGGAGTATCTGGCAAGAAGCGTATCGGCGGAGTGGATGCAGACGGCCACGTCGTCGAGAAGGGTGCCGTTGAAATCCCAGATGACCCGGCTGTATCTCAAAGCTCCTGCCTCCCGTCGATGGCGCGGAGAAGCGTCATTTCGTCCGCATAGTCGAGATCGCCGCCGACCGGAATGCCGTAGGCAAGCCGCGTCGTCTTCACGGGATAGGCCTTGAGAAGCCGCGAAAGGTACATGGCGGTGGTCTCTCCGTCAACGGTGGGATTGGTGGCGAGGATGACCTCGCGGACGCCACCCGCCGAAACGCGGGAGAGAAGGGAAGCGACGTTGATATCCTCCGGCCCACGGCCGTCAATCGGGGAGATCGTGCCTCCCAGAATATGGTAGACGCCGTTGTATTCCTTGACGCGCTCGATCGACATCAGCGCCCGGGCGTCCTCCACGACGCAGACCGTCCCGGAATCCCGTCCTTCGTCGGCGCAGATGGGGCAAAGCTCGCTTTCGCAGAGATTCCCGCAAACCCGGCATTGCCGGATGCGCTCCCGCGCCGAGACGAGGGTCTGCCCGAGCCGCTGAACCTCTTCCTTGGACATATCGATAAGGCCGAAGGCCATCCGAACGGCGGATTTCCGCCCGACGCCCGGGAGCTTTCGGAACTGTTCGATGAGTATTTCAAGCGGTTCGATGTAGTCTGCCATGGCTTACCTCAAAACAGAAAATTTCGGAGAGTTTTTCCCTTTTTTCAAAAGGGCGCGGGAATCCTCAAAATAAAGAAAACCGGAGAATTTTTTCCTTTTTCAAAAGGGAGATGGAATCTTCAAAACAGGGAAAACCGTAGAATTTTTCCCCATTTTCAGAAGAAATTGGGAATCCGAAAAGCGGAAAAATTTCAGAGATTTTTTCGTCTTTCTTAAAAGGACAGAAATCCCTCGAATCGGGAAATTTCGGAGAATTTTTCCCTTTTCTCAGAAGAGACCGGGAATCGAAACATTGCCGGTGACCTTGGAGAGCTCGGAGGAGTTGACCTCCTCGACCTTGCGGATGGCCTCGTTGACGGCGGCGACGAGAACGTCGCTCAGCGTCTCGATGTCGTCGGGATCGACGATTTCCGGCTGAATCGTAATCGAGAGAATTTCCTTCTTGCCGTTGATTTTGACGGTCACCACACCGCCGCCGGCTTTTACCTCGTATTCGCGGGCGTCAAGATCCTCCTGGAGGGCGGTCATTTCCTCCTGCATTTTCTGAACCTGACGCATCATGCCCTGCATATTGGAGGGGCCTCCGCCCATCCCTTGCGGTAATCTTGCTTTCATTTGGATTGATTCCTTTCTGATTTCAGCGGTATATTTTGCGGCAGAAGCCCCTGTTGGCCGGGGCCGCCTGCCGGGGAATTTTCGGAGTCAACTCAGCTCGGAGAGCGGGTCGGGCCCCGTGTCTTGTGCCTTTTCGATGACGACCGTGAGGTCGTCGGGGGAAACCTCCGGCTGCTCCCCCGCTAAATTGAGGGCCGGGGCGATGAGGGCGAAAACCTCCTTGCGGTCAAGGAGCATCCGGGAAAATTCGTCGGCGGTCTTGATGATGACCCGACGGCCACGCCGGAAGCCCTTGGCGAGCTTCAGAACCGAGGCCGCGCCGTTGTCGGAGCGCTCGACGGTCTTCACGATTTCAATCCAGTTTTCAATCGGACGGTCTGTAGCCTCCGAAGGCTCTTTTTCCACCGGCTTTTCTGCGGGGGAGGCGCCCCTTGCGTCCTCCACTGCCGGTTCCGCGCCGTCCGCCGGCCCGTCGGCCTCTTTTTTAGGGGCGGGAATAAAGGACGCGCCGGAGGCGAGCTTTTCCTCAAGCGCCGCAATCCGCGCAAGAAGCGCGTCGGTGCGGTCGGAGGTCTTCTCGTCGGTCATTTTGACAAGCGCCATTTCGGCGACGACCCGTTTCAGGGAGGCGCTTCTCTGCATCGTGAGATAGGCCTCCTCGAGGAGGCGCAGATGGTACATCAGCTTTTCGCGGGTGAACCGGGAGGCAGAATCCCGGATGAGCTTGACGTCCTCCTCCGTCCGGTCAAAGAGCTTTTCGGGGTGGGGAACGGTTCGGGCAAGAAGCATATCCCGGTAAAAGGAGAGGAGCTCCGAAAAGAAAACCGAAAGGTCGGTGGCCGAGGCCGAAAGGGAAGCGACCGTTTCAAAAATCGCCGTGCCGTCCTTTTTCAGAACCGCGTCGACAAGTCCCGCCGCCGTTTTCAGTCCGGCGACGCCGGCCGCCGCATTGACAAGCGCGACGTCAACGGTCTTGCCGCTCCCCGAGCAAAGCTCAAGAAGGCTGATCGCGTCCCGCATACCGCCCTCCGAAAGACGGGCGATCTGCTTCGCGGCCTCGTGCGTGAGGGCAATGTCCTCCTTCGCGGCAATCGTTTCCAGCCGCCCGGCAATCGCCTCGGTGTCAATGCGCCGGAAATCGAAGCGCTGACAGCGGGAGATGACGGTGGCGGGGAGCTTTTGCAGCTCGGTGGTCGCGAGGATGAAGACGACGTGCTCCGGCGGCTCCTCAAGGGTCTTGAGAAGAGCGTTGAAGGCGCTGCCCGAGAGCATATGCACCTCGTCGATGATGTAAACCTTTTTTTGGAGAAGGGCGGGCATATACACCGCCTCTTCCCGGATATCCCGGATGTAGTCGACGCCGTTGTTGCTCGCCGCGTCCATTTCGATGATGTCGGTGGCGTCTCCGCGCTCGACGGCGAGGCAGGCCTCGCACTTGCCGCAGGGGTTGCCGTCGACGGGGGAGAGGCAGTTCAGCGCCTTTGCGAGAATCTTGGCGCAGGTGGTTTTGCCGGTGCCGCGGGAGCCGCAGAAAAGGTAGGCGTGGGTGGTTTTGCCGGTTGCCACCTCATGGCGGAGAACGTCGGTGACCTGCTCCTGCCCGACCACAGAAGAAAAATCGGTAGGGCGCCATTTTCTGTAAAGAGTGGTATGCAGAAGAAAACCTCCCCTCAAAAAAAGCACGGCATAAAAGAAAGCCGGGCCGTCTTGCCCCGGAACCCGGAATTCCTGCGCCTTTATGCCGGTAAGCAGGCGACCTTTCGCACACCGACCGCAACTGCTTAATGCTGCTCGGTTCCCCGCCTGACATGGTTCACAGCCGTCGGCTGTAAAAGACCTGCTTACCGGCATAAAACCGCAGGACAGCGGCCAACCGTTTATCGGAATACGACCCCTCCCCGGAAAATCCCCGGAAAGATGCCTGAAAACGGCGGCTTTTCGCGACGTCCGTCCGGGAAATCCCGGATGCTCTGTTCCATGCCTTGCCTGTATGAAGCTTTTTCTATTATAACAGATTCGGGAGCTTTTTTCAAGTGCTTTTTTCAAATTCCCGATTATTTTTTCAAAAAACCGCCGATACTATGAAAAAAGGGAAGGAAGAGAAAGAAATGAAACTGTATTTTCGGTCGCTTCTCGGCGCGGCTTTTCTGATGGCGGCGGCGCTCGGCCTCTTTTGCCTGCTGTCGGAGGGGGAGACGGGTACGCCCGACGGGGAGGCCCTTCTTCCGACGGTGGCAAGGCCGGGGGACGGCGGGGAGGAGGTGGCGGAAATCCAGAGGAGACTGACGGAGGAGGGCTGTTATATAGGGGAGGTAAGCGGCGTCTACGACCTTCTCACCCGGGAGGCCGTGCGGCAATTCCAGAGGGAGAGCGGATTGCCGCCCTCCGGTACCGCCACCCCCGAAACGCTCCGGTGTCTCGGACTCCCGGCGGCCCTTGACGCTCTCGCCGCCTATGAGGAGAGGCGACTGGTCGCCGCGGCGGTCGATGCGCTCTGTCCCGACGGGCCCTATCTTGTCAAGGTGGCGCTGGCGGGGGTGATTTTCCGCCGGGTATCCTCCGAAAGCTTTCCCGACAGCGCGGCGGCGGTTCTCTTCGGGGAAACGGCCTTCGCGGGAGTGAAGGAATACGATTTCCGTGAGGAGCCGTCGGAGGAGGCGCTTCGCGCGGCAAGGGACGCCTCGCTTGGGCTGTCGCCCTGTCCCGACGCCCTCTATTTCTACAAAATCGGGACGACCGACCGCTTTCTTCTCCGCCTTCCCGTGAAATATAAGAGCGGGGATTTCGTCTTCGCCTGAGGGGAAAATCCCCGCCCGAAAGAATCTTTTATAAAACGGAGGAAAAACAAGTGAAAACCGACAACCGACACGGACTTCCGATCACCGAGAGGGACCGCATGATGCGCATTTGGGGGAGAAGCATGGAGCTGGTGAAGGAGTTTCAAACCTTTTCCGAAGAGACCGACGACCCCGAAATGGCCGAAATCTTCGCGGAATATGCCGAGGACGAGGGAATCCACGCCTCGTGGCTGAGGGAGCAGATTCAAAGAATCGGAACCGGGGAATAAACCCGCGCCCTTGACCGAAATTTGCCCCTGTCGCGTACCCGTACGCCTTTGCCGCCCGTGCGTTTTCGGATTGCACGCTCAACGGGGAAAATTTACCGTTGCGGAGAGCTTCACGGAACGAAAAAGGCCTTTCGCCCCAAGAGGACGGAAGGCCTTTCGGTCTGCCAAAGCGTTTACAAAATGAAGACCGTTCTCAAAGACAGCTCCCGACGACCTCTCCCGAAGGAACCTTGCCCCGGTCTCAGACCCGTTCGATCTTTTCGATGACGACGGGGGTCAGCGGCACGTCGCTGAAATAGCCGAGCCGCCCGGTCGCAACCGAGGCGATTTTGTCGACGGTCTCCATCCCCTCGGTAACGGTGCCGAAGGCCGCGTATTGGCCGTCAAGATGCGGCGCGTCGCCGTGCATGATGAAGAACTGCGAGGAGGCGGAATTCGGGTCGGAGGTTCTCGCCATTGAGAGCACCCCGCGCTTGTGCCGCAGGTCGTTTTCCGGGAAGCCGTTGGCGGCAAATTCCCCGCGGATGGCCTTCGCGTCGGTCTCCTTGAAGGTGGAGGTGTAGCCGCCGCCCTGAATCATAAAGCCGGGGATGACGCGGTGAAAAATCAGCCCGTCAAAGAAGCCGCGATCGACAAGGGAGAGAAAATTTTTCACGGTTTCCGGTGCTTTTTCGGGGTAAAGCTCGGCGGTGATTGTTCCCATGGCGGTGTAAAACTGAATTTTCGGATGATCCATGATGTTTTCCTTTCCGGTGCGGTGGCCTGATGGAGGGATCGTGTGAAAAGTCCGCCGGAGCGTGAATTTACGGCAGGGAAGCCGCCATAGCACCTTCTCTATTATACCACGTGTTGGGGAAGAAATCAACTCTTTTGCGTTTTTTTCCTGAAGAAAGGTGATTTTTCCGAAAAAAGCTCTTGACAAAACGCGTCGAATCTGTTATAATAGGGGACGTTGACAAAACAGATGCTGCTATGGCTCAGTCGGTAGAGCGCATCCTTGGTAAGGATGAGGTCATCAGTTCGATTCTGATTAGCAGCTCCACGCCGGAAACGGCGGACAGAAGAAGCCTCCTCATTTCGGGAGGCTTTCTTTTGTATGACGGGCATGTCGTCGGTCTGTGGTGGAAGTCCAGAAGGGGCGTAGTTGTCGACGAACCCAAGAGCGAC
>CANQQT010000056.1 GCA_947626065.1 uncultured Clostridia bacterium | reverse complement strand
CCTTCGACAGGGGGTGCGCGGCGTGAGGGTTGGGATTATGCAACCGTATTTTCTGCCTTATATCGGCTATTGGCAGCTGATGAATGCGGTGGATGTCTACGTCGTGTTTGACGACGTCAATTATATCAATGGCGGATGGATCAATCGCAACCGGATTTTGGTCAACGGGCAGTCGCAGTATATAACCGTTCCGCTGCTGGGCGCGAGCCAGAATAAACTGATAAACGAGATACAAGTCGACACAAAGTCTAAACTGTTCAAAAAGCAGCTCCGCACCGTTGAGATGGCGTATAAAAAGGCGCCGATGTTTTCAGAAGTGTTTCCAATATTGGAAGCGCTGTTTATGGAGCCAAAAGAGAAACTCGTTGATTTGATTTCAGAATCGTTCCGATTGGTGCGGGAAAGGCTGAATATACACTCTGAACTAATCCTATCATCTCAAATTGAGAAGGATAACACATTAAAAGGGCAGGACAAAATCCTTGCAATTTGCAAAACTCTCGGCGCGGATGAGTACATCAATGCGATCGGCGGAAAGGTACTGTATGATCGCAAAAATTTTGCAGAAAGTCATATTCAACTGCGTTTTTTGAAAACCGACGATATTTTTTATTCGCAGTTTGGAGCTCCTTTTCAAGCCAATCTCTCGATTTTAGATATGATAATGTTTCTGCCTGTGGATAAAATTACGAAATCACTCGTTCGGTTTCATTGGGAATAATACGCCCTCAAAAATATTTTTTAGGATGGTTTTTTTATGAAAAAAATTGTTGTATTCGGTGCAAGTGGCGACGTGGGTAAATATTTTGTTGATTATTTCTTCTCGAAGTGTGATCGGACTGAATATCAAATAGTTGCCGTCGGACAAAAAGAAACAAACTTTTTTGAATCTTATTCCATACCGTATTTTCACGTAAATATTACCGATCGGGCACAATTTGAGCTCCTACCGCATGACGATGTTTATGCAGTCGTTCATCTTGCCGGACTTATGCCTGCAAGAATGCAAGGATATTATCCGCAAAAGTATATTGATGTAAATATTACCGGTACGTTAAACATTTTGGAATATTGTCGTAAATGCAAAGCTGATAGGATTCTCTTCTCACAAAGTTTTGGGGACATTAAAGATCATGCAGAAAGTAATATTGTATTACATCCTGATTTACCTCGAAAATTTAGCTTTACAAGCGACCATTCTGTCTATGTGATGACCAAGAATTTCGCTGTTGATTTGATTGAAAATTATCGTCAATGTTTTGGATTGAAAAGTTTCATTTTTCGCTTGCCGACCATTTATTTATGGTCTCCAATAGACGAATATTTTGTCGATGGGAAGGTTCGTAAAATTGGCTATCGCCTTTTAATTGAAAAAGCAATAACGGGGGAAACTATTGAAATGTGGGGCGATAAAAAGCGAAAAAAGATATGGTATATGTAAAAGATTTTTGCCAGATGCTATATTTCGCAATATTGTCCGATTTGTCACACGGATATTATAACGTGGGAACAGGTATTGGAACTACGTTAGAAGACCAAATTAAAGGAATTGTTTCCGTGTTTGGGCAAGAAGGGAAAAAGTCGAAGATAATAGAACGCCCCGATCTGCCAAATGCACCACAGTATATCATGGATATTACGGCAGCGGTAAACGATCTTGGTTACCGTCCGCAATATGATTATATTCACATGTTAGAAGATTTAAAAAAGGAAATGTTTTTAAAGCGCTTTTAAGGTTTCAATGAAAGAAAGTATGGCCTAAAGAGGTAAATCGTTTATGTTGCCTATCAACGTCACCCGCTCCTCCATGCCCCCGCTTGAGGAGTACATAGAAGAAATCCGCGGTCTGTGGGACAGTCACTGGCTGACGAACATGGGGGAAAAGCATCAAAAATTTCAGACGGCACTGGAGGAATATTTGAAGGTTCCCCATGTGACGCTCTACACAAACGGGCACCTCGCGCTGGAGGGCATCCTCGCGGCGATGAATTTCCCGCGCGGCAGCGAGGTTATTACCACGCCCTTTACCTTCGCATCGACGACACACGCCATTGTGCGCAGTGGGCTTGTTCCGGTGTTTTGCGACATCAACGACCGCGACTACACCATGGATGCGGCCAAAATCGAGGCGCTCATCACCGACAAGACCGTCGCGATTCTGCCGGTGCACGTTTACGGCAATTTGTGTGACACCGAGGCGATACAAAAAATCGCGGACAAGCACGGATTGAAGGTTATTTACGACGCCGCCCACGCCTTCGGCGTGACGAAAAACGGCGTCAGCGCGGCTTGCTTTGGCGACGCGGCGATGTTCAGTTTCCATGCCACAAAGGTTTTTAATACGATCGAAGGCGGCGCGGTGTGCTATCGTGACGATGCGATGGTGCAGACGCTCAACGATCTGAAAAACTTTGGCATTCACGGCCCGGAAGCGGTTCCGTTTGTCGGCGGAAACGCCAAGATGAACGAATTTCAGGCGGCGATGGGGCTTTGCAATCTGCGGCATCTGCAAGGGGAAATCGCCAAGCGCAAGGAAGTTGTGAAAAAATACCGCGAGCTTCTGAGTGGCTACGGAAAGATCACATTCTGTGCGCCGCAACCGGACGTTGAGCCGAATTACGCCTATTTTCCGGTGGTGTTTGAATCTGAGAAAATGCGCGACGCGGCGTGCGAACGGCTGAAAGAGCAGAATATCATTGCCCGGAAGTATTTCTACCCGCTGACAAACGATTTTTCGTGTTACAAAGATCTGCCGACCGCGGGCGGCGATAAGACGCCGATTGTGCGTAGTATCGCCTCGCGGGTGGTCACCTTGCCGCTGTATGCGGAGCTGGGGCTTGATGAGGTAGAAAGAATTTGTAAAATTGTGTCGGAATGAACGGGCGCGAGGAGAAGGGAAAACGTGGAAGAAATGACAGAGAAGGATAATCTCATCCAAAAACCGGCGGGGGGGGGGTACCTCTTCCAAGCAAAGGGATTCTAATTTAGAGCTTTTCCGCATTTTGACGATGTTGCTCATCGTAGCGCATCATTATGTGGTAAATTCGGGGCTTTTCGACGTTATGTCTGCCTCTCCCACTTCATGGCGATCCATATTCTTGTTGCTTTTTGGAGCATGGGGGAAAACGGGCATTAACTGCTTTGTGCTTATCACCGGATACTTCATGTGCAAATCGCATATAACCCTTAAAAAGTTTCTGAAGCTTGTCCTTGAGGTCGAGTTTTATAAAATCCTCATCTATGGAATATTCCTCGTTGCGGGAGTACAAAAATTTTCGTTGACCTCTCTCATACACGTTTTATCACCTATAGGCCGGGTAAGCGGGGACTTTACAAGCTGTTATCTGTTATTTTTCCTTCTGATTCCGTTTCTTAATATTCTGATACAAAACTTAAAGGAAAAACAGCATCTTCTTTTAGTGGCATTATTGCTGTTTATATATACGTTGATTGGAACGCTTCCGACGTTCGGCGTTTCCATGAACTATGTGTCATGGTTCGTTGTACTGTACTTTCTCTCCTCCTATTTTCGTATGTATCCGCATGATATTTGGCAGAAGACACGTCTTTGGGGCATTGCCACTGTGGTTTTGATGATTGGGTCTATAGGCAGTATTCTCGGCGTGAATTATTTTGGAAATTATTTTGGCAAAAACGGATTTCAATATGCGTGCTGGTTCGTATCGGATTCCAATAAGTTTTTTGCTTTGGCGCTTGCCGTTTCGGCGTTTCTGTTTTTCAAAAACCTGAAAATCCGGCAAAGCAAGTTTATCAATACCGTTGCGGCCTCCTGCTTTGGAGTGTTGATGATTCATGCCAACAGCGACGCCATGCGGCAGTGGCTGTGGAGGGATACGCTGAACAACGTCGGAATGTATTCATCCCCTTATCTTGTTCTTCACGCTTTGGGCAGTGTTCTTGCAATTTACATCGTTTGTACCGCCCTCGACTGGCTACGTATCCGTTTCTTGGAAAAACCCGTTTTCCGGTTTTACGACAGGCACTACGACGCTTTACGAGCCCGCGTCACTTCCGTCGGAAACAGGATTTGCGAAAGGCTCCGTATTTCATAATCCCGTGTGTCGGGCGGTTCCAGTCTTTCGGCGCGGGATGTGTTTGGATATTTTCTGACAAAATTGAAGCAAGCGAGGAAAGGAAACATGAAAGGTATCATTTTAGCCGGTGGCTCCGGCACGCGGCTCTATCCTCTGACCAAGGTCACCTCCAAGCAGCTTTTGCCGGTCTACGACAAGCCGATGATCTACTACCCGTTGTCGGTTCTGATGAACGCGGGCATTCGGGAAATCCTCATCATCTCCACCCCGCAGGACACGCCGCGCTTTGAGGAGCTCCTCGGGAACGGGGAGCAATTCGGCTTAAACCTTACTTATGCGGTACAGCCGTCGCCCGACGGGCTTGCGCAGGCCTTTCTCATCGGCGAGGATTTCATCGGCGGCGACACCGTCGCCATGGTTCTTGGTGACAACATTTTCGCCGGCCACGGGCTGAATAAGCGTCTGAAAAAGGCGGTGGAGAACGCCGAGGCCGGAAGAGGCGCGACCATTTTCGGCTATTACGTCGACGACCCGGAGCGCTTCGGCATCGTGGAATTTGATGAAACCGGCAAGGCCGTTTCGATTGAGGAAAAACCGGCGAAGCCGAAGAGCAACTACTGCGTGACGGGGCTGTATTTCTACGACAACCGTGTGGTGGAGTATGCCAAGAATTTGAAGCCCTCCGCCCGTGGGGAGCTGGAAATTACCGATCTGAATCGGATATATCTTGAACAGGGCGACCTGAATGTGGAATTGCTGGGACAGGGCTTCACATGGCTCGATACCGGCACCCACGAGAGCCTCGCCGACGCGACCAGCTTTGTCAAGACGATGGAACAGCACCAGCACCGCAAAATCGCCTGTCTCGAGGAGATCGCCTACCTGAACGGTTGGATTTCCCGGGAGAAGCTACTTGCGGAATACGAAACCTTCAAAAAGAATCAGTATGGCCAGTATCTGAAGGACGTGCTGGACGGGAAATACGTCGACACCCTTCACTGAAAAGGCCATCTGCGGCCGGGAAAGCGCCGGCCCACGAAAGGACACCCCATGACAAGCACAACCGAAATTCTTCGCCGCGCGGCGGAGGCCAAAAACGCCCTTGCCCTTCTTACGCAGGAAGAAAAAAACGTCGCCCTTTCGGCGATGGCGAAGGCGATTCTTTCCTCGGAAAAGGAAATCCTTTCCGCCAATGCCTCCGACGTGGCGGCGGCCCAAGGGACGATCTCCGAGGTCATGATCGACCGGCTTTTGCTGACATCTTCCCGGCTGAGGGACATGACGAAGGGAATTCTCGACGTCGCGAAGCTCCCCGACCCGACCGGGCGTATTCTGAGCGAGAAGCTCCTTCCGAACGGCCTGACGGTGAGAAAGCTGTCGGTTCCGCTCGGCGTGATCGCCATCATTTACGAAAGCCGCCCGAACGTCACCTCTGACGCCGCCGCGCTCTGTCTGAAAAGCGGAAATGTCTGCATTCTGCGGGGCGGGAAGGAGGCCTATCGAACCTCCGCGGCCATCGTCGGCGCCATGCGGCGAGGCCTTGCCGAGGCGGGCTTTTCGGAAAATTTTGTCAACATGGTGGAGGATACCACCCGTGCCGGCGCCAATGAGCTGATGACTGCCGTCGGCTACGTAGATCTTCTGATCCCCCGGGGAGGCGCAGGTCTGATTCGCGCCTGTACAGAAAACGCCAAGGTGCCCTGCATAGAAACCGGAACCGGCATCTGCCACATTTACGTGGATTCTTCGGCGAACCTTGAAAAGGCGCTCGCTATCATCGAAAACGCCAAAACGCAACGGCCCTCGGTCTGCAACGCCGAGGAGGTGTGCCTTGTGAATCGCTCCATTGCCCCTACGTTCCTGCCGATGTTGAAGGAACGGCTGGTCGACAGGAGACGGCAGAGGGGAGAGACGCCGGTGGAGCTCCGCCTTTGCCGGGAGGCGGCGAAAGTGATTCCGGGCACGCCAGCCGGGGAAGCCGACTTCGATACCGAATTTCTCGACTATATTCTCGCCGTTCGCGTCGTCTCCGACGTTGAGGAGGCGATTGCCCACATCGCGAAGCATTCCACGCACCACAGCGACGCCATCCTGACGAAGGATAAGGCGGCGGCGGAGCTTTTCACCCGTCGAGTCGACAGCGCCGCCGTCTACGTCAACGCCTCCACCCGGTTTACGGATGGTGGGCAGTTCGGCCTCGGCTGTGAGATGGGAATCTCGACGCAGAAGCTCCACGCGCGGGGGCCGATGGGGCTTGAAGAGCTGAATTCCTACAAATACGTGATTCTCGGAAACGGACAGATTCGCTGAAAAGCGGCAAAAATGCGCCGGGAAGGCCTTTTGAAAAGACCCCGGCGCTTGGAAAGAACCCTACGGAGGATGAAAAAATGAGTTTGCAGTACGGATTTATCGGATGCGGAAATATGGGCGGGGCCCTTGCCAAAGCGGCGGCCCGCGCGGTGCCGAGGGAGGAGATCCGGGTCGCCGAAAAGGACAGCGGACGGCTCACGGCGTTTGTTTCCGAAACCGGAATGGCTTCCGGAACCAACGAAGAGCTTGCCGCGGAGAGCAAATTTCTCTTTTTAGGCGTAAAGCCTCAGGTTTTGCCGGAGCTGCTGCGACAGCTGGCCCCGGTTCTTGCCGACCGGAAGGAAAAGGTAGTCCTTGTTTCGATGGCGGCGGGAATCTCGACCGAAAAGGTGCAGAGCTGGGCTGGCGGGAGCTTCCCGGTCATCCGGATCATGCCGAACCTGCCCGTTTCGGTGGGGGAGGGAATGATCCTCTACTGCACAAGGGGAGAGGTGACGGAGGAGGACCTTGCCGGTTTCCTTTCGGTCATGCGCTGTGCGGGGAAGCTCTGTCCGCTGGAGGAAAAGCTGATCGACGCCGGCTCCGCCGTATCGGGTTGCGGCCCGGCCTATGCGTATCTGTTCATCGAGGCGCTTGCCGACGGCGGCGTCCAGTGCGGTCTGCCGAGGGAGAAGGCGACGCTTCTTGCGGCACAGACCCTTCTCGGCGCGGCGGCGCTTCTGCTTGAGAGTGGGAAGCACCCGGGAGAGCTGAAGGACGCGGTGTGCTCGCCGGGGGGAACGACCATCGCGGGCGTTCATGCGCTGGAAAAGGGCGCCTTCCGCGGAATAGCCGCCGAGGCGGTGCTGGCCGCGTATGAGAAGACCCTTGCGTTGGGAAAGTGAAAAGTATTTTTGAGAGGAAGCAGAAACATGGATCAGCCGCTTGTCAGTATCATCATCCCGGTATATAAGGTGGAGAAATACCTCCGCCGCTGTCTCGATTCGGTGAAGAATCAGACGTACAAAAATATTGAAGTTATCCTCGTGGACGACGGTTCGCCGGATAAGTGCCCGCAGATTTGCGATGAGTATGCGGCGAAGGATTCTCGGTTTCATGTGATACATAAGGAAAATGGCGGAGTGAGCAGCGCAAGGAACGTAGGGTTGGAATATTGTGCCAATAATGCGGGGGGGGGGTACATTGCTTTTGTAGATTCGGATGATGTCGTTTTCCCCGAGACAGTAGAAGAGTGTGTCAATAATTTGCATAGCTCGCAAGCAGATGCGTTGGTTTTTGGATATAAACAATTTGCCGAAATAAATGACAAAATTGTAAGCGAAAGAATTGTTTTTCCGGACGAAACATACAACTGTGAAGATTTTGGGAAAATATTAAAAGGCCCTATTCAACATATGTTTGGTATACCAAGTAAAGCTTTGGGTAATTTTTCGCAACAGGATATTGGGCAATATAAAATGTTTTCCGGGGTTTGGAGTTGGTTTTACAGAAAGAGTTTTCTCGAAAAGCACAACCTCAGATTTGAAAAAGATTTGTTCTTGTATGAAGATGGATTATTCCTTTGTAAAGTGTTGATGAATGCCGATAAAATAAAGGCGGCCGATATTGTCGGATACGAATACTATTGGCGAAAAACTGGGCTGACTGCCTCATTCAGTTATTCGGAAAAAGTAGTAAATAACAAATTGCTTTTGGTAAAATACCGCAGTGAAATTCGGGATTTTGTTTTAAGACGTAGCGGTGTGGATATCAGCGACTGGGCCTATGGATCTTATGTCCTTTCCATTTTTCAGCTTTGTGTCGCGCTTGCCAACGAAAAGCACGGCTACCGTCAATTGAAACGCTATATCTCACTCGACGAGGTAAAGCGCGCGGTAAAAGCCGTTCCGTTGAAGGGAAAGCCCAAGCTGGTTTTGCCGCTCTTTCTTTGTAAATGCGGATGTTATCGGTTGGTATATATAATGATATCGTTATTGAAAAAGATGGGGATTTCTATAGGATTATAGCCCATTGAGAAAGGAATAAAGAAAATGGATCATCCTCTTGTCAGTATCATCATCCCGGTATATAAGGTGGAGAAATATCTCCGTCGCTGTCTCGATTCGGTGAAGAATCAAACGTATAAAAATATTGAAGTTATCCTCGTGGACGACGGTTCGCCGGATCAGTGTCCACAGATTTGCGATGAGTACGCGGCGAAGGATTTGCGGTTTCATGTGATACATAAGGAAAACGGCGGCGTTGATAGTGCAAGAAACGTAGGGTTGGAATATTGTGCCAGAAATTCCGGGGGGGGGGTATATCGGATTTGTTGATTCGGATGACTGGCTGCCTAAACGGTCTGTTGAGCTTTTAGAAAAAAGAATTGATGAGACAAAAGCGGATGTTGTTTTTGGAAATTATTCCACCGTTCTTGTTTCTGGGAAACATAAACGAAACACTTTTACCGATGCCGTGATTTCGGTTGATAATAAAGAGGAACTAGAAAATTTTATGCCCGGTGTGTTTCCACCATGGGGTTCTCTTTTTTCGAAAGAACTTTTGACTGAACTTCGCTTTCCCTTAAATATGAAATTAAATGATGATAGTTTTTTTGTATACCAATGCTTGCAGAATTGCAAAACAATCGCAACGCTTTCGGAAAGCATATACTATTACAATCATATAAACGATGTTTCTATCACAAGAACTGCATGTTCAGATCATAATGTTTGTTTTGCACGTTCGTTGTCCGAAAGAAAAAAATTGTTTCCCGGACAATCTCTTCCGCAGAGAGAACAGCGGGTAATTTTGGAGATTTTTTTCGTTTCATTAATGCATTATGTGCTTGGATTTTCCGAAGCAGATGCAGTGGAAAAGTTGGGGGAGACATATGAAATCTTCAAACCGTTTCTCGAACTTGTGGTAGATGATCAGATCAAAGAATTCGATGATATGTATACTCGTTTTTACTTAAAGAACAAACAGTTCATGGAGGTGGGGGACTATTCTAAAGTATATGGTCAGCTTTTGGAAATTGCAGCGAAGCAGAATCAGAAGAGAAGATTTAAAGCTATTGTCAGAAAAATGCTTCTCAAACCAGAACAGTTTGTGGTTTTCCGTCTGGGACTGTTTTATAAATGAATCTTGTTCATGAAAAGGGCGCCTTCCGCGGGACAGCCGCCGAGGCGGTGCTGGCCGCATATGAGAAGACCCTTGCGCTAGGGAAGTAAAAAGTATTTTTGGAAGGAAGCAGAAACATGGATCAGCCGCTTGTCAGTATCATCATTCCAGTGTATAAGGTGGAGAAATACCTCCGCCGGTGTCTCGATTCGGTAAAGAATCAGACGTACAAAAATATTGAAGTTATCCTCGTGGACGACGGGTCGCCGGATCAGTGTCCGCAGATTTGCGATGAGTATGCGGCGAAGGATTCGCGGTTTCATGTGATCCATAAGGAGAACGGAGGATTGAGTAGCGCAAGGAACGCCGGGCTGGAATATTGTGCCAATAATGCGGGGGGGGGGGTATATAATATTTGTTGACTCTGATGACTTTTTGCGTACAACGATTATAGAAAAATGTATGAATGCTGTGCGTGACAAGTTCGTAGATGGTATTGTGTTTGGAGTCGCACGGCAAAACGTTAAAAATGACGAGGTTATAAGTTGCCGAAACGAAATACCGTCAGAGATGTATGAGTGCTTGGATTTTAGTGATATCCTTGACGGTCCGCTTCGTTATATGTATGGGATTCCAGGAACTGCTCTCGCAGGACATACACAGCAGACGGTAATTCAAACCTATAAACAATTTGACGGGGTTTGGTGTTGGTGTTATAGTGTAGACTTCATTATTCGCAACAGTTTAAGATTTCATGAGGACATCGTATGCGGCGAAGATGAAATTTTTACCGGGGAGTTTCTTTCTCATGCGAATGCTATAACTTTTGTCCCAGAAATTGGGTATGAATATCTGATTCGAACGGATGGTATGGTGAAAACACGAGCATACGCTCCCTATATTATAGACAATAAAATTATATTGTTAAAATATCGCCAAAAGATACGTGATTATATTCTAGAACGTGTGGGAGAAGATATCAGCGACTGGGCCTATGGCTCTTATGTTCTTTCCATTTTTCAGCTTTGCGTTTCGCTCGCCAACGAAAAGCACGGTTACCGTCAATTGAAACGCTACGTCTCGCTCGATGAGGTGAAACGCGCGGTAAAGGCTGTTCCGTTGAAGGGAAAGCCCAAGCTGGTTTTGCCGCTCTTTCTTTGCAAATGCGGATGTTATCGGTTGGTATATATAATGATATCGTTATTGAAAAAGATGGGGATTTCTATAGGATTGTAATCGATCGAATCTGAAAGGAGCTTGTAGAATCCTCTTGTCACTGGTTTTGTCGAATTTGCAGGCACCGCATTACTTTCCCATGACCGCCCGATAAACAAGGCCCCTCCTCGATAAGCTCCCGTACTCTTTTGGCCCCGCAGGTGTCCGATCTTGCCGCTGTTTGTGTGCGCCGAGATCGACGCTGATACTTTTCTTCCTTAATATAAAAACATAAAGCATAGGCCTGTCGCACAAGCGTTTATCTCGCTTATGCGACAGGCCTGCTTCATTTTTGGGGCGTTTTATTACGACTGCCCCTTTTCTCAGGAAGCTTTCCTTTTTTCCTCCGCTTATTCCGCGATATCCACCACGGCTTTTTTTCCTGCCGTTCCGGCGGCCGCTTTCATGACGGCGCGAATGGATTTCGCATTTTTCCCGTGCCTGCCGATTACTTTTCCCATATCGGAGTCGGAAACGTGCAGAGTGAAGACGACCACGTCTCCCTCTTCCCGTTCGTCTACCGTTACCTGATCGGGACAGTCAACAATTGCGCGGGAAATATCCTCGAGCAGTTGCTTAAGCTCCGGCATACCGTTCACCCGATGATGTTCTGCTTCTTGAGAAGCGCACGGACCGTATCGGTGGGCTGAGCGCCGTTTTTCAGCCACTTTGCAGCCTTTTCCGCGTCAATCTGCACCTCGGCCGGATCGGTCATGGGGTTGTAGTAGCCGAGCTGTTCGATAAAGCGTCCGTCGCGGGGGTACCGGGAGTCAGCGACCACAATACGGTAAAAGGGTGCCTTTTTCTGCCCCATTCTTCTGAGTCTCATTTTTACTGCCATTTTTCTTTTCCTCCGAAAATAAAATATAATAAGAAATAAAATTTATAAACAAAAGTTGAGCCGAAACGCAACCTGTGTTTTCCTTTAAAAACGCGGGAATCCTTTCCTTGGCACCCGATCGGCGCGTTACGTCGGGAATCCGCCGAAGCGCCCCTTTTTCAGCCTTTTTCTGAGCTTTCCGCCCGACAGCTCCTTCATCATTTTGCAGGTCTGGTCGAACTGCTTCAAAAGCCGGTTGACGTCCTCCACCTTGGTTCCGGAGCCTGCGGCGATCCGCTTTTTCCTCGGCACGTTGATGATAGCGGGCTTCTGCCTCTCCTTCGGCGTCATCGATAGGATGATTGCCTCCATCCGGTCGATGGCCCGCTCGTCGATTGTAGCGTTTTCCAGCTTGCTTTGATCGATTCCCGGGAGCTTGGCGAGGATGTCCTTCATCGGCCCCATCTTTTTGATCTGCCGGAACTGCGCGAGGAAATCGTCGAGGGTGAAGGAGGAGTTCCGGATTTTGCGCTCCAGCTCCGCCGCCTGTTCCTCGTCGTAGGCGGCCTCCGCCTTTTCAATCAGCGACAGCACGTCTCCCATTCCGAGAATACGGGAGGCCATCCGGTCGGGATAAAAGGGCTCGATGGCGTCGAGCTTTTCCCCGACGCCGACGTATTTGATCGGCTTCCCCGTGACGTACCGCACCGACAGTGCCGCGCCGCCCCGGGTATCGCCGTCGAGCTTCGTCAGAACGACGCCGGTGATATCGAGCATTTCGTTGAAGGTCTGCGCGACGTTGACGGCGTCCTGTCCGAGCATGGCGTCGACGACGAGGAGGATTTCCTGCGGCTCCACCGCTTCCCGGATCTGTTTCAGCTCCTCCATCATTTTTTCGTCGATGTGTAGCCGCCCGGCGGTATCGATAAAGACGATATCGTGTCCGTGCTGTATCGCGTGCTCCACACCCTTTTTGGCGATGGTGACGGGGGAAACGTCGGTTCCCATTTCAAACACCGGCACGTCCAGCTGTCCGCCGACCACCTCCAGCTGTTTGACGGCGGCGGGACGGTAGACGTCGCAGGCGACGAGCAGAGGCCTCCGCCCCTGCTTTTTGAACATCCCGGCCAGCTTTCCGCAGTGGGTGGTTTTTCCGGCGCCTTGAAGGCCGACCATCATCACGACCGTGGGAGGCCGGGAGGCGAGGCGGATTCTCTCTCCCTCTCCGCCCATCAGGGCCACCAGCTCTTCGTTTACGATTTTGACAATCTGCTGCGCGGGCAGCAGGCTTTGAAGGACGTCGGCTCCTACCGCCCGTTCCGTCACCTTCTGGATGAACTCCCGGACGACCTTGAAGTTGACGTCGGCCTCAAGAAGCGCCAGCTTGATTTCCCGCATTCCGACCTTGACGTCTTCTTCGGTGAGCTTGCCCTTGTTCTTGAATTTTTTAAAGGCCGCGTTTATTTTTTCGGTAAGATTCTGAAACATGAATTCCTCCGTCAGGCGCCCAGCCGTCTGGCCGCTTCAATCAGTCCGTCGACTTCTGCCCCGCAGGAGTCGCGGAGCTTCTCCAGTCCGCTTATGATGAAATCGACGTCCTTTTTCATATCGGAGAACCGCTTCGCCAGTCCCAGCTTGCTCTCCAGCCCGGCGATGATCTCCTCTCCCTTGACAATCCTGTCGCGCACGCCCTGCCGAGTGATTCCGGTGAGCTCGGCGATCTCCGAAAGGGAGAGGTCGCGGTTGTAGAAGAAGTCCATGGCCTCTCTCTGCGGCTCCGACAGAATCTCCCCGTAAAAGTCGAGGAGAAACGGCACGGTAAGATCTTTTGACATAGCGGAAGGCCCCCAAAAGGTGTAAAGCAAAATAGCTTACATATTATATCACGGGATTTCCGTTTTGTCAAGACTTTTTTCACTTTTCTTTCCGGCGGGGAAGGCTTTTCCGTTTTTCCTGCGCAAAAAAGGGAAAAACAGCAAAATGTTTATCGGAGTCAGCAACTTTCTTTCTTGTTTTTCCCCCGGTCGAATGCTATAATAGATACCGAAATAAAGAGAAAACCGGAGGAAATCGGCGGATTCCGTCGCATTCGGAAATTTTTCGCGCCTCCTCCCGCGCAAAGGACACCGAAATGAACCTGATTTATGCATCCGACAAAAACGAAATGAGTAGACTTGCCGCGCGCTTCATCGCGGAGGAGATACGGAAGAAGCCCGACTGCCTCCTCGGCCTCGCCACCGGCGGGACGCCGGAGGGAGCCTATGCGGAGCTCGCGAGACTTCACCGCGAGGAGGGCCTCGACTTTTCCCGCGTGAGAACCGTCAATCTTGACGAGTACGTAGGCCTGCCCCACAGCGACCCGCAGAGCTATTACCGCTATATGCACAGAAATCTCTTCGACCTCGTCAACATCCCGGAGGAAAATACCTTCCTGCCGAACGGCATGGCCTCCGACCTTTCCGCCGCCTGCCGGGAATACGACGAAATCCTTGCCTCGATGGGACGGCAGGACGTACAGCTTCTCGGCATCGGTCAAAACGGCCACATCGGCTTCTGCGAGCCGGGAGAGGCGCTGGCGGCGACGACCTCGGTGATCACCCTCTCGGAATCGACGCGGAAGGCCAACGCCCGCTTCTTTCACAGCCTCTCCGAGGTGCCGACGCAGGCGCTTTCCCTCGGCATCCGGCAGATTATGTCGGCCCGCCGCATTCTCCTGATCGCCTGCGGGGAGGAGAAGAGCGCCATTCTTCACAGCGCTCTGAACGGCCCGATTACGACGAAAAATCCCGCCAGCCTGATCCAGCTTCACCCCGACGTCACCGTCATCGACGCGACGGGATGCGTAGGCTCGGTTGCCTGAGAATTTCTTATAAGCGAAACGCCGCCTCTGTTTCAAACAGCGGCGGCGCCAGACTGAAGACAAAGTCCCCCCCAAGGGCTTTATTTTTTTAGCGAGATATGGTATAATAGAAGCAAAGGAAGG
>CANQQT010000055.1 GCA_947626065.1 uncultured Clostridia bacterium | reverse complement strand
AGCCTACCTCGGGGGGAAAGGTCGCAGGCCTGCTGGTCCCGAAGCTCGGAAACGGAGTTCCGGCGCTGGCAATCTCGCTCCTCGTCGGAGGCGTGACGGCGGCGCTCTGCGGACTCCTCGTCGGACTCCCCGCCCTGCGCTTGAAGGGGGATTATCTCGCCATCGTAACACTCGCCTTCGGGGAGATCGTCTGCTCCCTCTTCATGAATTCCGAAAGAGGAAGCTTCGGAGGAGCCCTCGGACTCCCGACGCCGCGCTACGATAAAAATACCTTCTTCATCGTCGCCTTTCTGATGGTGCTGTTTTGCCTCGCCGTCGTGCAGAATCTCATACGATCCAAGCACGGAAGGGCCATCACCGCCATCCGTGACAACGAAATCGCGGCAAGGGCGACGGGAATCAACGTCACAAAGTATAAGCTCGCCGTCTTTACGCTGGCCGCCTTCTTCGCGGGAATCGCGGGAGTGCTCTACAGCTACAGCAATTATACGGTGCAGAGCTCCAATTTCGGGTACAATTATTCGATTGAAATCCTCGTCATGGTGGTGCTCGGAGGAATGGGAAGCCTCAACGGATCGATGATCGCCGCCACTCTCATCACCTTTCTCGACACCTACCTCCAGACAAGACTGACCGGGAACCGCGCCGTGCTGCAGGATCTCTTCTATGCGCTGATCCTCATCCTCTTCGTCATTTATAATAACGCCCCGGGACTCAAGGACTTCCGGGATCGGCACAGCCTGAGAGGACTAGTCGCGAAAATTCTGAAGCCGAAGAAGGATCCCGCGAGGCGGACAGACGATGAGGCGAAATGGGATCGCGTGCCGACGAAAATTGAGATGAACGAGGTGCTGTCGGTCGAATTTCAGCCAACCTCCTCCACACTCGAACCCGATAAAGAAGGAAAGAAGGGGGAGGGGCGCCATGAGTGAAGTGATGCTGAAAATCGAAAATCTCGGAATCTCCTTCGGAGGCCTCAAGGCGGTGCAGAACGTCAACATCGAGGTGAAGAAGAAACAGCTCTACGGGCTGGTCGGCCCAAACGGAGCCGGAAAAACCACCGTTTTCAATATGCTGACGGGAGTCTATAAGCCGACGACCGGACACTTTTACCTCGACGGGGAGGAGCTGACCGGGAAGAATCAGGAGACGATCAACCGGAAGGGAGTGGCGAGAACCTTTCAGAATATCCGGCTCTTCAATAATATGACGGTGATAAGAAACGTGCTGGTCGGACTCCATAATCAGCCGGAATTCCGGTGCAGTATGGTGGAGAGTATGCTCCGACTGCCGAGGCATTTCCGATGCGAAAAGGCGATGAGGGACCGCGCGAAGAGCATTCTCCGCGTCGTGGGACTGGAGGAGGAGAGAAATCTGCTCTCCTGTAACCTCCCCTACGGAAAGCAGAGAAAGCTGGAAATCGCGAGAGCCCTCGCGACGAAGCCGAAGCTGTTGCTGCTCGACGAGCCGGCGGCGGGAATGAATCCACACGAAACCGAGAATCTGATGGAGATCATCCGAAGAATCCGGGACGAATTCGGAGTGACGGTGCTCCTCATCGAGCACGATATGAAGTTTGTCTCAGGACTCTGCGACGAGGTCACGGTGCTGAATTTCGGAACCGTCCTGTCGCAGGGAGAGACCAAAACCGCGCTGAACGACCCGGAGGTCATCAAGGCCTATATCGGAGAGTGAGCGATCGCCCGCAGGGCCCCGGTATACAAAAAAGCCGACGGGAGGAGTGCCGGACGGAAGGCAGACGGAACCGGAAGGCGAAACGCCGGACAGAGGGAAGAAGGAAGAAGAAAGGAAAGCGTAAAGATGGCGCTGTTGGAAGTTCAGGACCTGGAGGTCTATTACGGAGTGATCCGCGCCCTCAAAGGCGTCAGCTTTGAGGTCAACGAAGGGGAAATCGTGACGCTCATAGGGGCAAACGGGGCGGGGAAGACCACCACCATGCAGAGCATCATCGGATTGATCCCCGCCGCGCACGGAAAAGTCACCTTCGACGGGAAGGACGTCACAAAGCTCCCGTGCCATAAAATCGTAAGGCTCGGAATGACGCAGGTACCGGAGGGGAGAAGGATTTTTCAGGAGCTGACGGTCTACGAAAATCTCCTCATGGGAGGATTTTCGAGGAAGGACGCGGCGGAGCTGAAAAAGGACATCGAGGGGGTCTATGAAAGGTTCCCGAGATTGGCGGAAAGAAGAAATCAGATCGCGGGAACCCTGTCGGGAGGGGAACAGCAGATGCTCGCAATCGGAAGAGCGATGATGAGTCGGCCGAAGCTGTTGTTGCTCGACGAGCCGTCGATGGGACTCTCCCCGATCCTCGTGGACGAGGTGTTCGGAATCATTAAGCAGCTGAGGGAGGAAGGAACCACCATCCTGCTGGTCGAGCAGAACGCGGGGAAGTCGCTGGCCATCTCCGACAGGGCCTACGTGCTGGAGCTCGGGCAAATCGTCCTGAGCGGAACAGGAGCCGAGCTTGCCGCAAGCGACGAGGTAAAAAAAGCCTACCTCGGGTAAAAAAACACAAAGCACAGCAAAAAGCCCCCCTCGGGGGAAAACGCTCCCAAAGCACAGTATAAAAACTGCCTCAGGGAAGAAACACGCCCAAAGCACATAAACAAACCACCCCTCGCCCCGCGAGGGGATTTTTTATCGAAAACCACACTCCCGCACGTTTCGTTCCACCAGCCACTCCGCCGCAACCACAAAAACCACGTAGCCGCGCCCACCGCCGCGCCGCTATTTTCCCCGCCGCACACGCCCTGCGTCTCACAAAAATGCCGCGTAACCGCTTCGGCACACGCCGCCCGTGCAATGCCTCGGCCCGCACCGCCTCGTGTCCCGTTCACCCCGACGAACCGACGCGAAACAGTGTCCCACAAAAAGCCCCACCGCCGCGCCACCGTTTTGTACCGCCCGGCCTCGGCCTTTTTTACCCTGTACACTGACCACTGGCCACTGGCCACTCCGAACTCCAAACCGCTCCCACCCCCGGCGCTACGTCGTTCCGCTTCGATGCGTGCCATTTTTGCCCGTGTGTTTCGTTCTGACCCAGCCCCACGGGCCATTTTTACCCCGCACCCTGACCACTGGCCACTCCATACAAACGGCCCCGGCCCGGCCTTTCTTTTTTACCTCGTGCACTCCGCACTCCAACCCGCCCCCGGCCCCGGCGTTGCGCGGCGCATCTCCCGCTGAAAAAAGCGGTTTCCCCAAAACCCATCCCCACACCGAAAGCCGTATTGTCCCTCGAACGCCGCCGCGCTTGGCCATGCGGGCAATAGCAGACCCCAACGCAAGCAACTCCCACGCACACTTGCGATTATATCCTACCCAAGCCTCCACCGCCGCATGACCCCTTTCCGGGCGCAGAGCGCCCGGAAATCCGCCGGGGCCCGACCTGTCCGCCGCCGTATCCTCTTCCGCCAAACGGCTTTGCCCCGTGTAGCCCGCGCCGCCGGAGAGGCGAATTTTGATTCCTGCGTAATGCAAAATATGCATTGTGTATTGACAACGTGCATATAATGTGATACAATAGACTCATCACAAAAAGGAGGAAATGTTATGGAAAGCACGAATCTGAACGTCCGTATCGACCGGGAGGTCAAAGAGGCGGCGGAGAAAATTTTTGAGGAGCTCGGACTGAATATGACGACGGCGGTCAATATTTTTCTGAGGCAAACGATCCGGGAAAACGGGATTCCCTTTTCGCTGAAGCTCGATACGCCCAACGCGACCACAGCGGCCGCCATCGAAGAGGGAAGAAGAATCGCAAAAGATAAAAACGCCACGGGATATACCGGGATGGAAGAGCTGATCGACGCGCTGAAATCATGAAATACGAGATTCGCTTTACGGGACAGTTCAAAAAGGATTTGAAAGCGGCGGAAAAACAGGGGAAAAAGGCCGAAAAGCTGTTCGCCGTCGTGGGAAAATTGGCAAACGGAGAAACCCTTGAGGAAAAATACCGAGACCATGGCTTGAGCGGGAATTACCGGGGATGCCGGGAATGCCACATAGAGCCGGACTGGCTCCTCATTTATGAAATATTCGACGATATCCTTGTGCTGGTTTTAAACCGCGTCGGAAGCCATGCGGAGCTTTTCGGATGAACCCGCCCCACCCGCGCAATACCCCTCGCCCCGCGAGGGGATTTTTTATCGGAATCCACAGTCCCGCACGTTTCGTTTACCAGCCACCCCGTCGCAACCACAAAAACTACGTAGCCGCGCACTCCCACCGCCGCCCTGCCGTTTTCCTTCTACCCCTTTTTTCTCGCACACTGACCACTGTCACCCCACATTCCAAGCGGCCCCGGCGTTGCGCGGCGCATCTCCCACTGAAAAAAACGGCTCCTCAAAACCCATCCCCCCACCGGAAGCCGCGTTGTCCCTCGAACGCCGCCGCGCTTGGCCATGCGGGCAACAGCAGACCCCAACGCAAGCACTCCCCCCGCAGACTTGCGACTATATCTTACCTACATCCCCACCGCCGCATGGCCTCCTCCCGCGCGCCACGCGCGCGGGAATCCGCCGGGGCCCGACCTGCCCGCCGCCGTACCGGCCTTTTTTTACCTGTACACTCCATATGGCCCCCGCAAAAAGCCCCGCGCCACTCGCGCCGCCGAACCGTCTTACCCTCGCCTTCCGCATCGCCTCCCACGAACCACCCCTTACCCCCAACAAAAAAGCCCCCTCCCGCTTTCGCAAGAGGGCACCAAGCACCGAAAAATTCCATATTCCCCGCAAAGGAAGAGACCACCCCAAGCCCCTGCCCCAAAAGTTTTTGAGGGTTTTCAGGGGGCTTTTTTCAAAAAGCCCCCTGAATGGGGTTTGGGGCAAAGCCCCAAAAGAAAGGACCTTTGCCCCAAATCGTTACAAAACCTTGATTTCAACCGAAACCTTGTCGCGGATGCGGTCGGCGAAGGGGAGAACCTCCTCGCGGTCGAGAAAATCGTCGCGGGAGTAGGAAGGCTCCTTCCCGAGGCGGCGGCTTTTCGATACCCCGAGGGGATGGTAGGGCTCAAATTGAATCTCCTTCACACAGGAAAGCCGGGAGACAAGGGAAGCAACCCCCGAAAAGTGTTCGTCGGTGAGATTGATCCCGGGAAGAATCGGACAGCGGAGAATGACAGGGGCGCCGAGGCGGTCGAGAAGGGAAAGATTCGAAAGAATCAAATCCGGGAAGACGCCGGTACAGCGGAAATGCTCCTCGCGGTCGGTGAGCTTGAGGTCGAAGAGCCAGAGGTCGACGAAGCGGTTGATCTCGGTAAGATCCCGGGAGCAGTAGCCGCAGGTCTCAACGGCGGTGGAAATCCCCTCCGATTTCGCGCCGCGGAGAAGGGAAAGGGAGAAGTCGTACTGCATGAGAGGCTCCCCGCCCGAAAGCGTCATGCCGCCCCCCGACTGACGGTAAAAAATCGCGTCCTTCCGAACGACCGAAAGCACCTCGGAGGTCTCCTGTTCCTCCCCGCAACGGGTAAGGGCCCCGGTCGGACAGGCCGAGGAGCAGGAAAAGCAGAGGCGACAGCTTTCACGGGCGAAAACGTGGGCCCCGCCCTCAAAAAGATGACAGCCCGAGGGGCAGACCGAGGCACAGCGGCGACAGCCGACGCAGAGATTTTCGTCATAGAAAAGCTCGGGGTGACTCTGACCCGATTCGGGATTGTGGCACCAGAGACAGCGGAGAGGACAGCCCTTGAGAAAGACCGTCGTCCGAATGCCGGGGCCGTCCTGCGTGCTGAAACGCTGAATCGAAAAGATCTGTCCCTTCATAGGGCCTCCTTTGCCGGAATTCCCCGGTCAGTTGTATTCGGTGCGGTTCAGAACCGCCGTCTGCTGCCAGAGGGGAAGATTGATGAAATACTCGCTGAAGCCGTAGAGACGGACCGTCAGACTCCGGTAGTTTTCGGGATGAGCCATCGCGTCGTGAAGCGTGGAGCGGTCGAGGAAGGTCACGCCGACGTGAAGGCCGCCCATCTCAAAATAGGAGAGAACAAGCGCTTTCAGCATCTCGGGGGAGAGCTTCTTCGAGAAGGTCAGATTCAAACCGCCGGCGATCAGACGCTCAAAGGGAAGACGGGAGAGAGAGCAGAGAAGAGCCGTCATGCCCGAGCGGTCGGCTCCGTAGGTGGGGGACTGATTCTCGCTCACAGGGTCGCCGGAATGCCGCCCGTCGGGGGTCGCGCCGATTTTCGGGGCCATCGTGTTGTCGCGCTCAAGCGTGTAGATGCTGGGAGCCGAGATAAAGTTGGGTTTCAGAAGGAGAAGGTCGGAGGCGTCGGCGAAGGCCTCGCAGGAGAGAATCGTGTAGCGGTCGACCTCCGCGTCGTCGTTGCCGAAATGCGGGAAGCCGAGAATCTCGTTCCGAAGATCTTCGTATCCCTCGTAGTTGGCGTCGAGAATGGACATGAATTCCCGGTAGGTGAAGCGCTTGTCGCGGAAAACGAGACGGTCGAGAACCGAAAGGGAATCGCCGATCGTGGCGGCGCCGACGTGGAAGTAGTTGAGAAGATGGTAGGGAGCCGTGCCGTCGTAGGCGTAGCGGCAGTTCTTCGCGCTGTCGGAGAGGAAGAGGGAGTCGAAGAAGAAGGCGCGGCGGCGCTCCGCATTGTCGGGGCCCATCACGCGGTCGGCATAATCCTGCATAAAGACGCGGAGATTTTCCCGGAAGGCCGAGAGAATTTCCTCAATCGAGCGGTATTCCCGTTCGTGAAGGGTGTTGAGGAAGAGAATCGGGGAGGGAACGTAGCACTCACGGCGGAAGGTGTGATAGTGAAGGTCAAGGGTACAGCAGCCCGAGAAGGTGTAGTCGGAGGCGATCTCCTCGGGAAGCCCCTTGGAAAGAAGGCCGCGGTGCGTCGGTTCGTAGTTGTAGAGATTCATCTTGTCGGAAAGGATAGAAAGCGCGTGGAAGGTCGCGTCGGTGAAGGAGGCGTCGGCATCCGGCTTCAAAAGAACCGTCACCGTCGGCTGGGCCATGTTGCAGAGCTCAGCGGCGCGGAGAACGACGGAGGAAAAAGCGGTCGGATGAGCGCCACCCACCGTGACGTATTGCTTGGAGGAGAGAGGGGGAACCGGCTTCTGCGCGTAGTTGTGGGAGGTGCGCCCGCAGATTTCGTTGGGCTTCATGAAGAATCCCGCGAGAAGCTCGGTCAGCTCGGCCTCACTCTTGCCCGAGCGGAGGGAAATTTCGTAGTAGGGAAGGAGAACCTCGTCGAAACGGCCAAAGGCGTAGTCGCGGGCCCCGACGTAACAGCTGGCGATCATGTGAATCAGCCAGACCGATTGAAGAGCGGAATAGAAGTCGTAGGCAGGGCCGTAGGGAACGACCGAGAGGGCGTGAGCCATTTCGGTGTTGCCGAGGGAAGCGGCGACCTCGGAATAGCGGGTGGCGTAGCGGCGAATCGCCTCGGCGATGATTTTCGCACAGGAGACGAAGCGGTCGGAGGAGGCCGTCGAAAGCTCGTCGGCACGGGTCTCAAGGTCGGAAATTATCCCGGAAAGCCCTTTTGAGAGAAGAGTCGCGTAGTCGTAGCTCATGTGCCCCGTTGAGCAGAGAAGGCGGTTGAAGGTCTTGACGCCGGGGTCAAGAGGCCCCTCCACGACGCGACCGGCGATGTAATCGCAGGGAAGAAGGGGAGTGGAAACCCCGTCCAGAAGGTCGGAAAGGATCTTCGCGTATTTTTCCTCCGAAGTATCGGAAGCATATGCCTGCTCAAGACGGGAAAGAAGCCGCTCCCGCTCGATGAAGCAGTGCGTGTTGTCGGAAGCGTAAACCAGCTCCCGAAGCTCATTCAAATCGGCCATAAAAGTCACCTCCAAAGGAAAGAAAACGCAAAGCCGGGGAGACCAAACGGCAAGAAAACCGAGGCCATCGCCAAAGCCAAGCGACCGAAGGCCGCACCGGCGGACAGCCGAAAGCCGCGAACCCGAAAGCCACACAGCAAACGCCGCAACGCTTGAAACCGCCACAGTGCCGATCGTTTATCTTCCCATATTTAAAACAATTATACACCCATGAAATTCCTTTGTCAATAGGTTCCCAAAGAAAAAACGTGAAAACAGAGGAATTTTTTCGCCCCGCCGCCGCACGAAAAACACCCGTAGAACACCGCGCCATAGGCAAAAAACGAACCGCCGTGCGTGCCTGTTTGGGTTTTCTTCGGTCTGGCCCGTGTCCGTGCCGCGCCCCGCGCCGTCTGTCTCCGCCCTGTCGCGGGAAAAGCGCCCGCGCCCGGCTCTTTTGCCAGCCGCCCACACGGCACTTTTTTCACGTTGTTCCCACCCCGCGCTCTTGACATCCCCGCGCCGGTCGCGCTTTGCCTTCTTTCAGTCTGCCGCCGCGACAACACCGCCCCACGCCGCAGACAAAAATCGCCCGTACCCGGCCAACTGCCCGCGCCGCAGACAAAAACCACACGCGCCCGGCCAACCGCGCCGCGCACGCCCCGTTTTGTTTTCTTTTGCCCTGCCGTCCACGCGGCACCGCGCCGCAGACAGAAAGACATCCGCACCCGGCCAACCGCGCCGCGCCCGCTTTGTTTTCTTTCGCCCCGCCGTACCGCGCCACGCCCCGCGTAACCTGCCCACGGCACGCACCGCCTATCTCCGCCCTGTCGCGGGAAAAGCGCCCCGCGCCCACTCTTTTCCCAACCGCCCACGCGCAACCCTTTTCGCTTTTTCTTTCCCCGTTTTCTCAGCATCTCCCCTCCACTCCGGCCCACGCGCCCGCCCACTCCCCACTCCACACGGCCCCGCCCCGCCGGGCATTTTCCCCGCATACGGACCACCGGCCACTGCCCACTCCCTCACCCCCGCTTCGACCGCCTATTGTTGAAACGGCACAAAAAAATCTGCACAAATTGTATGAATCGCCGAAAAAGGCTGAAAATTGCACAAAAATAGCCGCGCGAATTCTACCTCCAAAAACCAAATATTTGTGGAATGGGCTTGAAATCCCGTTGAAAATATTGTATAATTGAGATATATGGCGCGAGGATTTCTGTCTGTTTTCCACAAGAGGGAATGCGCCGTAAAATCACCGAAGGAGAATTCTTTATGAACAAGTTTACCACGTCCCAGATTCGTAATGTATGCCTGCTTGGCCACGGCGGTTCAGGAAAAACGTCACTTGCCGAGGCAATGCTTTATCTTACGAAAGCATCCGATCGCCTCGGAAAGACCTCCGAAGGAAACACCGTCTGCGATTTTGACCCGGAGGAGATCAAGCGCGGGCTGACGATACAGTCGACAGTCGCTCCCGTCTATTGGAAGGACTGCAAAATCAACATTCTCGACACCCCCGGATACCTCGATTTCTCGGGAGAGGTCATGCAGAGCATCCGCGTGGCCGACGCCGCGCTGATCGTCGTCGACGGAAAAGCGGGAGTGGAGGTCGGAACCGAGCTGGCGTGGGAGTACGCCACCGCCGAGGGCCTGCCGAAATCCTTCTTTATCAATAAATTCGACGATCCGGAATGCCGCTTCTATAAGGCCTTTGACGCGCTCCGCGCCGCTTTCGGCGTGACGGTCTGCCCGCTGTTGATTCCAATGATCGAAAACGGAGCCGTCACCGGCTTCCTCAACCTCATGGATATGGCGACCTACGTCTACAATAAGCAGGGCGCGCACGAGGAGGGAAGCATCCCGGCGGAATTTGCCGAGGTTGCCGATAAATACCGCAATATGCTGTTGGAATCGATCGCCGAAACCAGCGACGAGCTGATGGAGAAATATTTCGCAGGGGAGGAAATCACCCGCGAGGAGGCCGTCGAGGCCATTCATCAGGGCATCATTCACGGCTCCATCTGCCCCGTTATCTGCGGCTCGGCAGGGAAAATGTGGGGCGTGGAAGCCCTGCTTGACACGGTGGCGGAATCCTACCCCCGCCATACCGCCAAGAAGAACGAGAAGGACGTTGACGGAAACGATGTCGCGATCGATAAGGAAGCGGCGGAACCGGCGCTGTTCGTCTTCAAGACGGTGTCCGATTCCTTCGGGAAGCAGACCTTCTTCAAGGTCATGACCGGAAATCTCGACAATACCATGGCGCTGAAAAATCTGACGACCGGGGCCGTCGAAAAGTTCGGACACATCTACGAGGTGCGCGGGAAGAAGACGACGGAGGTCGATTCGCTGGCCTGTGGGGATATCGGAATGGTGCAGAAGCTGACCGATACCGGAACCAACGACACCTTAACGAATCTTGCGATGAAGCCCTACCGGAAGATCGTCTATCCCGAACCCTATATGACGATGGCGATTCGCCCGAAGAGCAAGGGCGACGAGGATAAGATCGCAAGCGGAATTGCCCGGATCCGTGAAGAGGATAAAACGATCGGATTTGAGAATAACGCCGAGACGAAGCAGCTCCTCATCTCGGGACTCGGAGATATCCACCTCGATATCGTCACCTCCCGGCTCAAGAGCCGCTATAACGTCGACGTCGAGCTGAGCAAGCCGAAGATTGCCTACCGGGAAACCATCCGCAAGACGCTGCAGGCGGAAGGAAAGCACAAGAAGCAGTCGGGAGGCCACGGCCAGTACGGACACGTAAAAATCACCTTCTCCCCCGGAGAGGCGGAAGGGCTGACCTTCACCGAGTCGGTGGTGGGCGGAGCCGTCCCGAAGGGCTATTTCCCGGCGGTCGAAAAGGGCCTGACCGAGGCCATGCAGAAGGGCGTGCTCGCGGGATATCCGATGGTGCATCTCGCGGCGGATCTCTACGACGGATCCTATCACGAGGTCGACTCCTCCGAAATGGCCTTTAAGCTCGCCGCGAATCTGGCCTATAAAGAGCTGACGAAGGCCTCCCCCGTCCTGCTGGAGCCGGTCGGATCCCTGAAGGTGACGGTGCCGGAGGCGATCGTCGGAGACGTCATCGGAGACCTCAATAAGCGCAGAGGACGCGTGCTCGGAATGGATCATATCGCCGGAAAGAAGGGCTATCAGCTCATCGAAGCCGAGGTGCCGCAGGCCGAAATGACCGATTATCCCATCGCCATCCGCGCCATGTCGCAGGGAAAGGGAACCTTCACCTACCGGTACGAAAGGTACGAGGAAGTGCCCGGAAACATTGCCGCCAAGATCATCGCGGAGGCCGGACAGCAGGAGGAATAAGCGGAGCCGCGTCCGAAGAGGAACCACGCCCATGTGGAACTGTGTCCAAGCGGAGCCGCACCCAAGTGGAACTGTGTCCAAGTGGAACCCGTCAGGAGCTACCGCCAAGAGGGCTGCGCCCGCAATGGTGCCACACCACTGTCTTGCCGTGACGGAGTTGAAATCGTAAATCAGAAGTCCACACGGCGCTGAAAAGTCAAATAAAAATTCCCGGGGAAACCGTTCGGCTGTCAACCGTTCGGTTTCTCCGGGATTCTTTTGTGAAGGGAAGAGCACCGCCGAACTCTTGTCAGCGGCCTGTCAGACTGCGCCCCCACTTTTGCTATCTAATTGTCTGCCGCGCCGGCCTCGGCGCCGCCCCGCTCCGGTTTTCTTCCGGCTCCTGTTAGCACCTGTCAAACCGCGCTCTTTTTATTGCCCGTGTGTTGGGCATGGCATTTTGGCCCGTTGCGCCTTTTTGTCCGTTTGTTTGGCGCGGCATTTTTGGGCCTGTTGAAAGGCTCTCCCTTTTTCGCTATCTATTTGTTCGCCCGCGCCGGCTTCGGCGCCCCGCGCCGGCCTCGGCGCCGCCGACGTTGCCACAAAATTATGTAGAGAAGAATGCCGAGGAGCGTGAGGGAGGAGACCGCTAAACCGGGGAGAAAGCCGCGGGGAAGATAGCGGAGTGTCACCGTGTGCTCCCCGGGAGTCAGAGGAACCGCAAGAAGCGTCCCGAATACCTTGACGGGGGAGGTCTTGACCCCGTCCACCGTCACCTCCCAGCCATCGTCGGCGGGAATCGTCGTCAGAAGATAGGGAAGCTCTTCCGTCGCCGTCACGCGGCCGACCAGACGGGAGGAGGTAAAGGAATCGATGCTGTAGGGACTCTCCTTCAAACGGGAGGTGACAGATTCCGTCAGAGCCATGTCCTGATAGTAAAGATAGACGTCGGAGAAATAAAGCTCGCTCTCAAGCGCCGTCACGGTGAGCGTCAGCTCCTTGCCGACCGGAAATTCCCCGAGACAAACCGCGTCGTAGCGGCGGATGTCGAAATAGGTGCCGAGATTCCGACCGTTGATTTTCAGATTGGCGCGGCGGAGACGGGTCGTCGGAAGGTAGAGATAGAGAGGGTCGGAGCGCTCGCAGGTGAAACGGAAGGTCACAACGCCGGTGCCATCCCGCTGAAAATGCCCGGGGGAAACCTCCGTCAGACCGTTGAGCTCACGCGTCACCTCCCCGACCGGAAGGAAGAGGGAAACCTCCTCCCCCAAAGCCGAGGAGAAAATCCCGTTTTGGAAAAGGAAGGGATTATCCCCGGCAAGAGGCCCCGAAAGAATCTGAGAGGAGGCCGAAAAAGCGAGGGGAAGCGCGTAGGGATTTTCGTAAACGGTAATGCCGTTCTGCGTTTCAAGGGGAAGGTAGTAGCGGTTGGGAAGCCCACGGGAAAGGAGATATTTCACTCCGAGGAGGCTGTCGACCGCGATCGTCGAGCCGTTGTGATAGTAGGCCCAAGTCCCGTTGTTCCGGAAGCCCAAAGCGCCGAGGAAGGACTTGGTCGCCGTCTTTTCCGTCGAGCTGAAATGCGAAAGCCCGCGGTAGGAGTAGAGCATCGGGTCGTTGTGGTCGCGCTGAAAATTCTTTTCAAGCCGGTAGAAGTCGGAATCCTGTGCCTTTACCCAGTCGATCAGGGGAGAAACCGGGTCGACGGCGGCGGTGAAATCCTGCTGAGAATAGTAGGGAATGCCCTCAAGCGTCGAAGCACCGTTCTGCATCAGATTCCCGGTCTCAAAAAGAAGGAGAAGGGTGAAGAGAAGAGCGCCGAGCTTCTTCTTCTGCGGAAAGCGGAAAAGAAGAAAGAGAAGAACCGAGAAGAGAAGGAAAAGGAGAAGGTCGGAAAGGAGCGATTTTCCTGTCAGATAGGAGGTTTTTCTCCTCAGAACAAGAAGAGTAAGCACCCCGAAGGAGGCAAGGGAGATGAGAAAATGAGGAAGGGTAAGCCCCTCCTTCCGCGCATAACAGCGGGAAGCGAGCCAGAGAAGAACGAAGCTGAAAAGGAAAGCCTGACGGCAGGGGAAGCCGACCGGGAAGTTGAAGCCGTGCCAGAGAAGATAGAAAATCTGAAACATATCGCTCACGGCCATCGCAAAAAGAAGAGCCCCTCCCGCAAGCTTTTCCTTGCGGGAAATCTTCTTGTTCAAAAAGAAGAGAAGTGCGAGGCAAAGCGGCAGAATGCCGCAGAAAACCGAGGGGATGTTACTGCTCCAGAGGTCGGCATTCTCAAAGGAGCCGGTGTAGAGCTTGGAGAGAAGCGCCGGGAGGGTGTGCCGGACGGTGAAATTCAGAGAGGAAAGCGCCGGGGCGCTCTTGCTCCCGCCGCTCAGGGAAAGGGCAGTCGGAAGAAGAACGAGGGCGGAAAGCCCACCCGCCGCGAGGGAGGAGAGGGCGAAGCGGAGGGAGGAGAAAAGAAGGGAGCGGCGGCCCTCCCGCGTCCGGAGGGGATGGAAAATAAGCGCCTTCGCGGCGAAAAAGAGAAGGGAGAAGAGGCAGAGAAAATAGCCGGTGTAATAGTTGACGGCGAGGGAAAGAGCGAGGGAAAAAATGTAAAGAAGGGGCTTTTTTAAGGTGATAAGCCGGTGAATGCCGAGAAGAACGAGCGGGAGGAAGCAGACGGCGTCGAGCCAGATGATGTTCTGCTGATAGACGAAGGAGTAGGCCATCAGGGCATAGCCGGTCGAGAAGAGAAGCCCGCCGCGCCGAAGAGCTGATTCCCCGCGAAGGAAAAGAAAGAAGGTAAGCCCGGCGGTGCCGACCTTGAGAAGGGTGATCAGCATAATGGCCTGAGGAAGGGCCCGCGTCGGGAAGAAGAAGACCACAAGATTGAAGGGACTGAAAAGGTAGTAGGCGGAAAAGCCGAACATATCCCCGCCGAGGCTCTTGCTGAAGGTGTAGAAAAAGTCGTTGCCGTTTGCCGCCATGTCCTTCAGATAGGAGAGAAAACAGGTGTATTGCCCGTACATATCGGCGGTGAGAAGCGACTTTTCGCCGAAGGGATAAAAGCCCTCCCCGGCGTAAACGGCAAGCATGGCAAGCGCGGGGAGGAGAAAGGAGAGGGCGAAAAGAAGAAGGGCGCGGATTTTCTTTTCCCAAGGCCGGGAGAAAGATGAGCCGACCGGTTCGGTGATTTTTATCATGAAAGAAAAACTCCTTTCGGGGTTCGGGGCGGAAGACGCCGCCGACTCTCTTATTATACCATATTCGCCCCGCCTTGTCAAGAAAAACGAAAAAAACTTATTTGGAAATTCTACAATGTCAATTGATATGACCCATTTTCCTTCAAAAAAAGAAATCCTTTGTATGGTATCGCATTTGGCAGGTATTTGAGACGAAGCCCGTAGGGCAGAGGCGAAAATGCCTGCCAAATGCGGCGGCGCCTTTCAGGCTGCCAGCTTTTC
>CANQQT010000054.1 GCA_947626065.1 uncultured Clostridia bacterium | reverse complement strand
GAGACCTTATTCCGCTTCCTCTTCCCAAGTGGTCGGAGGATGACGATTACTCCACCTTCTCCCGTATGCTTCACGCCACCTACTCCATTATGAGAAGCTGCACCGATACCGACCTTGCCAGCGCTGTGATGGAATGCATGGCCAGCGTCGGCTCCACCACCCTCACGCCTGCGTACTTTGAGGAGGCCCTGAAGATTAAGTATTCCGACGCCACGCCGGAAAGCAAGGCGATTTTTGACATCATCCGTCAGAGCGCCGTGGCGGACAAGGGGTATTTTACGCTGTTCGCACTTCAATCGATGGGGGTTGAGCCTCTTTGGATTTATAACCACATCCTGAACAACGACGTCGGCTGGGTCTCCGCCGTCAATGCCAAAAAGCGGGCTTGGGAGCGCGCAATGGCGCAATTTCTTGGTACGCTTAACTCTCTTGAAGAGGGGGAATAGGAAAAAAGAACCGTGAAAACATCTTTGCTTTCATGCCGTGACCGACGTGACGTCTTGAAAGCCGTGGAAGGGGATCCTCCGGTGGCGACCGCTTTTGGAAGCCGCTCTTTGGGATCTGCCGAGGCGCTTTTCTGACGGAACAAACTGTATCTTTGAAGGAAAAGGACGCACTATCGAAAAACATTTTTCTGCATTTTTCCCATCATTTTTGAATTATTGGAAAGGAATCTACTGTTATGAAAAAGTTACTTGCATTTCTTCTTTCCGCTCTTACCGTATGTATGCTTTCTGCTCAGCAGATCGGCGCCGCCCCGGCGCCAGTCGATTTTGACAAGTCCCAGCCGTGGGACGGTGTCAATGCCTGTATTGAGTGGTACGTCGAGAAAGACGGTTCCTCCTGCGAGATTGCAGACGCCTACGACTTGTACGGCTTCTCGCTTGTCGTCAACTCGCAGGGTTTGGGCGATTACCTTTACTACGATCCCAACTACATGGTGATTTTCGATACCGACGGCGACGGTGAGGTTTCCGATGAGGCCGGCTATGACGAAACACGGGTTGTCGCGGGGGATCTTTTCAGAGGAACCGAGATCCTTTTTACGAACGACATTGACCTGAACAATAAGGATTGGACGACGATCGGCTGTAGCACCTCCTTTGAAGGCATTGTCAACGGTCAGGATCACACGGTGAAGAATTTCCGCGTGATCACCTCCGAATATAACCGCCGTCACGGCCTCAAGGGCGGCACGTATCTCTACGGACTCTTCGGCAATATCTGCGGTTCGTCGGAGATAAAGGATCTTAAGATAGAGAACGAAACCGTTGAGGTTGAAATAGAGGATAATGCCGTCAACGTCCTCGTCGGCGGTGTGACCGGACGCCTGCACAACGTCGGTTCCCCGATGATTTCCAACGTGACAGTCAACGGTTTGACCATTAAGCTGAGCGGCAAGGTCAACGCCGCAAACGTCTACGTCGGCGCGATTGTCGGTCAGCACAACTGTGGGGCGGAGCAGACCAATATTCACGTGACCGGTTACGAGTTTATCGACGAGCACACCGACGGCAACATTCATACGCAGCCCGACAACTTCCAGGGAATGGACGGAAAGAGCGATCTCTTTATCGACTGCACGGTCGAGATGAAGAAGTAAGCTCTTCAAGGAGCGGGGAAAATTCCCCGTCACGTAAAAACCGAAAATCGGTTTGCGGCGTTCTCTCCCTATGAATAACAGGTAAAAAAGCGAATCGGAAAATACAGCGGAAGAATACACGTCGCCTCATTTCCCCGTTGCGGGGGGATGTGCGATAAGGAAACAGGCAGCCCCTCCGGGTTGCCTGTTTCGCGCTTTCGCGGCAGAGGCAGGAGTTTAGGGGCCATTCGCTTTCGCCGCGTTCTCCCCGTCAAAACAGAGAAGCCGGTCGCTTGTAGGGCCTACCTTTGCCCCGCCGTTTCGGAGGCGTTTTCTCTCTTTTCCGCCGTTTGCGTCTCGCTTTTCGCCCTTCAAAACGGGCGGGAGAGTTTCCTTTCGGCGCCCTCTTTTTCCAAGGTTGAAAAAGTTGTTGTTTTCCACGGAATCCCGCCGGGGAATCGGGCGATTATTCGTCGATAAATTTTGATTTTCCGATTGACTTTTCAGCGGGAAATATGATATAATAGAAGCAGAGATTTTCCGCAACTGACGGAAGGGTGGAGCAACCACCGGGGAACGGGAAATAATATCGCCGACCGTCTGGGCAGTTTTGCACCCGCAAGCAAAGACTGCCCTTTTTTGCTTTTCAGGAGTCGGCGGCGGGCGTAGATTTCGACTTTGCATTTTAGAAACGGTTGGCCCGCCGACGGGCCGGAAAGGGAAATCATGAGAAAAAAAATCGGAATTGTTATGGGAAGCGACAGCGACCTGCCGGTCGTCGAAAAGGCGATCGCGGTTCTCAAGGAATACGGCGTGCCCTATGAGGTGCATATCTATTCCGCTCATCGCACGCCTCAACAGGCGGCGGCCTTCGCCTCGGGTGCGAGGGAAAACGGCTTCGGCGTTCTTCTTGCGGCGGCCGGAATGGCGGCCCATCTTGCCGGGGCGCTCGCGGCCAACACCACCCTGCCGGTGATCGGGATTCCCGTGCGTGGGAAGGCCCTCGATGGCATCGACGCCCTTCTTTCGACCGTGCAGATGCCGACCGGGATTCCGGTTGCCACCGTGGCGATTGACGGCGCCGCCAACGCCGCTCTGCTGGCGGTGCAGATTCTCTCCCTCAGCGACGGCGATCTTGCCGACAAGCTTCAGGCTCAGCGGGAGGCGGGAGCCGAGAAGGTTCTTGAAAAGAACCGCGCGGTGGAGGAGACCTACAACCGCTGATTCCCGCGGCGCGGCTTTGCCCTGTGTTGGCAAGCGACTGCCGGGCCTGTGGGCGGTAGGCGCTGAGACGCGTGTTCACACGCTTGCGCAGGTGCGCAGAATTCAGATGCGGAATTGGGTATGCAAGAGCCTTTAATCAGACGCGGATGTATAGAGTCAAGGACACAAGAGCAGGTATGCATGGCCGCGTATAAAAGCCTGTAGGCAGGATTCTTTGCCCCTGCAAGATCATTCCGCCTTGTCGTCCCCCAAAAAGCGGCGGACGGCAGAAAAACGAAGGAAAACGCGGCTCCTTTGCGGAGCGGCTTTTGAAAAAGAAAGGAAAACACGATGGAAAAGAGAGAACAGATTTACGAGGAAAAGGCCAAAAAAGTTTATGCCACCGAGGATCCGGCGCTGGTGATCGTCTCCTATAAGGACGACGCCACCGCGCTTGACGGCCTGAAAAAGGGAACGATTTCCGGAAAGGGCGCCATCAACAACCGGATGTCCAATTTCCTCATGGGACTTTTGGAAAAGGAAGGGGTTCCGACCCATTTCGTCAAGGAGCTTTCCGACCGGGAAACGGTGGTGAAAAGGGTTTCCATCGTTCCGCTCGAGGTCATCATCCGGAACATTTCGGCGGGCTCCTTTGCCAAGCGCTACGGCGTGGAGGAGGGAATCGTTTTCGATTCGCCGACGATTGAATTTTCCTACAAGAACGACGACCTGCACGACCCGCTCATCAATTCCTACCATGCCGTTGCTTTAAAGCTGGCGACGGAGGAGGAGATTGCCCGGATCAAGGAAATGGCCTTTCAGGTCAACAAGGTGCTTAAGGCGTATTTCGCAGGTCTCGGCGTTACGCTCGTCGACTTTAAGCTGGAGTTTGGCCGTCTGCCCGACGGCACGGTGGTTCTCGCCGACGAGATTTCCCCCGATACCTGCCGCTTCTGGGACAGCAAAACCGGAGAAAAGCTCGACAAAGACCGTTTCCGCCGCGATATGGGAGGCGTCGAGGACGCCTACGAAGAGATGAAACGGCGGGTTCTGGGCGGTTGATTGAGTAACCTTCGGGATTTTCCGGGAGGGCGGGATCGCCTGCGCCGGAAAGCCACCGGTTTTTACATTCCAATATCCAAAGCGTCCGGGCGGCGTGAGCCTCCGGCATTGTTTGGGGCGCGACCCCAAGGAGTTTTGCCATGAGTCATATCAAAGAAGAATGCGGTGTTTTCGGTATCTTTTCCGAGAAGAACTGCGACCTTGCCTCCGACGTTTTCTGCGGGCTTTTCGCTCTCCAGCACCGGGGGCAGGAGAGCTGCGGAATCGTCGTCAACGACGACGGCCTCTTCACCTCCTATAAGGACGTCGGGCTGGTGAACGAGGTCTTCACCCCCGAGCGCCTCTCCTCCCTCGGAGAGGGAAACATCGCCGTCGGCCACGTCCGGTACGGAACGACGGGAGGAAACGCCCGCTCAAACGCTCAGCCGATTGTCGTCAATCACATCAAGGGCCGGATGGCGCTTGCGCACAACGGGAATTTAGTCAACTCCTACGAGCTCCGCTCGGCGCTTGAGATGGAGGGCTCGATTTTCCATACGACAAGCGACACCGAGGTGATTTCCTACATCATCACCAAGGAGCGCCTGACGGCGCCCACCATCGAGGAGGCGGTCAACCGTGCGATGACCCGTCTTCACGGCGCCTATTCCCTTGTCATCATGTCCCCCCGCAAGATGATTGCCGTGCGGGACGAGAATGGCTTCCGGCCTCTCTGCTACGGCAAGACGGAGGACGGAAAATACGTCGTCGCCTCCGAAAGCTGTGCCCTCGACGCGGTGGGAGCGACAATGATTCGCGACCTTGACCCGGGTGAAATCGTCGTCTTTGACCGGGACGGCGTGCGGAGTATCCGCGACCACTGCGGGAAACGGCCTCCCTCCCTCTGCGTCTTTGAGTACATCTATTTTGCCCGTCCCGATTCGGTGATTGACGGATGCTGTGTCCACACCGCGCGGTCGCGGGCGGGAGCCTTCCTTGCGCTGGAGCATCCGGTGCAGGCCGACCTTGTCATCGGCGTCCCCGATTCCGGTATCGACGCCGCCATCGGCTATTCCAAGCAGTCGGGGATCCCCTACGGCACCGGCTTCGTCAAGAGCCGCTACATCGCGCGCACCTTCATCGCCCCGGGGCAGAAGGCGCGGGAGGATAAGGTCAAGCTGAAGCTGAACCCGATTTCCGACGCCGTGCGGGGAAAGCGCATCGTTCTTATCGAAGATTCGATCGTCCGCGGCACGACAAGCGCCCGGAGCGTCAAGCTGATCCGCGAGGCGGGAGCCAAGGAGGTTCATATGCGAATCGCAGCACCGCCCTTCCTCAATCCCTGCTATTACGGCACCGATATCGATTCCCGCGACAACCTGATCGCCTGTCGGCACACGGTGGAGGAAATCGCGAAGATTATCGGCGTCGACAGCCTCGGTTATCTCAGCGTCGAAAGCGTGAAAAAGCTGGCGCGGGGAGACCACGGGGAAGGGTACTGTACCGCCTGCTTCGACGGCATTTACCCGACGGAAATTCCAAAGCAGACAGGCAAAAACCGATTTGAGGGAAAGATTTCCGAAAATTCCTGACGGAGGCTCCCCCGAGCCTCCCGAGAAAAGAACCGACGAAAGGACGCCCTTTTCAGGGCGGGACAAACCATGAAAAGCTACAGCGAAAGCTACAAGAAGGCGGGAGTCGACATCACGGCGGGATACCGTGCGGTCGAGCTGATGAAATCCCATATTGCAAGAACTGAAACGCCGGGCGTCGTCTCGGGAATCGGAGGCTTCGGCGGACTTTTCCGCCCCGATATCGCCGGAATGAAGGATCCGGTTCTCGTCAGCGGCACCGACGGCGTCGGCACCAAGCTCAAGCTGGCCTTCCTTCTCGATAAGCACGACACCGTCGGCATCGACTGCGTGGCCATGTGCGTAAACGACGTCATTTGCTGCGGGGCAAAGCCCCTCTTCTTCCTCGACTATATCGCCTGTGGGAAGAACGTCCCCGAAAAGATCGCGCAGATTGTCTCAGGAGTCGCCGAGGGCTGCGTCAGGTCGGGCTCCGCGCTGATTGGCGGGGAGACGGCGGAAATGCCGGGCTTTTATCCCGAGGAGGAGTATGACCTTGCCGGCTTCTCGGTCGGTATTGTCGACCGGGAGAAGATGATTGACCACGGAAAGATGAAGGAAGGGGATGCCGTCATCGCCCTGCCGTCAAGCGGCGTGCATTCCAACGGCTTCTCCCTTGTCCGCCGCGTCTTCGACGTGGAAAAGGGAGACCTCACCGCCCCGGTGGCGGAGCTTGGCGGAAAATCGCTCGGCGAGGCGCTTCTTACCCCCACCGAAATCTATGTGAAGCCGATTCTCGCCCTCCTCGATAAGGTGGAGGTTCACGGCATTTCCCATATCACCGGCGGCGGCTTTTACGAGAACATTCCGCGGAGCATCCCCGACGGACTGGGCGCGAGGATTGAAAAGGCGGCGGTCAGAGTCCTGCCGATTTTCGGACTGATTTCCTCAGTAGGAAAAATCCCGGAGCGGGATATGTTCAATACCTTCAACATGGGCGTCGGCATGAGCGTGATTCTGCCGAAGGAGCAGACCGATACGGCGCTTGAGATTCTCCGGGCAAACGGCGCCGACGCCTACGTCATCGGAAGCGTCGTGAAATCGGAGGACAAGGTCGTTATCTGCTGAAAAAGCGTTTTTCGGAAGACAGGCGACGTCTCCCACCCTGTGCGGGAGGCCGCCGGAAAGGATGTTTTCATGGATAAAATCAAAATTGCCGTCCTGATTTCGGGAGGCGGCACCAATCTTCAAGCGCTTCTTGACGCTCAAAAGAGCGGGGCACTCTTTTCCGGGGAGATCGTCGGCGTCGTTTCCTCAAGCCCGACGGCCTACGGACTGACGAGGGCCGAGGCCGCGTCGGTTCCCTCCGCAGTCGTCGACAGGAAAAAATGCGCCACGCAGGAGGAGTTTGAGAAACAGCTCCTTGCCCATCTTACCGGGTACGGGGCGGAGCTGGTCATTCTGGCGGGCTTCCTCTGCATTCTGAGCGCCTCCTTTACCTCCCGGTATCCGAATCGCATTCTGAACGTCCATCCGTCGCTGATTCCCGCCTTCTGCGGGAAGGGCTTTTACGGCCTGAAGGTGCATGAGGCCGCCCTTGCCTACGGCGTCAAGGTCACCGGCGCGACGGTGCATTATGTGAACGAAATCCCCGACGGCGGCACGATTCTTTATCAGAAGGCCGTGCCGGTCATGGAAGGGGATACCCCTGAAATTCTTCAACAGCGCGTCATGAGAGAGGCCGAGTGGATTCTTCTCCCGAAGGCCGCCGAGGACGTCTGCGTAAGGCTTTTGAAGGAAAAGAAGGAAGGCGCCCCGGCCTGAGTAGGGGCGCTGTAGGTTCCCCGGAAGCCGGTGGCTCCCCGGAAGCCTACGGAGGCCCGTGGCGTTTTGGAAATCTTCGGAGGCCTGTGGAAGCTTCGCAAGCCTTTGGAGCGCCTTCGGGCCCCTTCGGAAGCACCTACGAAAGCGCTTTTGGCGCAAAAAATTCGCGTTTTCCCCGCCGCGCGGGGAGGAAAACTCTTAACCGACAGAAAGGCGCTCCCGCAGGGCGGGGGCTGAGGTGAAATTCATGGCACAGTATCCTCTTGAAACGCTGCTTTCGACAAACAGCTATCCCGGCCGGGGCATTGTCATCGGCCAGTCGGGGGACGGAAAAAAGGCCCTCATCGCCTATTTCATCATGGGCAGAAGCGAAAACAGCCGCAACCGGATTTTCGAGCTCTTCCCCGACGGCATGAGGACGAAGGCCTTCGACGAATCGAAGCTCTCCGATCCGAGCCTGATCATCTACAATCCCTTCCGCCACATGGCCGACACCGATATCATCACAAACGGCGACCAGACCGACACGGTGTACAACGGGCTGAGGGAAGGGCTGAGCTTTGAGGATGCGCTGATGACGAGGGAATTTGAGCCCGACGCTCCCAACTACACCCCCCGCATTTCCGGCATTCTCTATTACTCCTTTAAGAAGAAGACCTTCAGCTACACGGAATCGATTTTAAAGAGCGGAAACGGCGACCCGTCGGTCTGCCTGCGGCAGTTTTTCCGCTATCAACCCCGCGCGGGAGTGGGGCATTTCATCCACACCTACCGCTGTGACGGGAATCCGATTCCCTCCTTCTCCGGGGAGCCGGAGGAGGTGGCCCTGCCCGACACCGGGGCCGCGCTTGCCGAGATGGTCTGGGGAAGCCTCAACCCCGACAACAAGGTGTCCCTTTACGTGCGGGAGATCCCTCTTGACGGAGGGCAACCCCTTGAAACCGTCATCAACAAAAACACGGCTGACGCCGTCTGAGAAAACCCGATAAGGAGAACCGATGATGAAAGAACTGGAACTGAAATACGGATGCAACCCCAACCAAAAGCCCTCCCGCCTCTATATGGCGGACGGAACCGACCTCCCCGTCGAGGTTCTTTCCGGTCGGCCCGGCTACATCAACTTTCTTGACGCCTTCAACTCGTGGCAGCTCGTCAAGGAGCTGAAGGAGGCGCTGAACCTCCCGGCGGCCGCGTCCTTCAAGCACGTTTCCCCGACCTCGGGAGCGGTGGGCATTCCGCTTTCCGAGAGCCTGAAAAAGGCCTGCTTCGTCGACGATATCGACGGCCTCGATTCCTCCCCTCTCGCCTGCGCCTATGCAAGGGCCCGCGGCACCGACCGGATGTCCTCCTTCGGGGACTGGATCGCGCTGAGCGACGTCTGCGACGCCGTGACGGCGAGCATCATCAAGCGGGAGGTCTCCGACGGCGTCATCGCCCCCGGCTATACGAAGGAGGCCCTTGAAATTCTGAAAACCAAGCGCAAGGGAAACTATAACATCGTGAAAATCGATCCCTCCTACCGTCCCGACCCGATCGAGCGCAAGCAGGTTTTCGGCATCACCTTTGAGCAGGGCCGGAACGAATTTGTCATCGACCGCGCGCTTCTGTCCCATATTGTGACGGCGAACAAAGCCTTCCCCGAAAGCGCTCTCCGCGACCTGATTGTTTCGCTTATCACTCTGAAATACACGCAGTCCAATTCCGTCTGCTACGCGGTGGACGGACAGGCCATCGGCGTCGGCGCCGGTCAGCAGTCGCGGATTCACTGCACACGTCTTGCCGGAGGAAAGGCCGACACATGGCACCTCCGTCAGCACGAAAAGGTGCTTTCTCTCCCCTTCCGCGCCGACCTCGGACGGGCGGATCGCGACAACGTCATCGACGGTTATATCAACAAAAACGAGGAGGACGTCTGCGCCGACGGCGTATGGCAGAAGTATTTTGACCGCCGTCCCGAGCCCCTCACGGCGGAGGAGGCGGAGGCCTATCTGAAAGGCATCACCGGCGTTTCCCTCGGCTCCGACGCCTTCTTCCCCTTTAGTGACAACATCGAGCGTGCGAAGAAGAGCGGCGTTTCCTACATCGCCGAGCCGGGCGGCTCGATCCGCGACGACGCGGTGATCGAATGCTGCGACAAGTACGGTATGGTGATGGCCTTTACGGGAATGCGTCTGTTCCATCATTGATTTGGAAAAGGAGGCCGAGGGGGAAAACCTCTTCGGAAGGGCAATGAAAGTTATGGTAGTCGGCGGCGGAGGCCGCGAGCACGCAATCATCAAAAAGCTGAAAGAAAGCAGGGAAATTTCCGTCCTTTACGCCCTGCCGGGTAACGCGGGAATGGCGGGTGACGCCGTCTGCGTACCGATCGGGGCCAAGGATATCGACGGGATCGTTGCCTTCGCCCAAAAGGAAGGCATTGACTATGCGGTGGTGGCCCCCGACGATCCGCTGGTTCTCGGCGCGGTCGATCGCCTGAATGAGGTCGGCGTCCCCTGCTTCGGCCCGAACGCCGCGGCAGCCGTCATCGAGGGAAGCAAGATCTTCTCAAAGAATCTGATGAAAAAATACGGCATTCCGACGGCCTCCTACGAAACCTTTGAAAGCGCCGGGGCGGCGATTGCCTATTTAAAGGAGAAAAACACCTTCCCGGCGGTCATCAAGGCCGACGGGCTGGCGCTCGGGAAGGGCGTCACGATTGCCGGAAGCCTTGAAGAGGCCGTCGAGGCCGTCAACGCCATGATGTGCGACCGTGTCTTCGGAGAGAGCGGCGCCAAGGTGGTCATTGAGGAATTTCTGACGGGGCCGGAGGTTTCGGTTCTTGCCTTTACCGACGGCGAAACGGTAAAGCCGATGGTGTCGTCGATGGATCACAAGCGGGCAAGAGACGGCGACGAGGGCCCGAATACCGGCGGCATGGGAACGGTGGCGCCGAATCCCTTCTATACCGAGGAGACGGCGAAGGAATGTATGGAAAAAATCTTCCTCCCGACGGTGCGGGCCATGAAGCGGGAGGGCAGACCTTTCCGCGGGTGCCTCTATTTCGGCCTGATGCTCACGCCGGACGGGCCGAAGGTGATTGAGTATAACTGTCGCTTCGGCGATCCCGAGACGCAGGTGGTTCTGCCGCTCCTCAAGAGCGATCTCTTCACGGTGATGAAGGCCGTGACGGAAGGGAGGCTGGCCGAAACCGACGTGGAATTTTCTTCCGATTCCGCCTGCTGCGTCGTGGTCGCCTCCTCCGGCTACCCGACCTCCTATCAAACGGGCTATCCCCTGACCGTTCCGAAGGATACTACACGCGACTTTACCTTTGTGGCGGGCGCGAAGACCGACGGCGAGGGCCGGACGGTCAGCGCCGGAGGCCGCGTGGTCGGCGTGACCTCGGTGAGGCAAACGCTTGCCGAGGCGGTCAGCGCCGCCTATGAGCGGGTGAAGAAGGTCGGCCTTGAAAACGGATATTATAGGAAGGACGTCGGCAAAAGGGCGCTTGAGGTCGGGAAAAACAAGGGCTGAGCGCCGGTTTTCAGAAAACACCGAAAACAACAGGAAAAGGGACGGGAAAATGGTATACAGATTATACGTTGAAAAAAAGAAGGGCCTCGCGCAGGAGGCCGCGGCGCTGGCGAACGAAATTCGCTCCTTCCTCGGAATCACGGCGCTTGAGGAGCTTCGTCTCCTGAACCGTTACGACATCGAAAACATCGACCGCGACCTTCTTTCGCGCTGTGTGGGGACGGTTTTTTCGGAGCCTCAGCTGGATACCGTCCGGGAGAGCATGGAGGTGGACGGGGCGAAGGTCTTCGCCGTGGAATATCTCCCCGGCCAGTTTGACGCCCGCGCCGATTCCGCCGCGCAGTGCGTGCAGATTCTTTCGCAGGGGGAAAGGCCGGAGGTGAGAACCGCGAAGGTCTATCGCCTCTACGGGGATCTGACGGAGGAGGAGCTTGCGGCGATCAAGAAATACGTGATCAACCCGGTGGAAAGCCGGGAGGCCTCCCTTGCCCTCCCCGAAACGCTGAGGGCCGACTATAAGATTCCCACCGAGGTTGAAACGCTTGTCGGCTTCACCCAAATGGACGAGGAGGCCCTTTCGCGCTTTCTTACCGAAAAGGGACTGGCGATGGATCTTGACGATATCCGGTTCTGCCGCGACTATTTTGCGTCGGAGAAGCGGGATCCCACCGTCACCGAAATCAAGATGATCGACACCTATTGGTCGGATCACTGCCGCCACACCACCTTCCTTACGACGGTGGACAAGGTCACCTTCGCCGATCCGCTGATTGAGAGCGCCTATCGCGACTACCTCGCGGCGCGGGAGTCGGTCGGACGGAGAGGGAAGCCGGTCAATCTGATGGATTTGGCGACGGTCGCCGTGCGCTGTCTGAAAAAGCAGGGAAAGCTCGACCGGCTCGACGAGTCGGAGGAGATCAACGCCTGCACGGTAAAAATCGACGTCACGGTCGACGGGAAAAAGGAGCCGTGGCTTCTCCTTTTCAAAAACGAAACCCATAATCACCCCACCGAAATCGAGCCCTTCGGCGGCGCCGCCACCTGCATCGGGGGCGCCATTCGCGACCCGCTTTCCGGCCGTTCCTACGTCTACGGGGCCATGCGCGTCACCGGAGCCGCCGACCCGCTCACGCCTCTTTCCAAGACGCTTCCCGGAAAGCTTCCGCAGAGAAAAATCGTCACCGCCTCGGCGGCGGGGTATTCCTCCTACGGAAACCAGATCGGCCTTGCCACCGGGCAGGTCGATGAAATCTATCACGCGGGCTATGCCGCCAAACGAATGGAAATCGGAGCCGTCATCGCCGCCGCTCCCGCCGAAAACGTCCGGCGCGAGCGCCCGGTCGCGGGGGACGCCGTGATCCTTCTGGGAGGCCGTACCGGCCGCGACGGTTGCGGAGGGGCAACCGGCTCCTCAAAATCCCACAATTTAAAATCGCTGGAAAACTGCGGAGCGGAGGTTCAGAAGGGCAATCCTCCGGTGGAGCGGAAGCTCCAGCGCCTCTTCCGCCGCCCCGAGGCGTCAAAGCTGATCAAGCGCTGCAACGATTTCGGCGCCGGAGGCGTATCGGTGGCCATCGGTGAGCTGGCCGACGGCCTTTCCATCGATCTGAACGCCGTTCCCAAGAAGTACGAAGGACTGGACGGAACCGAGCTCGCCATCAGCGAATCGCAGGAGCGCATGGCGGTTGTCGTTTCCCCCGCCGACGCCGACGCCTTCCTTGCCCTTGCCGACGAAGAAAATCTGGAGGCGACGAGGGTGGCGACGGTGACGGCTGAGCCGCGGCTGGTCATGACGTGGAACGGAAAGAAAATCGTCGATCTGTCGAGGGAATTTTTAAATTCCAACGGCGCCGAAAAGCATATTGAAATCGAAACGGCGGCGCCGCTTCCCTACGAAAGGGAGGTTTCGGGGGGCTTTGCCGAAAACAGCCTTTCGCTGGCCTCCGACCTGAACGTCTGCTCCAAGCAGGGCCTTTCGGAGCGCTTTGACTCCACCATCGGCGCCGGGACGGTTCTCATGCCCTTCGGCGGAAAGAATCAGCTGACGCCCGCGCAGGCCATGGTGCAGAAAATCTCCCTTGAAAAGGGCCACACCGACGACTGCTCGCTGATGGCCTACGGCTTCAATCCCTACATTTCCGAAAAAAGCCCTTACCACGGGGCCTATCTTGCCGTCGTCGAGTCGGTTTCCAAGCTCGTGGCCGCCGGCGCTCCCTTCCGGGACGTCTACCTGACGTTTCAGGAGTATTTCGAGAAGCCGATGCGGGAGGGCAAGCGCTGGGGCAAGCCGCTGGCGGCGCTTCTCGGCGCCTTCCGGGCGCAGATGAATCTCGGCATCGGCGCCATCGGCGGAAAGGATTCGATGAGCGGAAGCTTTGAGGATCTGAACGTCCCGCCGACGCTGGTTTCCTTCGCCGTCACGACGGCGCAAACAGGGCAGATTCTGACCGGCTCCTTCAAAAAGGCCGGAAGCGCCGTTTGGCTCCTTTCGCCGCAGACCGACCAAAACGGCCTCCCCGTAACCGAATCGCTCCTCTCCCTCTTTGAGAAGGTGAGAAGCCTCGCCGACGCCGGGGCCGTCCTCTCGGCCTATACGCCGGGATACGGAGGAGTGGCGGAGGCCGTGATGAAAATGGCCTTCGGAAACGGGCTCGGCTTCGACTACGACGAGGGGATGACGCTGAGCGAGCTCTTCGGCTACGCCTACGGAAGCTTTGTCCTCGAACTGAAGGAAGGATTTTCGGCGGGAAAACGGCTGGGAAATGTTACCGACGGCGACGCCCTCCGCTATCGCGGGGAGGCGGTGTCTCTCAAGACGCTCCTTGCCGCCTATGAGGATAAGCTGGAGCCGGTTTTCCCCACGCGGACGGCGACTCCCGAAAAGCCCCCGCGCCGCTTCTCCTATACGGCGGGCCCCTCGGTGAAGCCGACGGCCAAGGCCGCAAGGCCCCGCGTGCTGATCCCGGTTTTCCCGGGTACCAACTGCGAATACGATACCGCCCGGGCCTTTTCCGACGCCGGGGCGCTCCCCGAAATTTTCGTTATCAATAACCTGACGGCGGCTGGTATCGCGGCGTCGGAGGAGAGCTTTGCAAAAAAGATGGGGCAGGCGCAGATCGTCTTTATCCCGGGCGGCTTCTCGGGCGGGGACGAGCCGGACGGCTCCGGGAAGTTCATCACCGCTTTCTTCCGCAATCCCCGCATCCGCGAGGCGGTGACGGCGCTTATCGAGGGAAGAGGGGGTCTTATGGCTGGAATCTGCAACGGATTTCAGGCGCTGATCAAGCTCGGGCTGGTTCCCTACGGGAAAATCGTCGATACCGACGCCTCCTGCCCGACTCTGACCTTCAACACCATCGGGCGGCATCAGTCGCGCCTGGTGCGGACCCGCGTGGCCTCTAGTCTCTCCCCGTGGCTGTCGGAGGTTCGCGTTGGCGATATCGTCACCGTTCCGATCTCCCACGGCGAGGGCCGCTTCCTTGCCTCGGAGGAGGAGCTTGCAAGACTGGCCGAGGCCGGGCAGATTGCCACGCAGTACGTAGACGCGGAAGGAATGCCGACCTACGACGTCCGGTTTAATCCGAACGGCTCCTGCGAGGCGGTCGAGGGAATCACCTCCCCCGACGGAAGAATCTTCGGAAAAATGGGCCATTCCGAGAGAATCGGAAGCGGCCTCTACCGCAACGTGGAAGGAAATTACGACCTCGGAATGTTCCGGGGCGCCGTGAAGTATTTTGACTGAAAACCCGGTGGGGGAAACACAAAAAAAGACAAAGGACGGGAAGAGAGATGGGTTATCTTTCGGATATTGAGATCGCGCAGTCGGTACAAATGAAGCCGATCGGTGAGATTGCCGGGACGCTGGGCCTCGGGCAGGAGGTAGTGGAGCCTTACGGAAAATATAAGGCGAAGCTCGACCTCTCCCTGCTTGGCCGCGAAGGGAAGGACGGGAAGCTGATTCTCGTCACCGCCATCACCCCCACGCCGGCGGGGGAAGGAAAGACGACAACGACGATAGGCCTTGCCGACGGACTCCGCAAAATCGGGAAAAAGTCGGTGGTCGCCCTGCGTGAGCCGTCGCTCGGCCCGGTCTTCGGAATCAAGGGAGGCGCCGCCGGCGGA
>CANQQT010000053.1 GCA_947626065.1 uncultured Clostridia bacterium | reverse complement strand
GAGGTCGGGGCGATCGACGGTCGGCAGAATCGGATCGTAGATCTGCCCGCCCGTCAGCGGCGTCCCGGGTTCCCCGTCCCCGTCGGCGTTTGCGTTGAATCCGAAGTTGAGGGATTTTGTGAGGTAGCGCGTGGTGGTCTTGAAGGGGGAGACGACGGTATTTTCACTGCTTTCCCCATTCGGCCTACTGACGACGACGGTATAATAGCCGAGGTGGATGTGAGAATCGTTGTGTCCGTCCTCGTGGCTCCAGCTACCGCCGTTTGCGCTTTCCATCGCGATCGTTGCGATTTCCCCCGGCTCCCCGCTCAGGATTCCGTCGGTATTTTCGGCGGCGGCGACCTCCGCCACGGGGATCAGCTCGGCGTCCTCGGCCCAATAGGCGAAGGTTCCGGTCGGTCGGCTTCCATTCGCCTCGCTGTAGCCGATTCCGTCTCCGTCTTTGGGATGGCTCTGCCCGGCTCCGTAATAGATGGTGAGTCGGTTCTGGCTCAGGTTGAAGGCGTTTTTATCGTCCCCCTCGTAGTCGGGATCCTGCCAGAGTCTCCTAGTATGCTCCCCGAATTCGACCGTTCCGTTGGCCGGGAGGTAGAGGTAGTAATGCTCCGTGTTTGTGCATTCGGTCTGCCCGGGCGTTCCGTCCTCCTCGGCGTAGAAATAGCGGGTGTTTCCGTCCTCGTCGGTTCCGTTTTCGACGATCTGCTTCGCGACCCCGTCCTCGTAGACGAAGAGGGCGCGGTTCATGCTGTTGTCGAGGAGGAGACCTCCGTTGTCGGTCAGCACGTCTACGTAGGCCAGCTGTCTCTGCCACGTCCCCGAGAAGGGATTGTAATGCACCATCGCGGCTTCCCACACCCCCGTCAGATTCTCGGCGTAGACCTGATAGAAGAAGGGCTCCTTCTCCTGCTCCGCCGTGAAGATGAAGCCTTCCGGCGCCTCGAGCAGCTTGGTGACGAGCAGGGTGGAATTGGCGACGGCGAGCCGTCCGTTGTTTCCTAAATAGATATCGAGGATGACGCCTTCGTCGGTCGCGGAATTCTCCGACACCGTCGGCACGTAGTAGGAGACGGCGGTTTCGGTCTTGTTTTCGCTCTTGGGGCGTCGGTTATTCGCCATGTCGCCTGAGCGGATTCCGCCCGGTCGTGAGGAGACGGCGAAGAGGAAGGCTTTTGCAAATTCCTCCTTTGTCAGCTCCCCGTCCCGGTTCCCGACCTCCTCGTCGGCCTTTGCGAAGGCCTCGGTCACGGCGGGCTCGGCCTGCAGCTTTTCCCAATAGGCGACGGCCTCGTCCAGCGGGGAAGCTTCCCCGCCCTCCGGCACTTTTTCGCTCAGTCCGCAGTCTTCGCGGAGGTAGCGGCGGAGATCTTCGCCGCTCAGCGTGAATTTTTCGTAGGTCGGGCGGCCTCTGGTATTATCCTCCGTTTCGGAGCGGGAGAGATAGGAAAATTCGATATTCAGCCGTCCGTCCGTGTCGTACCAGCAGAGCATATCGCCGTTTCCGATGTTTGTCGAATGGAAGCCTGAGCCGAACTCGCTTCCCTTTCTCGACACGGCGAGCTGGATCTCCTCCCCGCCCATCGTTCCGGGCAGATCCTCTCCCTCGGCGTTCTTTCCGAGCTCTCCGGGATGAGGCAAAAACACGTCGACGAGGAGGAAGTAGTAGTCGTCGGAGGAGAAGGAATGCGCGCCGGGCGCGGCGTTTCCGTCGGGGCCTGAGGTGACGTCGGAAAGCAGATCGCTCTCAAAGAAGACGATTCCTCCCTCTTCGTAGGGGTAGGTATTCCCATAGCGGTCGGTCAGCGTGCCGCTTTCCTCCCCTTCGGCCTTTTTGGCCAAAAAGTCGGCCTCGCCCTCATAGACGCCCATGAAGCGTCCTCCGGCCCAGGAGCCTCCGTACTGCTGCGTCGGAGCTCCGTTCACCTCGAGGGTTTCCCACCGCGTCTTTCCGTTTCCGCTTCCGTCGGTTCCGAAGTCGACGCCCTCGGCGTTATCGACGGGTTTGAGCCCCTCGGCTGTCGCGCGGTAGGCGTGGGCATAGAGGGCCAGCGCCTTCTGGAAGATGTAGTAGCGGTTATCTCCCGACGGTGAGAAGGTGACGGTCGGGTCTCCTCTCGTGCGGGAGGTGACGGTATCGGTCACGTAATCGTCATAGGTGGTATTGGAATAATAATTGGAATAGAACCAGATGCTGTTGTCCTCGGGATTGGTGTGCTCCCTTACGTATTCCTCCGACAGGGCGGCGATGTTGACGCCGATCTGCTCCCCTTCCCCGTCGCGGAGAATCAGATCCTCCTCCAGTCCGACGGCGTAGAAGAGGCGGAGCGGGGTCGACTGATAGCAATAGTTCCGATAGGCGGCCTTTTCTTCCTCGCTCCCGTTCATCAGCTCCTCATGGTCGGAGCCGAGGTTGGTCTCATAGGAGAGGACGCCCTCCCTTCCGAGTGTGATTTCTGCCAGCTGCGTCGGCAGGGCGGCGGCGGGAACGTTTAAGTAGAGGGCGCGGTCATAACCCTTTTCGGGGGCGATGGCTCCCTCGGAATCGACGAAATCGTCGGTGTCCTCGATCCAGACGCGGATATCCGACAGGCGGTAGACGCCGGGGGTTCCGGCATAGAATTCGTTCCCTGCGGGGTAGCTTCCGTTTTTCTCCTTCAGCGCCTCCCATTCGGTCTCCAGCTCCTCCGGGACGCTTCCGTAGATCGGGTTTCTGCGGAGGATATTGCGATCCTTCTCGTCGCAGGCGAAGCGGTAGATGGTATAGACGGTGTTCCGCGCCTGTTGCGGCACCTCCCCCTCCTCCGTCTCGGCGGTGATCGGGACGACGAGGGAAAGGGTGGCGTAGTCGAAGCGATAGACCCATCCGGCCGCCCATGCGTCCTCGGTGCTTGTCAGCCCGTCGGGGAGGCCTTCCCCTTCGTAGCGGTTCTCCCCCTTGTACCATCCGGGGGTGATGTCCTTCGCGTTTCCCTTATGCTCCTCGTTCCAGCGGAAGTCGTAAACGCCGGTGCGGACGAGTCCGTGCATCTCCCCGAAGAGGAGCAGGGCCATATCGAAGGTTCTCTCTTCGTCCGGCAGGGTCTCGTTCGTGTGGAAGGGCGTGGCGAAGATCGAGCCGTTTTTCGGCTCCATATAGACCCCGAGCGGGTCCTGATAGGTGACGGAGTCCCCGACGCCCGCGTCGTTATCCCCCGAGACCGGCGTGAAGACGTTTCCTAAAATGAGACTCAGGATCTGGTCGAAGTACTCCCCGACGTCGGCGGCGGAAACGTCGTAGAAGTCGTCGTTATAGCCGATATTGGCAAGCAGTTCCTCGTCGGTGACCTCCGCCACGTCTCCGTATCCGGTGGAAAATCCCGGATTCGCCGCGTTCTTTTCGGCCATTTTGGCCAGCGTGTCGAAGTGAACCTTGTTCTGGTCGGCTCCGTGGTTGGCTCCTTCGGTTCCGCTTGCCAGCCAATTCGTCCACGTGGTGTAAATACCGGAATAAACGTCTTTCAACGTCATGCCGCCGTATCCAAGGTTACTCGGTCCGAAGAGCGCCTCGTCTGTATACCATGTTTCGCTTCCGAGGGCCGGGATCGCGTATTTCTTCGGGTTGAGCGTCGGATAAAGGCGCATTTTGCCCCACTGCGGCACGTGGTCGGAATCGACGTTCATCGTATAGGTCGAGAGCGGAATGCGGCTCTCCCGCGCGGCTCCGTCCTTGACCCATCCGTTTTCGTAGTGCTTCTTCACGACGGTGTTCATATAGGCCGCCGTCAAAAGCACCTGAATCGTCGCCGCCGAGGTTCCGAAGGGGTCGTTGTTGTTGCTGTAGAAGACGCCCGCGTTGTTCCAGGTCGGGGGCGAGGAGAGGGTTCCGTCGTGGTAATAATCGGCTCCCGTGTTATAGAGCGTGTGAAGTCCGTCCCAGGTTCCGTCCTCGGTGGTTCTTCCGGGTGTCCCCTGCTTCAGCGTATCGTTTCCCGGCAGGTAGACGTTCTTCCACTCATCGCCGCTGTTTTCATTAATACGGTGCGCGACGTCTTCCTCCCGACCGCCAACATCAATTCCACTTTCACTCTGTTGATCCGCTAAAACATTGCCATTTTCGTCAACTTTCGGTCCCCACGCGTTATCTTCCCAATACCACTTGTTAATCTCCTCCGAATTAAATTTTTCGTCCGGATAATGCGCGCCGAAGCGCAGGTTCCAATCGTCGACGGTATCGCCCATTCTGTTGAACGCGAAGTTGGCGCCTCCATCCGACATGATAATCGCGGCGGGGATTCTCGCCACCGTCGAGAGCTTCCCGTTCGAGAGCGCCTCGGTATAGGTGGTGGCTTTGCTGTCGGCCAGCTGTTTATAGGCGAGGTAGATGCCTCCCTGCGTGTTGGTGTAGTATCCGACGTAATCGTCGGCGTCGAGCTCTTTCGTTCCGGCGACGGCTTTGATCAGCTTCTCCTGTCCCGCCGCGTATTCCTCGGGCTTGCCTTCTTCTCCGTTGTGATTGGCGTTGTAGATCTCCTGGCTCTTTCCCTCGTTTTCACTGTTGTCTCCGGGGTTTTTCGGGTCGGCCACGCCGGGGAAGGCCTTCACGCCTTCGCTCCGCACGTTGTTGCTGACGGTGAAGGTGATGGGATCCCAAGTCAGGTTTTCCCAGCTCTGCCCCGCCGTGAGGGCGTCGGTCTTTTCGTTCTTTTCGGCGTTTACGCAGACGGTATAGCAGGTGTCGCGGTTATTGATCCAGTACCATCCGGCCTCGGTATTGGCGTCTTCCCCGCGGTAGACGAGGTCTCCGGGATGATAGAGGGTTTCCATTCCTCCCACCGTGAGGTAGGGGTCGGGGGTTCCGTCACGGTCGGCGTCGACCTTCCGGTAGTGTGCCAGCGGCATGATGACGGTGGCGTTGGCTCCGTAGCAGAGGACGGAGACGCGGTTCTGCGGGTTATGCGCCATCAGCTGATCGATCGTCTCGTTGATGGCGTTCAGGGTTTGCTGTATCCGGGAATTTTCGATCCGTTCGGCCATCGGCACGCCGTCCTCCGGCCAGGCGACCGTTCCGTCTATGCTCGTGTTGTGCGATGTGTAGATGTTGAAGCCCTCGTCGAGTCCGTAGCGGATATCCTGTCCCATCGAGGCCGACATATCGAAGACGATGACGAGGTCAACCGGGGACGGGGGGTATTCGTTGACGACCTGTGAGCTCGCCAGCGCCGAGAAGACGTGGGCGAAGTCGGCGGAGAATCCGATTTCCCCGTCGTATCCGTCGGTGGCCATATCGAGTCCGATGTTGTTCCGGTCGGGATCAAGAGCCGAGTCGAAGGCGAAGACGCTTTTGTCTGTCCAGACGCGCCCGGCGTAGCGGGATCCGCTCGCCAGCGTGAGGAGGTTATCGATGTAGCTATCCATCGTCGAGGGGTCGGCGACTCTTGTCTTTTCGAGGATTTTTTCAGTCGGTCCGGCTCCCGCCGCGAGGGCGGGGAGGGTCAAAAGGCCTAGAAATCCCGGCAGGAAGGGCATGAGGAGCGACAGGCAGAGCAAAACGGCCGTGAGCGCTCTTCCAACAGGCTTTTTCTTTCTTTGGATTGGATGGGAATGATTCATGATGCAGGATGCCTCCTCAGTCGACCGGGCAGTGCCCGGGGCCAAACACGGTTGTGCGGTGCTTATGAAAGCGGACGATTTTTTGAACGGTGCGACCGGGCGTGGCCCGGTGCGAAATGCGGTTGTGCGATGTAAAAGGGCGTAGCCCGGTGCGAAACGCGGTTGTGCGGTTAAAAGGGCGCGGCCCGGTACGAAACGTGGTTGTACGATGTAAAAGGGCGTGGCCCGGTGCGAAACGCGGTTGTGCGGGGTGAAAAGGCGCGGACAGGCCGTGCGCCGGGCGTGCCGGGGTCGTTTTTGCCTTTATGACGTTCGTGATATTTTCGGAATTTTTCTTTCTTTTTATAACGTTCGTGATATTTTCTTGAAACTTATGAAATCAGAAGTTATTATAGCACGTGTCGGGGGCTATTGCAAGGATTTTTTCGGAAATTTCACAGAAAATTAAAGTTTTTTGGGGGAATGACGAAGGAAAAGCAGGGGATGGCGGCGGGGTTTTATGGTGGGGGTGATGGAAAGCGGGGGATTTATGACGAGTGTGATAGGACGAGTGTGATAAAAATAGTTTTTCTCCGGAAAATGGCTTTCGTGGCCACTGCCCCGGCCCGGCACCGCGTGTAGCGCTTTTGTTTGTACGAAAAATAGTTTTGCTCTGGGAAAATTGCTTTCGTGGCCACTACCCCGGACTGTCACTGTTTCCGGCCCTTTTGTCTGTACAAAAATTAGTTTTGCTTTGAAAAATGGTTTTCGTGGCCACTGCCCCGACCGGTTTCTATTCAAAATCGATTTTTTTTCGCATTTCTTTTGACGAAAAAAGAAATGCTGAAAGAAATTCGTCCGGTCGGGAAGGACAGGGAAGGTTTCCCCCGTCCTCCCCGCCGGAACCACCCCACTGCGCCCCACGCGGCTTGAATCCGTCACATGGTGTTGGCCTGCCCCTCCATATGTCGGCCCGGGCAAAGGTTGAGAAGTGCGCTTGCAGTAGAGGGGCCGACTGATTCGGGGCTGGGCCGTATGAGGCGGATTTTGCGGATAGAGTTTTTCACTTCTATACCTCGCGTATCCCGGCCCTCGATGCCGGGCTCCGCCCGGCTTGGCTCGGGCCGGTCTACTTTGGCCCGTTTCAGTGCGCTGAGATGTTGCAATCCAAAAGCTGTGGCCGCCCCGTGGCCCCTTAAGTCGGGCCGTTGGCCCTCCGAACCGGGGCCGGGCGGCCGTAGGTGGTAGTGGTGCGGCAGTTTCTGCGCCGGGATGGAGCAAAAACAAAAAAAGGCCCTCCGGGAAAGGATAAACCTTTCTCAGAGGGTCAAATTTGATTTTTGGGGTGGGGGTTCGCCGGTCTTACTGCCGGGCAAAACTCTGTCCGGCCTTTTTGGCGTCGCAGAAACGTGTTTGCCTCCGGGCTCAGCCCGGCGGTCAGCGATAGGAATTGATAATGTCCCCCGGATCCATGGTGATGTATTTCTTCATAACCTCGTCGATTTTCACCATTCCGAGCTCCTCCCTCGCGACCTTCTCGATATACGCGAGGTCGTTCTTCTTATCCAGCGCCGTGTTGAGGTCGTTCTCCTCCTTGTCGAGCGAGGTGATCTCCGATTTCAGATCCGCGATCGCCGCCGTCCTTTCGTTGATCTCCACGTAATTGAAGATCATATACATGAACAGGACGGAGCAGAGGAGCGACAGGAAAATAATGGCATACGGGAAGGGCGTTTTCTTCGTGTCCGTCACGGTTCGGACTCTCGGCTCCACCGTCAGCGCCGCCACATACGGCCTTTCCTTCGCCGTCGGCAGTGATCCTACCGTCACGTTCGGCCTTGAAACCTTCGCGTCGGGGTGCGACATATCGGGGGTTCTCGTCACCGACCTTCTTTTCAGCTCTCCCGATTTGACTCTTGTGTAGCCTGTGACTCTCCGGTCGGTCGAGCGCGGCGCGGGCGAGGGATTTTTGGCTTTTCCGTTCACGGGCGCACTTCCCTGTTGGGTGGCGCCGTTGCGGGCCCGGGCTGAGCCCGACAGCGTACTCGATTGTGCGTTTCCGGCGTTACCGGACAGAGGGCGTGCGTTTACAGGAGTGGCCCCTGCGGGCAACGGTTCGGCGCCCGGCGCTCGGCGATTCTTTTTCGCGGATTCGTTGTTCATGGGGTCTCCTTTCCGCCGATTTTCTCGGCCAGCCTCAGCTTCGCGCTGTGGCTTCTCGGATTCTCCTCCCTCTCCTTTTCGGAGGGCAGAATCGGTTTTTTCGTCAGATTTTTCAGCGTCGGCTTCTTTCCGCAGACGCAGACCGGGAATTCCGGCGGGCAGGTACAGCCCTTCGCCAGCTCTGCGATCGTCTGCTTGACGGCTCGGTCTTCCAGCGAATGGAAGGTGATCACCGCCAGTCTTCCACCGGTTTTCAGCACCTCGGCGGCGGCTTTTACCGTCGGCTCGATGACGTCCAGCTCCCCGTTTACCTCGATTCGTATGGCCTGAAAGCTTCTCTTCGCGGGGTGCGAGCCTTTTTCGCGGAATCTCGGGGGAATCGCGCCTTCAATCAGCTTCGCCAGCTCCCCCGTCGTTTCGATCGGCTTTTCCTTTCTTGCTTCGGCAATGGCGGCGGCGATTCTCCTTGCAAATTTTTCCTCTCCGTACCGGTAGAGGATTTCGGCCAGCGCTTCCTCGCTGTAGCGATTGACGACTTCATAGGCCGATTTTGCGTCTTCCCGGTTCATTCTCATATCGAGCGGCGCGTCGGCGATATAGGAGAATCCCCTTTCGGCGGCGTCGAGCTGGTGCGAGGAGACTCCGAGGTCGAGGAGGATTCCGTCGGGGCGTCTTCCGCCGAGAAATTCCTTCAGATTTACAAAATTGGCATGGACGGTCTCAAATTTTCCTTCGTAGGGGGCGAGTCTTTCCCTGACGGCTTCGATGGCCTCGGAATCCCGGTCGCAGGCGATCAGGCGTCCTCCCTCTCCGAGCCGGGAGACGATGGCCTCGCTGTGGCCTCCCCCGCCCGCCGTTCCGTCAACGTAGAGTCCGTCCGGCTTGATATTGAGTCCCTCGATGCACTCTTTGAGCATGACCGGGACGTGATAGCGGCTTTCCATGGTTCAGAACCCGAGCCGGATGAGGATTCCGGCGATATCGGCGGTATTTTCGGCGTTGTTTTCGGCTTCCCAGAGCGCCTCGTCCCAGATTTCGACGTGGTCTCCGACTCCGATGACCTTGACGTTTTTATCGAGGGAGGCGTAGGCGCAGAGGTTGGGGGCGACGAGGATTCTTCCCTGCGCGTCGACCGCCGTCTCGAAGGCCGCCGCGTAGAGGAATCGTTTGACCTGTCTCGTTTCGATATCGGGCAGTGCGTCGAGCTTCGCCGTGAAGGATTCCCATCTTGCGCGGGGATAGAGCGCGACGCACCGGTCGACGCTCTTCGTCATGACGACGGCCTCCCCGAGGCCTTCCCTCAGCTTCGCGGGGAGGATGATTCTTTTTTTGGCGTCGAGGTTGTGACTATATTCTCCGCAAAACATCGAGGGGCCTCCTTTCTTGGGATGGGGCTATTATATAAGGAAGGAAACTGATGGAAATCGGCCGGGCGCGGGGCCGCAGAAATTCACGTAAAATGGGGGGAACGGCGCGGGGCTAAAATTTGCTGATTTCTTCTTGGAAATGGGGGTCGGGAAGAAAATTCTTCCTATTTTCATCCACTTTCATCCACTTCCCGCCACTTCTGATACTATTATAGACGATATTCCTCCCGATTTCAAGGGTTTGCCTTCGATATTTTCCGCCGAAATGAGATTTTTTTCGACAGAAAGAATATTTGTTCTTTCTTTTCCCGGGAAAGGCGGCTTGAATCGGAACAAAGGTTCGACACGGGGCGAGAAAAGTTTCGTCGGCGGCAAAAAAAGGCCTCCGGCCCATTGATTTTTCCTTGAAAAAGGTCTATACTGTTCCTGCCTGTCGGCGCTTGTCTTTCGTGGGCAGGGCGGGCCCTCTCCTTCTCCGGAAGCGCTGAAGGGAAGGCCTCGTCTTCTTGGCGGCACGGTCGTTTTCCTTTCTTCTCATCCCGCCCGGTTGTTCCCTCTCTTCTTCCCTTCCTGCTTCCCTTCCTGCCCGTCGGCACTTGGATTTCGCGGGCGGGGCGGGCCCTCTCCTTCTCCGGAAGCGCTGAGGGGAAGGCTTCTCCTCCGGCGGCCGGCGGTTCCCTTTCCGCCTGTCGGCGCTTGGTCGGTTGCCCTCCGCTCCGCGGCTCCTAAATTTGCGTATACAAAGGACCTTTGGATATGGACTCCTCTCAGCTTTTTTCCTCTGAAAAAATCAGCAAAATCCTCCTCCGTCTTGCGCCTCCCGTGATGCTCGCCCAGCTGATACAGGCGCTTTACAACATCATCGACAGCTTCTTCATCGGGCGCTATTCCTCCTCCGGTCTGACCGCCCTTTCCATCGTCTATCCCGTCCAGCTTCTGATGATCGCCTTCGCGGTCGGCTCCGGCGTCGGCATCAACACGGTAATGGCGGCGAAGCGCGGGGTCGGCGCGAAGGACGAGGCTGAGGAATACGCCCGGGTCGGGACTCCTCTCGCCTTACTTCTTTGGGGGCTTTTCGCCCTCCTCTTCTGGGCGCTCATGCCTTTCTACGCGAAAATGTCCACCGATTCCCCCACCGTCCTTTCCGACGTGGTGCGCTATGGCCGGATCGTTTGCGTTTTCAGTCTCGGCCTTTTTCTTGAGAGCGTCTGGACGAAAATATTACAGGCCGACGGCGATATGAAAACGCCGATGGCGGCTCAGATCGTCGGGGCGCTCGTGAACATCCTTCTCGATCCCCTTCTGATTTTCGGCCTCCTCGGCCTTCCCAAAATGGGAATTTCCGGCGCCGCCGTTGCCACCGTGGTGGGACAGAGCGCCGCCGCTCTGATTGTGATGAAAAAGGGCTTCCGTCGGCCCTCGGGTCTTCGGGAATTTCCCCGCCGGGTTGGGAAAATCTTCCGCCTCGGGATGCCCAACATCTTGATGCAATCCGCTTACACCTTTTACATCTTGGGGCTTAACCTGATTTTATCGGAATTTTCCGACGCGGCGGTCACGGCTCTCGGGCTTTATTACAAGTGGCAGTCCTTCTTTTTCATCCCTCTGAGCGCCATGCAGACCTGCATCGTTCCGGTGGTGAGCTTCAACTACGCGGCTCGGCGGATCGACCGCTGTAAAAAAACGCTTTCCGCCTCCGTCGGCTTCGGCCTTGTGTTTATGTCTCTCGGCACTCTCTGCTTCAATTGCTTCCCGACTCCCCTTCTTCGCGTCTTCACCTCCGACGCGTCTGTGATTTCCATCGGTCGCGTGGGCCTCCGCTTCACGGGAATCAGCTTCCTTCCCATGGTGACCTCTCTCATCTTCCCCGTCTTCTTTCAGGCGGTGGGCAAGAGTCTGAAAAGCTCTCTTCTGACCGTTATCCGTAACGTCGTCTTATTCGTTCCTCTCGGTTGGCTGTTTTCCCGCTTCGGGCTCGACCTCTTCTGGCTGACCTTCCCGGTGACCGAGCTCGTCACGACCGTCGTGGGCATTCTTTTCTACCGCCGCTTCCTGAACAGCGAATATGTGCGGACTCCCGCTCCTCTTCCTTTAGAGGACGGCGTTCCGGCCCTTATGCCCTCTCATCCCGGCGTCATCATCACGATTGCCCGTGAACACGGCTCCTCCGGCAAGCAGATCGGCAAGCTGGTCGCGGAGGGGCTTGGGATTCCCTTCTACTACAAGGAGATGATCGCTCTTGCCGCCCATGAGAGCGGTCTGGATCGGGAATTTATCTCAGACATCCACAAAAACTCCCCCGACATTCTTCGGGATCTCTATCTCAATTCCAGCGCCGTCCGCATGGCCATTGCGGCTCAGGCGAAGATCCTTCGGAAAATCGCCGACTGTGGCAGCTGCGTCATTGTGGGCCGCGCCGCCGACTATGTGCTTCGCGACCGTCCCGACGTGATCCGCGTCTTCATTCACGCGCCTCGCGCCTATCGGATCCGCCGCGTCATGGAGGTCTACGGCGACAGTCTGAAAGAGGCCAAGCGGAACATCCGCCGCTCCGACAAGGCGCGTTCCTCCTACTATCGCCACATCTCCGGCAGGCGCTGGGCCGACGCTCGCCATTACACGCTTTCTCTCGATTCTTCGTCGGGCGTTCGGGAAATGGCGGATCGGTTACTCGCTTACGTGGCCACCGCTTCCGGGCCTTCCGGAACGATTTGAAAATTTGGGTTTGACTGTTCAGAACGATGCAAAAATGGGTGCCCCCGGGGAGGACAAAAGCCGACCCGGGGGCAAAACAATATCAAAAATGGGAAAAGGGGTTCGGCGCGGGCGGCGAAACAGTATCAAAAAACGCAAGAGGCTTTCGGCGTGGCGGCAGGCTCTGCGCCGGGCGGGGCCGGGGTTTGTTCGGGGGCTTGTTCGGGGCGCTGGGTTCGGCTTCGCAGGAGTGAGCGGGGGCCCCGGCGGGGTTCCGCGTGCTTGTCACGCGGGAGGGGGCCATGCGGTGGGGGCGTACTTTTTTGATTTGGCCGCGAGTGTATGGGGGAGCACTTTGCAAAGCCGTTTGCACTTTCCCGCATGGCCGAGCGCGGCGGGTGTGGGGGCTGATTGCTCTTGGCGGGGGTGTTGGGTTTGAGCACGCCGCTTTTTTCGGAGGGGCGGGCGCCGCGCTACGCCGGGGCCGCAAAAAAGGCGGTGGCGGTGAAACAGTATCAAAAAGTGCAAGGGGCTTTCGACGTGGTGCGGCGGGGGGCTGGCTCTGCGCCGGGCGGGGCGGTGAAAGTGGAGAAACGCGGGGGCCGCGCATTGCTTGCCATCGTAAAAACTTGAAATATCGTGGAGTATCTTGAAAATCGGACAAATGTGTGCTATACTATAAAATGGGTTTTTGTAAGTATAGCCTTTCCGGGAGAACGACGGAAAACAGGGCCGCATCCTATAAGAAATTGCGGCGTTTACTTTGGGCTTGAGTATGGAACCAAGGGATTTACAACAGGCGGCTAACTGACCTGCCTATGCGATCATAAGCTGGGCCGGGCCGACGCGTTTACCACCGATGCGCTCGCAAAAATATGCAGAGGTCTTGATTGTACGTTGGATAACATTATGGAGATTCTTCCGGAAGAGAAACAACTCCTTTTCACGGTTTTCTCCATGCGGTATTGGATTTATAAAAAAGAACCCGTCGATTAAGCAAACCGAACCTTCGGAACAACCCGGGCGGTCTGTCCGAAGCATCAAGCGCATTATAGACTCTCTGAAAGAGAAGCGATATCTCCGCAAAGCGGGCGGCAAGTGGGTCGTTTTGGTTTAACAGTGAAAATATGAATATATAATGGATAACAGCAAAGCTTACAAGGTTAAATTTGGAGGATAAAGAAAATGGCTAAAAATACAATTCATTCTGTTGAGCCTAATATTGCGGATTTAGCAAATGGTTGGCTTAAATCGTATAAACTTGATTATAAATTGGAGCAAGAATCCTTAAATACAGAAATCGATCAAGCCCTCAATGATTACTATTCCAAGAATGGCGGTGTCGGCGGAAACCGACCGGATGCAAAATTACTTTTACAGGATAAGAATTTGGTGAATTATCCAATTCTGATTGAGTATAAGGGCTACAAGGACAAACTTGTTATGCTCGATGCAGACGGTAAAGTCGCAAATAAAAATGCCAAGAATCAGCCTGATTTTAAGAATATCAATTCTTATGCCGTAAACGGGGCCGTTCATTATGCAAATGCACTTCTGCATTACACCAGCTATACCGATATTATCGCAATCGGCATGACCGGTTACAAAGACGATTCCGATAAATTGCAATATGAGATCGGCGTATATTATGTTTCCAAAAGCAATTTTGGCATTGGTCAAAAAGTCGATGATTACACGGATTTTTCCTTCCTGAAAAAGAACAATTTTGATAGTTTTATTGAGAAAGTAAAACGCCTTCAACTTTCACAGGAAGAAATCGAAAAACTCAGAGAACATCGTGAGCAGGAAATCAACGCCAGCCTTGTTAAACTGAATAATGATATTTATCAGAACGAAAAGGGCTTGAGCGAACGCGACCGTGTATATCTTGTGGCTGCGTCTATCATCGCAACGCTCGGCGTTCCCGGCAAGGTGGCGGCTCTTGAAAAGTCGGAACTGAAATCCTCAACAGAAGATGGCAATCGTGACGGTGATATTATCCTGCGTAAAATCAGGGCGTTTCTGAACGAGAAAAACCTGCCGCAAGAAAAACGCGATCTGATTGTGCGCACCCTACAGAACACGCTGACAACCGATAATATCAACAAAGTTGAAAACGGCGAAAGCCAGTTGAAGCGTGTATTTACAAAGATTATTGACGACCTCGGGATTTATTACAAAATCGGCCTTAGTACCGATTTTACCGGAAAGCTCTTCAATGAAATGTATAGCTGGCTTGGCTTTTCGCAGGACAAGCTGAACGATGTCGTTCTAACCCCTTCCTACGTGGCTACCCTTCTGGCACGACTTGCAAGAGTCAATAAGGATTCGTATGTATGGGATTTTGCAACCGGCTCTGCCGGACTTCTCGTTGCCTCTATGAACGAGATGCTGATCGACGCAAAAGCGAAAACCAAATCTCCCGACGCATTAGCACTGAAGTCTGCTGAGATTAAGGCAAACCAACTGCTCGGGTTGGAAATCCTCTCCGAAGTTTATATGCTTGCTATTCTCAACATGATTTTAATGGGCGACGGCAGCTCCAACATCATCAACAAGGACTCCTTAAAGGAATTTGACGGTCACTATGGCTTTGGAAAAACGGATAAAAAGTTTCCCGCCGATGCTTTCGTGCTGAATCCGCCCTACTCTGCACCCGGTAACGGTATGGTTTTCGTAGAAAAAGCCCTCTCCATGATGAGCAAAGGCTATGCTGCGATTATTATACAAAATTCAGCCGGAAGTGGGAAAGCAACGGAGTATAACAAAAGAATACTGAAACACAGTACCCTGCTTGCCAGTATCAAAATGCCGATTGACCTGTTCCTCGGCAAGTCAAGCGTTCAGACAAACGTATATGTTTTCCGTGTCGGCGAAGCACACCAAAAGGATGATGTTGTCAAGTTTATCGACTTCTCCGTTGACGGATATACGAGAACGAACCGTAAAAAGGCCAGCGTTAATTTAAGAGATACCGACCATGCCAAAGAACGCTACACGGAAATCGTGGATCTGGTTCGTTTCGGCAAAGGTAAGTTACATTACTACACCGAAAAAGAGTATTACGAAGGCACAATCGATCCCGAAAACGGTG
>CANQQT010000052.1 GCA_947626065.1 uncultured Clostridia bacterium | reverse complement strand
CGGCCCGCACTCAGCGAGGGGCCGAAGACGAATCTAAAAATTAAAGGCGGAGCCGTTTGGGCCGCAAGCGTGCAAGCACGCGGCCCCCGGGCCGCCTCCGACGTTGAGGATTGGGCGAATTAGCGCCGCCGCCCCGGCACGTTCCTGAATTTCTGAACAGGAGGTGAGAATCATGCCCGATCGGAAAATCAACCTCGGCATTCCACAGCCGAAGCAGGAGGAATTCCTCCGCTCCAAAGAAAAATACCTCTGCTACGGAGGAGGCCGCGGCGGAGGGAAATCTTGGGTTCTCCGCTTCGCGGCGAAGCTCTACGCCCTCAAATACCCCGGCATCCGTCAGCTCATCGTCCGCCGCTCCTACCCCGAGCTGAACGAAAATCACATCCTCCCCCTCCGTTCCGAAACCGAGGGAATCTGCACCTTCCGCGACCGCGAAAAGAGCCTCTTTTTCCCGAACGGGAGCCGCATCAAATTCTCCTACTGCGCCAACCCCGGCGACGAGCGCCAATTCAGCGGTCAGGAATGGGATATCATCTACCTCGACGAGGCCCAACAGCTCCCCGAAAGCGCCTTCTCCGCCCTCCGCGCCACCCTTCGCGGCGTCAATTCCTTCCCGAAGCGCTTCTTTCTCTTCTGCAATCCCGGCGACGTGGGAATGCCCTGGATCCGGCGCCTCTTCGTCGAGCGCGACTTCAACGAGAACGAAAATCCCTCCGACTACCGCTTCATTCAGGCCCTTATCAGCGACAACCGCGCCCTCCTCGACGCCGATCCCGGCTATCTTTCGGCCCTCAAGTCCCTCTCCCCTTCTCTCCGCTCCGCTTGGCTCGACGGCGACTGGTACTCCTTTGAAGGAGGACGCTTCTTTCCGGAATTCAAGCCCTCCCTTCACACGGTCGACCCCTTCCCCATTCCCCCCGACTTCCGGCTCTACCGCTCCCTCGACTACGGCCTCGATATGCTCGCCGTTCTCTGGATCGCCGTCTCCTCGACGGGTGAGGAATTCGTCTACCGCGAGCTTCACCGCCCCGGTCTTATCGCCTCCGAGGCCGCCGAAGAGATTCTCCGCCTTTCGGAGGGTGAGAAAATCGAGTGCACCTTCGCCCCTCCCGACCTCTGGCACCGCTCCCAGGACACCGGCCTCCGGATTTCCGACCTCTTCGCCTCCCACGGCGTCCCCTTCGTTCGCTCCAATTCCGAGCGGATCGGCGGATGGCAGGCTCTGAAAGAGCATCTCCGCCCCCTCCCCGGCCCCGACGGCTCCCAGACCTCCCGTCTGAAAATCTTTCGCTCCTGCGGGACTCTGATCAAGCATCTACAGCTCCTCCCGATCGACGATCGCAACCCCTGCGACGCCTCGGTCGAGCCCCACGAGCTGACCCACATCTGCGACGCCCTCCGCTATTTCTGCTCGATGCGCACCTTCCCTCCCCGCTCCCCTCGTCCGCCCCTCACCGAATCCCAACGCCTCGCCCGTCTAAAGAAAGCGGCCTTGAAAGGTTAGTTTGGAACGGTTTTTCTGGGGGACCTTTCGGAAGCCCGGAAGCCCGGGCAGGCAAACGGCTCCGCCCTGAATGGTATAACGACTTCCCCCCATTCTCGCCGTGCCTGTTCCAAAAACGATTCAAAAAAGGATCTTTAGAACGCGTGCGGGCCTTGCGGGAATGGGAGAGGAAGCGGACAGAGGCAGAATGATGCGAATGTCCGTTACGTTCCCGCACGGCCTACACGCTCGCACTCCGTGAAAGGCCGAAGATGAATTTAAAAATTCAGGGCGAAGCCGTTTGCCAGCGCGGGCCTCCGCGCCGGCCCCGGCGTTGCGCGGCGGCGAAACCCCACAAGAAAAGCGATATTTTCAAAGCCACCGCCCCCGCCGAAAGCAAACTCTCCCCACACATCCCGCCGCGCTTGGCCATGCGGGCCCCATCGGACGATGAAGCGAAAATCACCCCCGCTCACCACAGAAAAGCGCACCGCCCATACCCCCAACGCCGCATGGCCCCATTTTCGGGGCCCCTGCCCCGAAAACCCCGCCGGGGCCCCCTCGCCCACCGGCCCGGCCCGCCGACTCCGCAGAAACTGAACCCCCGCCCGCGCAAATCTACATTCAGGAAGGAATCACACCGTGAAAAAAACCAAAAAAACCCAAACCGACGAAGAAACCAAAAGGCCCCGGGCCTTCCCCGCCCTCGGAAGCCTCATAGGAAGAGGCCGCCCCGCGGACTTCTCCCCGAACGCCCCCGACGCTTCCCGGGAGCTGCCCGCAAGCGAACCCGCGTGCGAACACGCTTGCGGTCTCGCACGCGAAATCGCCGTCTTCGGAAGCGACGAAATCCCGGCCCGCGCCGTCTTCCCGGGAATGACGCTTTCCCACGGGGAGGATCCCGCCCCCACCGCCGGGGAATTCGTCGCCTACCTCCGGGAGGAGCTCGAAAGGAGAAAAAGGGAGCGCGCCCCCTATGAGCTGAGCTGGAGGCTCAACGCCGACTTCCTGTCGGGAAATCAGAACCGCGCCGTCGACGCAGGGCGGGGAGCGCTGGCCGACGAGGCCGCCGAATACCGATGGAAGGAGCAGGGCGTCTACAACCGGATCGCGCCGATCTACGACACGCGGCTCGCCCACCTCCGTTCGGTCAATTACGACATGACGGTGCGCCCGGCGACCGGGAATCCCGACGACCGCGACAAGGCGGAAATCTCGACGGCGCTCCTCCGCGCCACGCAGAGGCAAATCGGCTTTGAATCGCTGAAAAACCGCCTCATCGCGTGGGCGGAGCTCTGCGGAACCGCCTTCTGCCTCTCCTATTGGGACGGGCGGGGAGGCCGACGGCTCGGACAGCTGCCCGCCGCCGCAGAAGCGGAATCCGACCCTACCGAAGCGGCGGAATCGGGAGCCGCAAACCAAGTGTTTGCCAGCGGGCGCTCGCCCGCCGCCGACCAATTCACCGCAGAAACAAAACCCGAAGCCGCAAACCAAGTGTTTGCCAGCGGGCGCTCGCCCGCCGCCGCCGCCGAAGAAATCTACGAAGGCGACCTGCGGTGCGGAGTCCTCTCCCCCTACGAGGTCTTCCCGGAATCCTGCGAACGGGAGGAGGTGACGGAGCAGCGCTCGCTGATCACCGACCAGATCCTCCCGGTCGGGGAAATCTACGACCTCTACGGAATCCGCGTCCCGGGCCGGGTCTGTCAGACCTTCGCCCTCACCCCGGCCCTTCCGGCGAGGAACGGAAGCTGCCCGACGGCGGCCTCGGTGGAGGCGGTGGGAGCGCCGGGCTGTGAACACGTCCTCACCTACTACGAAGCCCCCTCCCGCACCTTTCCGGAGGGAAGACTCGCCGTCGTCGTCGGGGAGGAGCTCCTCCACTACGGCTCCCTGCCCTGCGGGGTCATCCCTGTCGTCGCCGTCAAATGCAAGGCGGTGCCGGGGCAGTTCTTCGGGAAATCCTTCATTCAGGAGCTGATTCCCCTCCAAAGGGCCTACAACGCCTGCAAGAATTGCCTCCACGACGTCATCAAGGCCACAGCCGCCTCCCCGCTCCTCATCCCGGAGGGCTCGGTGGACGACCTCGACGAGCTTCTCGACGCAGGACTCGCGCCGAACAGCGTGCTGTCCTATCGGCAGGACTTCGGGAAGCCGGAGCACCTTTCGGGCGGGCAGGTGCCGACCGGACTGGTGGCCGAGATGAATCAGCTCGCCGCCGACATGGAGTACACGGCGGGAATCTCCCAGCTGATGACCTACGGGGCCGCGCCGTCGGGCCTGACGTCGGGAACCGCCATCGAACAGCTCCGGCAGATCGACGGAACGCGGCTTTCGCTGACGTCGGGGAATATGCGACAGGCGGTGCTACGCCTCGCCGCGCTCTGGCTCACGCTCTATAAGGCCTTCGCGACGGGGTGCCGCGTCCTCCGGACGGTCGGGGAGGAGGGAGTCCCGGCGGCGCTGACTTGGTGCGCGGAGGATATCAACTCCTTCGACGTCGTCTATGACGCCGAGGACAGCATGAGCTTCAGCGAGGAGCGACAGCGGGAGAACTTCCTTGAGGCCTACCGGCTCGGACTCTTTGGGGACGAAAGCGGGGAGGTGCCGCGGGAGGCGAAGGAGAAGCTGATCGGGATTTTGAAGCTCGGCCCGGCGGCGGGGGAGCTGACGCTTGCCGACCTGCAAAGGAAGAACGCGAAGCAGGAAAACGCGCTCTTTGAGGAGGGAATCCTGCCGGAAATCGACAAGTACGACGACCACGCGCTGCACATCGAGGAGCATACCCGGCACGCGCTGAGCTTCCGCTTCCGGCAGATGCGGAAGAAGAATCCGGCGCTTGCCGAGGCCTTCGATTCCCACATCATAGCGCACGCCTCATCGCTCAAAGCCCACGCCCCGAAAGGAGAGGAACCCCATGAATGAAGCCTACGAAAACCGAAATCCCGAAGGGGAGAAGGAGAGCTTCCCGGCCCCGCCGGAGAGGACGCCGATCCGCTTCCCGGCCTTCACCCCGTGCGGCGAGACGCTGATCCTCACCGAGACCGGCCACCCGTGCGGCCCGGGCGGGGGCCCGGATGCCCGGGCAGGCAAACAAGTGAGCCTTGCGGAATTGGCCTCGCCCTCGGACAGCGGCAACGCAAATTCAATCCCCGCCGACGGCGCGGACAGCGGCAACGCGTCTTCACTCTCTGACAGCGATATCATTGGCACGGGAACGCCCACGACAGGCCCGGAGACCCGGGCAGGTAAACAAGTGAGCCTTGTGGAAATGATTTCGCCCTCAGACAGCGGCAACGCGGGTGGGGAGGCCCCCGCCGACGGCGCAAGCGGGGAAGCCCCCGCGGCCATGCAAACGAGCCTTGCGGAAGCGGTTTCACTCTCTAACAGCGGCAATATTGGCACGGGAACGCCCACGACAGCTTTTATCGAAGAAACAACACAGCCCACGCCAATCTCGCCGCAGGAGGGGAACCCGGAGCCAAACCCCGAGCCGTCGCAGGAGCAAAACCCGAACGCAGAGGCCAACGGTACGCTGTCGCAGAAACTGAACCAAGGTGCAGAGACCCCTTGTATGGCCGCGGCGCCCTCGCCGCCGCAGGAGCAAAGCCCGAACGCCGTACTAAACACGCTTCGCCCGCTTCTGGAAGCCCTCTGCCAAGGCCTCGCAAACGCCGCCGCAACCCCTCCGCAGAGCCTGAATCAAGGCGCACCGGCCCATGACCCTTTCCTCTCTCTGAATCAAGGCGCACAACCCCATTCTACACCGCAAGCGTGCAAGCACGCGGTCTCCCCGCCGCCGCCGCCGCAGGAAACCCCCGCCGAGCTGGCCGCCCGCGTGCTGTCCTCCCCCGAGGCGCTCAAAGCCTTCGAGGAAATGCGCATGAGACAGGCCGAGGCCGTCCGGAGATCCCTGCCGATCCTCACCCCCTCGCGCGGGCAGTCCACCTCCCCGGCACTCGCGCCCGACCTCCCCGCAACCATGGAGGAGGCCGCCGAAAGGGCGAGGAAGATCTTCGGGCTCTGAAAGCGGCGCCCTCGCCCGCCCGCCCCCCGGCTGCGCGGGGGAGAGAGGCCAAAGGCATAGCCGCCTTCTGAGGCTTCCGGGAAAGCGAAAGCCCCTGCCCCCAACGCTCGAACCCCGCGCTTCTGCGCCTTGCCGCTTCCCCCAACCAAAGCAGGAGGAAAAATAACCCCCAGCAAACCCCCAAACCCCGCAAACCCTCGCGGCGCAGTCCTTCCCGGACTACGTCCGGGAATCGCCGGGGGGCCCCTCCACCGCTTGCACAAACCCCTGAACTACATTTTTTCCCAAAGGAGAACCATTATGTCTACACAGCAATCGATCGAAACCGTTGAAAACGCTCTGAAATACGGATACCTCCCGGCCTTCCGGAATCAGATCACCGTCACCCCCTCGCCCTTCCTCGAAAAGGTCAGAAAAATCCCGCTCGTCAATAACGAAATCAAGGCGGCCGCCCCTTACGGCCTCAACGGAGGCTTCGCCTTCGGCTCCTCCGATACCGCAGCGACCCCCGAAGCGGGAGCGCAGGGCTTCGTCGGATTCACCCTCGACTCAAAAAATATGTACGTCAACATCGAAATTTCCGATAAGGCCGTCCGGCTCGGCTCGGGAAACGCCTCCTCCCTCCTCTCGGCCCTCGACGCCGAGGTGAAGAGCGCCTACGGAGCCGCCAATTGGAACATCGGACGCGCCCTCTTCGGGAACGGAAAGGGCATCCTCACCGCCCTTTCGGCGGCGGCGACCTCGGCAAAAACGGTCTACGTCAGCGACTGCCGAACCCTCCGCGAAGGCCTCCTCGTCGATGTTTACGCGAACGAATCGGCCACCGCCTCGTCCAAAACGCCGACCGTCACGGGGGCACGCGTGAAGGCCGTCTCCCGCAAATACGAGAGCGGGAAGAAGGGCTACGCCGTCACGCTCGATAAGGAAGTCACCGCCTCCACGGCCCTGACCGCCGCCTCCGAAACCGCCGTCGGAACCTACGGCTTCCTGACGGTTCAGAAGTCCTACAACAACGAAATCTGCGGACTCGGAGCCGTCATGGACGACGGAATTCCCACCCTCTACGGCGTCCCGAAGGAAGGAAACGACTGGCTGAAGCCCCTCGTCATCGACGCCGGGAAGAAGCTCGACGATCTCGTTCTCTACGAGGGAATCAAGCAGGCGCAGGACTTCCGGAATTCCCAGATCGACATGATCCTGATGGGCGATAAGGCCTTCCGCGCCTATCAGAACGCCATCCGGACGACGAACGCCGTCATCACCGACAAGACGATGAAATTCAAGGGAGGCGCCGTCGGCTACACGGTCCTCACCGGCTCCCGCGAGGCGGTTCTTGTCAACGAGAGATTCGTCCCGGAGGACGAGGCTTGGGGAGTCGATACCTCGGCATGGCAATTCCACCACAGCGAGCTGGGCTTTGCCTCCGAGAACGGAGCCGGAGCCTTCTCCCTGATGGAGGACAAAGCCGTCTACCGCGCGCTTCTGACGATGTACGGGAACCTCATTTGCGAGGCCCCCGGCGGGTGCGTGCGCTTCATCAATTGCGCAGAGGAAGCATAAAAGCGACGGTGGCGCCGGACTTCCGCCAACCTCCGGCGACGCCGGACTCTGAGCTTCTTCTGACCCCGGCATAAACGCCGGAGAACCTTGTCTTGAAAATTCCCCCGGTAGGCGCGCCCTCCGGGGGAGAAAGGAATCCCATGCTTGTCAAACAACTCTATCTGAGGGTAAATTCCGCGCTGAAGCGAAATCAAGGGCCGCAAGCCAATAGTACGCCTGCGGGGGCTTCCCCGTCGCAGACGGAATTTCTTTCGTCGATGAACCGGACGCTGGAAGCCCTCTTGTCGGAATACGGAAAGGAAGCCCTCTTTTTCGGAGGGGAAGGAAGTGGGCGAGCCGAAAGCATTTTTGAGGATCTTCCGCTCCTTCCCCCTTGGGAAAGCGTCCTTGAGGAGGCGATTCTTCGCTCCATGAAGGAAGGGGAACCCCTCTTCGACCGCGAGAAGGCCGACCGAGCCTTCCGAACCGTCTGGAGAAAGAGAAAAAGGGGAAGGTTTTTCCGCCTCGAGCGGTGGAATTGACTTTCCGATGACAAATCAGGACGCAGAGGCCGATTGCACGGCAGCGGCGCCTTCGCCGCCCCCCGGTTGCGCGGGGGAGAGAGGCCACACCCCCATCCGCCCAAAAAAGCACCCACAAACCCCACACCCCCAGCCCCCAACGCTCGAACCCCGCGCTTCTGCGCCTTGCCGCTTCCCCCGGCCAAAGAAGGCGGAAAAATAACGCCCGCAAAGCCCCAAAAACCCGCAAAACCCTCGCGGCGCAGTTTTTCCCGGCGCTTCGCGCCGGGAATCACCGGGGGGCCTCTCAACGCTTGTACCAACCCCCGAAGAAAGGATAAAACCTATGTACGACTCCGAAATCCCCTCCGGCGAGCTGATCTCCGAGCTCCTCGCCGAAATCACACCCAATCCGCCCCCCGCACGCGCCGACCTCCTCCGTAGAATCTCGGCCTGCGAAAGGCTCCTCTACCAAAAAATCGCCACCTTTGAAAGAAGGCAAAAAATCCCGGCCTCCTCCCTCGGAGAGGAGGGAAAAAGCCTCCCTCTCGCACACCTTGTGCCCGGAAAGGAGGAGGCCCCCGCCCGAGGGGAGGATATCCTCTTCCTCTTCGCGGACGGGAGGGAAATCCCGAAATTCAGCGCAAAGGAGGCCTCCGAATTCCCTCCGGAAGGGGAAGGATTCCTCCCGGAGGAAGACTCCCTCACGCTCTTCCTAAAAGGAAATCCTCAGAGCCTTGAGGTCGTCTGGAGAGTCCTCCCGGCCAGAAAAAAGCAGGAATCCGAGACAATCAAGCTCCCGCTTGAATGGCTCTGTATCCCCCTCGCCCTGATCCGAGGGCACCTCTGCCGACTCTGCGGGGACGGGGAAAGAGCTTCCCTCTGGCTTGAGGAATACAACGCCTCCCTCTCCTCCTTCAAGGAGTGGTGCCAAGACAAAAGGAGGCGCTGAAAATGACCTCCGAAAGCTATCTGAAGGCCGCAAATCCCTCCTTCGGGAAGAAAAGCGGCTCGGGAGGAAGCCCCCTCGGAAAGACTCCCACCGAAACGCTGATTCGCCCGCTCGGGGGAGGAATCGACCTCCGCTCCCTGAATTCCGAAACCCTCACCGAGAGCGAAGGAATCACCTCCTACCCCGACCCGAGAGGGGAATCCCCCGGCTTCTTCGGGGCCCACAGAACCGCTCGTCTCCCGAAGAAAATCGCGGAATACCCCTATATCCTCTCGCTGAGCCCCCTCGGGGGCCAATATTTCGCGGCCCTCGTCGCCGACGCGCTCGACGAAAGCGGAAAGACGACGGTCAAGGTCGTAAGAAGGAGCCTTTCGGGAAGCGAGGACAGCTATCCCATCGCATCGGGAGGGCGCGAGCTTCTCTACCGGAGAACCGTCATTCCCTTTGAAGCCTACAATTTCGGAGGCTCCCAGACCACCCACCCGAAGCTCCTCGTCTTCCCCGACCGCATTCTCATTCCTCTCGAGCCTCCCTTCCAGCCCGAAAATCTCTCGACCATCCGCCCCACCGTTCCCACCTTTGAGTGCGGAACGATCTACGAAGGGCGACTCTTCGGATCCTTCGGAAACATCCTCTTCGCCTCCCGGCCCTACCGTCCCACCGACTGGAAGACCGACCTCGAGGCCGGGGAGGAGAGCGAGGACAACGCCTTTCTTGAGGCCTATTATCCCGAGCCGAACGCCTCCGGAAATGTCACGGGTCTGATTCCCTTTCGCGGAAAGCTCCTTCTTATGAAGGAAAATCTCCTCTGCGAAAGCCTCAACAAGAAGAATCCCTTCCGATTCGAGGCGATCGCCCCCGTCGGCCCCTCCTCGATTTACGCGCACGCCTCGACTCCCGAATCGGTTTTCTTCGCCTCAAAAACCGGAATCTACCGCTACAGCGGGAGCCTCCCCGAGAGAATTTCCGACCCTCTTCCCTCCCTCAACATCACCGTTGACAGCAGCCTCGGCTGCGACCTCACCACCCTCTATTTCTCCGACCGCAAGAAGGTCTACACCTTCGACCTGTCGACCGAGCAATGGGGAACCCTTCCCCTTTCGGGAATCACTCAGTTCATCACCGTCGGGGGAAAATGCCTCTCGACCAACGGAAAGGAGCTCTTCTTCATGGGGGAAGGCGACTTCTCCCCCTTCTCCTTCACGGCTCCCTTCCCCATGGATTCGACTCTTCTTGAGTCGGAAGCACGAACTCTGACTCTCTCCTACTCCCATCCCTCCCACGCGTCGGGAGATTCCCTCACCCTCTCTCTGATCGCCCACCCCTCAGGAGAAGTCTCCGAGCTCGGAACCTTCTCCCCCACCGGCCCCGAGGAGCCCCTCATCACCCTCAACCTCCCACCCCTCCGCGGCTCCTCCTTCTCCCTCCGCCTCTCCGGAAAAGGAAACTTCATCTTCGGGGATGTTAGTCTGACTCTGGGAAGGACGCGGGGGACGCGTTAGGGAAACTTTTTGGGAAAAAGTTTCCCTAAAACCCTTCAAAAACTTTTGTAGGGGTTTTTCCATGGGCTTGCGGGGCCGATAGAGCGGGCGGGAATCGACACGCCATCGGACCCGGGAAAAGTTTTTGGTCTCTTCTACCGGGAAAGTGGGTACGAAATCGCACGCGACAGCACCCGGTGGAGGAACCGGATTTGCAGCCCGGGCGACAGCCACGGGGAAAGCAAAGCCGGGCAAAAAAATCCTCTGCGCCCCCCAAATTTCCACCTTCAAAGGAGTTCCCATGAACGACACAAATACAAAAATCGCCGCCCTCGGGCGCGAGCTTTCGACCCTCAAGGGAGAGCTCGAACGGCTGAAAAGAGAGCTTTCCGACACCCTCTCCCACCTCGACGGGGACAACGTCCCTTCGCTTCCCGGCCTCGCCTCCCTCGCCGAGGGAAGCCGCAAGCTCCTCGCCGTCGTCGTCGGTGAGGATGGAAAAATCAACGCACTCCCGGTTCTCACCGCCCTCAACGAGAAAACCGAGGCGAAATTGAGCGCCGATCGCGTCGATTTCTCGGCGGGAGATTACACCGTCACCGCCGACCACGTCGACCTCTCGGGAAAGGAAATTTCCCTCACCTCCGAGAAAATTTCCCTCACCTCGGACAATCTGAGCGTCTCACCCGACGGTACCCTCACCTGCCGCGGAGCGAAGCTCAAGGAGGCCGAAATCACGCGCGGAACCGTCCTCGGCTCCGATATCGACGAGGGATCCGGCGTCCGCTTCGGCCCTCTCTACTCCGACGGAGAAGGCTCCGACCCCGGGAATCTCTCGCAGGTCACCCTCTACAACTCCTACCTCTACGACGGAGGAGGAGAAGGAGGAATCAGCCGCGGCGTCGCCCTCCGCGGGGAGCTGACCCGCCGCAGCGGCGAAAGCCTCACCGGCTCCATCCTCGTAAACGCTTTAAAAACCGGGATCACCAACACCCCCGACGGGGAGGTCGAAGGGGAAAACGATCTCTTTATCGGAATCGAGCGCACCCCCTCCGGCGCCTGTCGGATCCGGCTCGACGCCGGGGAAATCTTCCTCACCATGTCGGGGGAATCCGCTACCCTCTCGGCGGGTACCGGAACCTCCGACGAGCCGAAAATCTCCCTCAATCGGCCCAAAAACGCCCTGCCCTCCCTCACCCTCGCCGTCGGCCCCACCTCCCTCACCCTCACCCCCGACGGAATCTTTAAAGAGACGAAGGAGACGTAGGGGACGCGATTGGGGACTTTTTGAAAAAAGTCCCCAAACCCCCAAAAACTTTTGTATGGGTTTTTTCTTGGGCAGGTTCTACCGATATAGCGGGCGGGAATCCGCACGCTACCGGACCCGGGAAAAGTTTTTGGTCTCTTCTACCGGGAAAGAAAGCGGAAAATCGCACAAAACAGCACCCGGCAAAACGACGGGCCAAAGTAGACCGGCCCGAGCCAAGCCGACCATCGTCGGCATCGAGGGCCGGGATACGCGAGGTTTAGAAGACGAAAACTCTGTCCGCCAATACGGGTAAAACAGGCCCGGACCGAACCAAGCCGGAGCTACTACTTCTGACACATCTCTCTGCCTCCGCGAGCGACGGCATTGAGGGAGGGCCTCAAAAAAAGTCACGCCTTCGAGCCGCCGAAGGGGGTAGGGGGTGGCTCCGGCGGGGGAAGGGGGAGGTATCCCCCCTTCTCCCGACCGGACGAATTTCTTTCAGCATTTCTTTTTTCGTCAAAAGAAATGCGAAAAAGAATTCGATTTTGAATGGAAACCGGTAGGGGCAGTGGCCACGAAAGCAATTTTCCCAAAACAAAACTAACTTTTTCAGCGGCAAACGCGCCGGAAGCAGTAACAGGCCGGGGCAGTGGCCGCGAAAGCCATTTTCTTGAGCAAAACTAATTTTTTCCAGCGGTGAAAGCGCCGCAAAAAGCGCAGGTGTGGGCCGCCGCCCACGAAAGCCGGCGCGGGGCCCGGGGGCAGAGCCCCACAAAAACCAAAAAAGGAGTACACCTATGCACTACACCGAAATCCAAGTCAAAAACTACGAACTCAAGCCGAGCCAAATCCCGGCGGGAACCGCAGGAAGCTACGGAAACGAAGGCCTCGCCTTCAACTTCTCCCAAGAGTGGGAAAACCTCCATAAAACCGTCACCTTTTTCCCGGAGGGAAAAGCGCCGGTCGCCCTGCTGGTCGAGGATGGGAAAATCGAACTCCCGGCGGAGGCCACCGCGACGGCGGGAAAGCTGCCCTTCACGCTGAGAGGAGAAAAGGAGGGAATCCGAAAGTTCTCGCTGAGCGGATGCCTCCTCCTCGCACCCGTGAGAAAGGGGGAGGGAGCCGAGGCCCCGAAGCCGCCGACCCCCTCCGAAACCGAGCAGATCCGGGAGCTGGCGGAGAAGGCCGCCGAGGAGCTGCAAAAGGCCCTCGAAGCCATCGAGGCCGGAAAGGTCAAGGGCGAAAAAGGCGAAACCGGCCCCGCCGGGCCGAAGGGTGACGCCTTCACCTACTCCGACTTCACGGCGGATCAGCTCGCCGAGCTGAAAGGCCCCAAAGGCGACGACGGCAAGCCGGGTGCCACCGGCCCCGCCGGGCCGAAAGGCGACGCGTTCACCTACTCCGACTTCACGGAGGATCAGCTCGCCGCACTCAAAGGCCCGAAGGGCGATGACGGCAAGACCGGCCCCGCCGGGCCAAAAGGCGACGCGTTTACCTACGCGGATTTCACCACCGAACAGCTTGAGGCGCTCAAAGGCCCCAAGGGCGACGACGGCACACCCGGCGCGACCGGCCCCAAAGGCGACGCGTTTACCTACAACGACTTCACTGAGGATCAACTCGCCGCGCTGAAAGGCCCCAAGGGCGACCCCGGGGAGGACGGAAAAACCGGGCCGCAGGGAGCCGTCGGCCCGGCGGGGCCCCAAGGGACGCAGGGCATCAACGAGCTTCAGCTCTCCGACCTTGCCATCAACTTCGGCTCCGCCAAGTTCAACAGCACCAACGAGATTGTCGTCGACTTCGCCAACACCGACGCGACGACGGCGATCACCGTCGCTCGCACCTTCGCGGCCGGTACCTACACCGTGAATCTTTCGGGCGAGAACGTCGTCCTCCTCCTCAGCTTTTCGTTTCCCTCCAGCAGCTACAACGAATTCTACACCCGTTACGGCACGCCTTATTTCCGCTCGGTGAGCTATCCCTTCACCTTCACCGCTCCCGAGGATTTCAAGATCGCTTTCCGCTTGACGAAGGCGCAGACGATCACCGGCCTCAAGCTTGAGAAGGGAACCGTTCCGGCCCCGGTCTGGACTCCCGCGATCCCCGACCTCGTCGGCTTCCCGCTCCGCGTCGTCGATTCCCTCCCGGCCTCCCCCGAAAACGGGACGGTCTATCTGGTATACTGAGAGGTGCCGCCATGAGACTTGCCAACATTTACGCAAACGTGAACGGGAGCCTGCGCGGGCAGGGCGCGGTCGGGGAGAGCGATTCCTCCTGCCTCGACGTCCGGGCCGTGACCGAAGACGGCCTTCTCCGGGACATCCGTCAGGTCGTCCGGGTCGACGAAAGCGGCGGCAAAACCGTGATTTCCCGGCGGCTGGAAAAGGTCTTCGCCGAGGGCTTTCCCTACGTCCCCGGGCCTCTGACGCTGACCCCCGGCGCCGACTTCAACACCGCCGCGTCGGGGAGCGCCTCCTTTTCTCTGACGCTTTCCTTCCGCTTTGCCTCGCTCCCCTGTCTTCTGGCCTCCAACCTCTCGCCGAGCGGGGCGTCGGGCTGGAAAATGGAGGTAAATTCTGCCGGGAATCCCGTCTACACCGCGCTTTATAGCGGCTCCGGAACCCCCGCGGTCTTCTCCTCCTTCACGCTTTCCCCCGGCGTCTGGTACACCCTTGAGCTGACGGGGCACACCGGCGGGGCCGCCGCACTTTCGGGAAGGGCTTATCCCTACGGGACGACGCCTCCCTCTTACCAGTCGGGCCGCTCGGCCTACGTCAGCTCCTTCTCGAACACGCGGAGCGTCATCCTCGGGGGCGTCGGCGTCGATTTTCGCGACGTGGTGGCGCTTTCGGGCGTGCGCTACGGCTCGGAATCGACCCAGCGGCGTTTCAGCTTTACCCTCGACGAGACCACGCCGGGGCTTGCGCTTCAGGTGAATATCGACGGCTGCGAGCTGCGGGGCGGGGAGGTTCAGAGCAGTGAGATTTCCTCGGTTCGCTGGGTGGAATGAACCGGCAACTTACCGGAAAAGGAAAGGGGGTGATTCCCTTTGAAGCAAATTTTTTTCGGCTGGCTGATTCCCTTTCTCTGCGGGTGCGGCGTTTCGCTCGTCTGGTTCCTCTTCGGGCTTCTGCGGAAGGAGCGGAAGGAGCAGGACGCGATACGCGGAGGGCTTTGCTCGCTTCTCCGCGCCGAGATCATCCGCTCCTACGAGAAGTACGCAGGGCGGAATTTCTGCCCGATTTACGGAAAGGAGGCCCTGAAAAAGGCCTACGACAGCTACCACGCACTCGGCGGCAACGACGTCGCCACCAAGCTATTTGAAAAAATGATGGCCCTCCCGGAGGAAGCGCCGGGCAGGGCCGCGAAAGAAAGAGAGGACTAGCGTGAAAGTGAGATTACATCAAACTTTACGCATGAGTATTTCACGCCCAAATTCACTTAAAAATGGGGCCCAACCCATTTTTGTCTGCTTCGCAGACACAGTGAATTTCATTACAATTTGTGCCGCCGCAAGGCGGCGGAAGGGAGATTGAAGGCGTGAAAGTGAGATTACATCAAACTTTACGCATGAGTATTTCACGCCCAAATTCACTTAAAAATGGGGCCCAACCCATTTTTGTCTGCTTCGCAGACACAGTGAATTTCATTACAATTTGTGCCGCCGCAAGGCGGCGAAAGGGAGATTGATGAAAAATGAAAGCATTCGACAAAGAAAAAATCCGCGCATGGCTGAGGGCCGCCGGAATCCGAGCGCTGAAAACCGTCGCGCAGGCGGCTGTCGCCACGATCGGAACGGAAGCGCTTCTCCAGCGCGTCGACTGGCTCGCGGTACTCTCGACAGCGGCGCTGGCCGGGATTCTCTCGATTCTGACGAGTCTGGCCGGGCTTCCGGAAGTCAGCTCGGCTTCCCCCGCGGGGGTTCCGGAAAATGCGGCGATTCCCGC
>CANQQT010000051.1 GCA_947626065.1 uncultured Clostridia bacterium | reverse complement strand
GGAGCCCACGGTGAGCGATACGACCGCCCCCGTCTCCGTCGGCTGTGTAGGCGGCTCGGTGACGGGGGCGGTCGTATCGCTCACCGTGGGCTCCTTCTCTGTGCTCTCCCCGCTCTCGCTTTCGGTGGGGTCTGCCTCCCCGCTTTCCGAATCGGAATCTGGGGAGGGGAGGCTTTCCGAGGTACTCCCCGGCTCTTCCTCCCCGGCACCGGGGGCGACGAGCTTTTCAAGTGCCAGATAATAATTCTGCTGTTCCGGGTCAAGCTGTCGGAAGAAATAGTGGTCGGCGGGATCCTCCTCCGGCTCCTCCTGCCGATCTGCGGAGGTTTCCCCACCCGGAAGGCCGCCCTCGGAGGAGGTCTCCGCCCGAACGGGAACGGAAGAATCAGACGGGGGATCCTGCGGGACCTCCGGCAGGGGGTCTTCGCCGGGCTGGCCGGAGATTTCTCCGGGAGATACCTCCTCCGGATCGGTTTCCGTGGATATATCCGAATCCGTTCCTTCCGAGGAATCGGAGGGCTCCGGCGGCCTGTCGGGGGGATTGTTTTCAAGGTAGGAGGCCTCCGAAAGCTCCGGATAGCGGAAGGAGAAAAAGCCGGTGGCGGAAATATCGCCGCTCGCCCGGTGATTTTCATAAAATTTCGTCCCGCTCAGAGCGTTGACCACCGTTTGGGAGCCGACGAGAAAATAGCTTCTCTCCGCCGTCTCCCCGTCGTCCCACGTCGCGTCGACCGCGTACCATTTTCCGTCGTCCATCTTCACGAGATTCCACATATGGTTCTCTTCCCCGCGGGAATTGATACCCTTTCCCGAAACAAGGATACAGGGGATCCCATTCTCCGCGCAGAGCAGACGGAAGGCCTCCGCGTAGCCCTCGCAGACCGATTGGCGGTCGATAAGCGCTCCGTAAGCGCTGTAAATGTGCGGGGCGGAAGAATCGTATTCCGTTTGCCTGCAAACATAATCGTGGATCGAGAGAACCCTTTCGTAAAGGCTGTCCCCTTCCGGGGTAAAGGAGGAAAGGGCCTCCGCCAGAGTCTTCATCATTCCGGAGGGGTCGTCGTATCCGGAGCGGGCGCGCACGGTATTGGTCAGGGATTTGATTCTCCAAAGATACTTGTTGCCGCCGACGCGGGTAATTTCCGTTCCCGCCACGATTTCCGAGCCGCTGACGTCAATCCACATCGACTGCAGGGGAAGATCCATGATAAAGGCGTCGTAGGCCGGCTGCGTTATTTTCAAAAGAAGATTGACGATTTCCTCCTTTTCCTTTTCGTCGGGGTCTTTGTTTTTGGTCTCATACTTGATGACCGAAAGGAGGGGAACCGTTATCGTTACGTCGCTGACCGCCGCCGGGACGGAAAGCGGCAACAGAAGGGTTACGGCAAGGATGGCGGCAAGGACAACCGAAAGAAGCTTTTGCGCGTTGAATTTTTTGCTCTTCAAATTCGTATTCCCCCCGTTCCTACTTATTAAGTCTTATTAAGTTAATGATATACCATTCTGCCTATAAAGTCAAGAGAGAAACGCGTCCTGAAATGTAAATATTTCGCGAAAAATCAAAGGAGGAAAATCCTTTCGCACGGGGGGGCTGACGGTGTCCCTTCCCTCCTTTCCCCGGGGTTCCCGTCCGACTGGTTAGGAGGCTCTTCTCCCGTTTTCCGGGAGTTCCCATCCGACGGAATCCGGCGACGACTCTTCCCCTCGTTTCCCGCCGTTTCCGCCCGACGGGAACCTGCGGCGAATCTTCCTCTCCTTTCCCCGGGGTTCCGCCCGATGGGGCCCCGGTGTCTCTTCCCTCCTTTTTCTGGGGTTTCCGCCCGACTGGCCCCGGCTTCGCCTCTTTCCCCCGCTTTCCGGGGCTACCGCCCGACAGGGTTCGGGGCACCTCGTCCCCTCGTTTCCCACCCGACGGGGCGCCCGAAGGCCTATAAAAAATTTTTCCGGATTTTTTCAAAAAATTTTTTCTGAGCCCTTGACAAACTTGAAAGTGCGTGCTATACTATAATTGAACAATCGTTCAAATGAACAGTTGAGCAAGGGAGAAAAAGTGATGGCAGAAGAAACACCCGCCTGCGAATATATGCACATTCATCAGGATCTTGTGGAAAAGGTCAACCAAAATATGCCCGACGAGGACATCCTCTGCGACCTCGCCGAGCTCTACCGTGTCTTCGGAGACAGCACGCGCATCCGCATTCTCTACGCGCTTTTTGAATCGGAAATGTGCGTCTGCGACATCGCGCAGGTGCTCGGCATGAGCATCTCGGCAATTTCCCATCAGCTCCGCGTTCTCAAGCAAGCGCGGCTCGTCCGCTATCGCCGGGAGGGGAAAACGGTTTTCTACGCCCTTTCCGACGACCATGTGCGCTCGATCATCGATCAGGGGATCGGGCACGTCGAGGAGTAACCGAAAGCTTCAAAAGCGGTTCCGGCTGAAATCCCGGTGCCGAAAATTCGGCTCCGAAATCCCGGATCCGGAGCTCCGACCCCGGTGCCCCGGTTCCAAGGTACGCCCAACACGCCCGCATATCGATTTTGAAGCGCGTCCGAAGTACCTGCTCCGGAGTTCCGATCCAAAAATCCAAAAAAATCCGACTCTGTCACTGAAAAAAGCGCTTCCGCGAACGAAGGCGGAAGCGGGGAGGCATTTATGAGAAAAACCTTTGCACTGGAAGACCTCGACTGCGCGAACTGCGCGGCGAAGATGGAAAACGCGATCAAAAACCTCGAGGGCGTGACCTTCGTCTCGGTCTCCTATCTGACGCAGAAGATGGTGCTCGAGGCCGACGACGAAAAATTTGACGGCATTCTGAAAAAGGCCGTGAAGCTCTGCAAAAAGATCGAGCCCGACTGTACGATTTTGCTGTAAGCAGGAGTCCGATATGACAAAAAAGCAAAAAAAGCTGCTTCTGAGGATTGCCGTCTCGGCGGCGCTCTTTGCCGTCGCCTTTTTCCTTCCCGTGAAGGGAATTTTCCGGCTTTTCGTCTTTCTCGTCCCCTATCTGACGGTCGGGTATTCCGTGCTTTTCAAGGCGGGACGGAACATTCTTCACGGGCAGGTCTTCGACGAAAACTTTCTGATGGCCCTCGCCACAGTCGGCGCCCTCGCCATCGGGGAATATCCCGAGGCCGTCTTCGTCATGCTCTTCTATCAGGTGGGGGAGCTCTTTGAGAGCATCGCGGTCGGCAAAAGCCGGAAATCGATCGGCTCTCTCATGGATCTCCGCCCCGACCGCGCCACGGTGGAGCGGGACGGGGAAACGGTGACCCTTTCCCCCGAGGAGGTACGCGTCGGCGAGATTCTTATTGTGAAGCCGGGGGAAAAAATCCCCCTTGACGGCACCGTCCTTGAGGGGAGCTCTTCCCTTGACACGGTGGCGCTGACGGGAGAATCGGTTCCGCGGGACGTCACGGTGGGAGATACGGCGATCAGCGGCTGTGTGAATCTGAGCGGCTTGCTCCGCCTCCGCGCCGAAAAGCCCTACGGGGAATCGACGGCGGCGAAGATCCTCGCCCTCGTCGAGACCTCCTCCGCGAACAAGGCGAAGGCGGAGAATTTCATCACCGTTTTCGCAAAATTCTACACCCCCGCCGTCGTGCTGGCCGCGCTTCTTGTCGCTTTGATTCCCCCGCTTTTTGACGGGGCGTGGAGCGCGGGAATATACCGGGCGCTCAGCTTCCTCGTCATTTCCTGCCCCTGCGCGCTTGTGATTTCGGTTCCCCTCTCCTTCTTTGCCGGAATCGGCGGCGCGTCGAAAAAGGGCATTCTCGTGAAGGGCTCCTCCTATCTGGAACGGCTTGCCTCCGCCTCCGTCGTCCTGTTCGACAAAACCGGCACCCTCACCGAGGGGAGCTTCCTTGTGAGCGAGGTCCGCCCCGTGAGAAGGACGAAGGAAGAGCTTCTTGAGCTTGCCGCCCTCGCCGAATCCTATTCCAACCATCCGATTTCCCTCTCTCTGAAAACCGCCTGCGGAAAAGAGCTCGACGCCTCCCGCGTAAGCGAGGCGGAGGAGCTTTCCGGCCGGGGCGTCAAGGCGAAAATCGACGGAAAAACCGTCTATGCCGGAAACCGGCGGCTGATGGAGGAATGCGGCGTTGTCTGCGGGGAGGAGGACGGCGTGGGAACGGCGGTTTTCCTCTGCGCGGAGGAGGACGGGGATCTTCGGTACGAGGGGTATATTCTGATTTCCGACCGGATAAAGAGCAGCGCCGCCGAGGCGCTTGCCGCGCTCAAGGCCCTCGGAGTTGCCAAAACGGTCATGCTGACCGGTGACAAAAAGGCCGTGGCCGAAAAGGTGGGAAGCGAGCTTCCCCTCGACTGCCTGCACGCCGAGCTTCTCCCCGCCGACAAGGTGGCGATCGCGGAAAAAGAGCTCGCCGGAAAGGCACCGAAAAAATCCCTTCTCTTCGTCGGCGACGGCGTCAACGACGCGCCGGTGCTGGCGCTTGCCGACGTAGGCGTCGCAATGGGCGCCCTCGGCTCCGACGCCGCCATCGAGGCCGCCGACGTCGTCATTATGGACGACGATCTGAAAAAGCTGCCCCTTGCGATCCGATGCGCCAAACGGACGGTACGAATCATGAAGGAAAATGTTCTTTTCAGCCTTCTTGTCAAGCTGGCCGTGCTGATTCTTTCGGCCCTCGGCTTCTGCACGATGTGGGAAGCGGTCTTCGCCGACGTCGGGGTGATGGTGATCGCCGTCATCAACGCCATGCGGGCGATGCGCGTGAAGGAGAAAAACTGAAAAAGCCCGGGCAAAGCGTTGTTTGTCGCTCTGCCCGGGTGTTTTTTTGTTCGTTTGACGCGTTGGACACGGTTTTTCGTTTGGCGCGGAACTTTTTGCCCGTTCGGCACGTTTCGGGGCCCTGCCCGGCGCGTTTTTTCGCCCCCGGCTTTTCCGCCGGAAAGTTGGGCGAGAACGCACCCTGCCCGCGTCTGCCGCGCGGTTCTAAAGTCCCGGGCTCCCCCGTTTTGCGACGGCTTCGCGGGCCGCGCTTCGGAGGAAAGCGCTTTTCGGCGCTTACTGCGGCTTATAGCTGTCCTTCAACGTAACGGTACGGATGAAAACGCCCGGATTCTTGGAGTCGGGAGTGAAATAGCCGGTGCGGACGAACTGGAAGCGCTCGCCGGGCTTGGCCTCGGCAAGGGAGGGCTCCACCTTGGCGCCGTGAATCGCCTTCACCGAGTCGGGATTCAGATAATCGTCGTAGGTCTTCCCCTCCGGGATGGCGCCGGTATCGGCAATGGTAAAGAGGCGGTCGTAAAGCATGACGTCGGCCTCCTTCGCGTAGGCGGCGCTGAGCCAGTGGATCGTCCCCTTGACCTTTCTTCCGTCGGCGGGAGCGCCGTTTCCACTTTCAAGATCCGCTGTGCAACGGAGCTCGACGACCTTCCCCTCGCTGTCCTTCACCACCTCGTCGAGGCGGACGAGATAGGCACCCATCAGCCGCACCTCCCCGCCCGGCTTCAAGCGGAAGAATTTGGGCGGCGGCACCTCCGCGAAGTCCTCGCGATCGATGTAAAGCGTCCTTGTAAAGGGAAGGAGCCGGGTGCCCGCCGTCTCGTCCCCGGGGTTGTTGGGAAGCGGGAAATATTCGGTTTTCCCCTCGGGGTAATTGGTGACGGTGAGGCGAATCGGATCGAGCACGGCGATTCTGCGCTGCGCGGTCTTGTTCAGCTCCTCTCTTATGCAGTGGTCGAGGAGCTCCACGTCCACGATGCTGAAAGCCTTCGCCACGCCGGCGCGGCGGACGAAATCGAAAATCGCGGAGGGGGTAACGCCCCGGCGGCGGAGTCCGCAGAGCGTGGGCATCCGGGGGTCGTCCCAGCCGTCGACCAGCTTTTCCTCCACCAGCTTGCGGAGATAGCGCTTGCTCATCACCGTATACGTGACGTTCAGGCGGGCAAATTCGTACTGATGCGGCCGGGGATCAAAGCCGATATTTTCCACCACCCAGTCGTAAAGCGGGCGATGGTTTTCAAACTCTATCGAGCAGAGGGAATACGTAATACCCTCAAGGGCGTCCTGAATCGGGTGGGCAAAGTCGTAAAGAGGATAAATGCACCACTTATCCCCCTGCCGGTGATGAGAGGTATGCACGATCCGGTAGATGGCCGGGTCGCGCATATTCATATTCGGGGAGGCCATATCGATTTTGGCGCGGAGGGTACGGGAGCCGTCGGGAAATTCCCCGTTCTTCATTCTCTCAAAGAGGTCGAGATTCTCCTCCGGACTGCGGTCGCGGTAGGGGCTGTTTTTTCCCGGCTCGGTGAGGGTTCCGCGATAGAGGCGCATCTCCTCCGCCGAGAGGTCGCAGACGTAGGCCTTCCCTTCCTTGATCAGCTTGACGGCAAATTCGTAGCATTTGTCGAAATAGTCGGAGCCGTAATAGACGCCGCCGTCGGGAATCGCGCCGAGCCACGTCAGATCCTCATAGATGGAATCGACGTATTCGGTATCCTCCTTGGCGGGATTGGTGTCGTCGTAGCGGAGGTTGAAGAGTCCGCCGTATTTTTTCGCCGTCGAATAGTTGATATAAATGGCTTTCGCGGAGCCGATGTGAAGATAGCCGTTCGGCTCCGGCGGGAAACGGGTGTGAACCTTTACCGTGGGGTCGGCGGCGAGGTCGGCGTCGATGATTTCGTGAATGAAATTGCCGTCGGTTTTGAAATTTTCGTCCATAAGTCTTTTCCTTTCCGCGCGTTGTCGCGGCTTTTTCGGTTCTTTTTCTTTTTCGTCAGCGGTCGCGGGGCGACGTGCCTCCGCGTCCTATCAGGCAAGCGCCTTCATCATCCCTTCGATTCTTTCGGAGGTGCTCTTCTTTCCGATGATTTGCATCACCGTGTAAAGGTCCGGGGAGTTGATTCTTCCGGTGACGGCGACGCGGAGAAACATACTGACGTCCGCCACGCTTCCCCGGAAGGCGTCAGGGTTGGCCTTGTACTCCTTCATGTCGGCCGCGTAACCGAGGGAGGAGGCGATGACCCGGATTTTTTCAAACCAAACGTCGGCACCGTCGGCATCGTCGTAGCTTTCGAGGAAGGCTCTCAGCACCGCCGCGATATCCTCCTTCGGGAAGGCGTCGGGATAGGAATCCTCCACCTTGAAATATTCGTCGTAGAAGAAGCTCATATACGGCTTCGCGTCTTTCCACGTCGCAAGGTCCTTGCGGGGCTTTTTGCCTCCCCGGCCGATTGCAAGAATCGCCTTGGCCTTGGCGGGGTCGGACTCCAACGTCTGCGCGAAGGGCTGGTCAAATTCCTTCGCCCACGCAAGGAGCTTTTCGTATACCTCCTCGGCGCTCATGCGGCTGAGAATGTTCTTCGACACGTCCGTCAGCTTCGGGAAATCGAGAAGGCATCCGGAATTGCTCATCTTTTTGATAGAAAAGGGGAAATCCGTATAGGGCAGGTCGGGATTTTTCAGTCTCCACTCGTCGTAATTGGAGTTGAGAAGCGTCATGATGTATTCGCTTACGCACTCCGGCGCGTAGCCGTTTCTTCTGTAGTCCTTCATATCCAGACCCATGTCGCGCTTGGAGAGCTTTTTCTTGTTGCCGTTCTCGTCCAGCTTCATAATCTGCGCGGTGTGGAGATACTTCGGCGGACGGAAGCCGAGATAGCGGAAGAGCTGGAGATGCTTGGGAAGGCTGGGGAGCCATTCCTCCCCACGGATGACGTGGGTGGTTCCCATCAGATGGTCGTCGACCGCGTGCGCGAAATGGTAGGTGGGAATGCCGTCGGATTTGAGAAGGACAAAATCCTCGTCGTTTTCGGGGAGCTCCAGCGTTCCCCTCACAAGGTCGGCGGTTTTCAGCGTCCTCTCCCCGTTCCCGTCGGCAAGAATGCGGAGGACGAAGCGGTCGCCCCTTACAAGATGGGCCTTGACCTCCTCGAGGGTGAATTCCCGCTCCTTTTTCATCTTTTCCTTCTGGAGCGCCGCCGTTTCCTCCGTCCAGACCTTATTTTTTACCTCGGCCTTTTTGTCGACGGCGTTCAGCTTTTCAAGCTCCTCCCCGGTGGTGAAGACCGGGTAAGCCTTTCCCTCGGAGACCAGCTTTTTGGCAAAGACCCGGTAAATCGGGCCGCGCTGACTCTGCTTATAGGGGCCGTAGTCCCCGCGGTCGGTGATTTTCCCGTCCTCTCCGATCACGGCGCCCTCGTCAAAGACAAGGCCGTATTCCGCGAGTGTGAGAATCAACGCCTCCGCCGCCCCTTCGACCTCGCGCTTGGCGTCGGTATCCTCGATGCGGAGATAGAAAACGCCTCCGCTCTGGTGGGCCAGCCGCTCGTCGATCGCGGCGCCGTAGATGCCTCCGAGATGAATGAAGCCCGTCGGACTGGGGGCAAATCTTGTGACCTTCGCTCCCTCCGGGAGATTACGGGGAGGGAAACGCTTCTCCACCTCCTCCGGCGTTTCGATGACCTCCGGGAAGAGAAGCTCGGCTAACGTCTGATAATCCATGGTTCAAATCCTTTCCGGTTATTGCAGATAACTGTTGTAAATTCTTTCGTGAGAGAGGCGGGAGGAGGGGCCGTGGCCGGGGAGAAGGTGAAGATCCCCGGGAAGGGCGGCCAGTCTCGCCGCCGATTTCATCAGCTCCCGGTAGTTCCCACCGGGGAAATCGTACCGCCCGATGCTTTCCCTGAAAAGGGTATCGCCGCTGAAAAGCTCCTCCCCGGCAAGAAAGCAGACCGAACCCTCGGTATGTCCCGGGGTGTGGAGAACCGTGATGCTCCCGCTCCCCAGCGCAAGCGTCTGCCCCTCGGCAAGGGAGCCCTCGGCTTTCTCCGGCGTGAGATTCTCCCCGGAAAAGGGGAGACTGAGATTCTTTTCCCCGTCGGCAAGCAGGGGAAAATCGGCGGGATGGAGGAACAGCGGGGCGCCGGTGGCCTCCCGGAGCATCTCAAGCGCCATCATATGGTCAAAATGCGCGTGCGTGAGAAGAATCATCTTCACGGTAAGGCCCTTTTCGGCAAGGGAAGAAAGAAGCAGCTCTCCCTCCCCGCCGGGGTCAATCACCGCGGCCTCCCCCGTCTCCGGGTCGGCAAGGAAATAGCAGTTGGTTCCCAGCGAACCGACGGTATATTTGTAAACCTTAAACGCCATACGCTCCTCCGTCGGGGCAAAAGGAGGCCTCCGAAGGCTTCCTCCCCGTTTCGTTCCTATTATATCATATTCTTTCGGGTTTGTCCATAAAAATCCGCAAAATAAACGCCCTTTTTCCTTTTCTCCGGCCACCCCGCGCCAGAAAAAGTAAATAAATTATGGGGCGAAATTGAATTTTGTGATAATTCCATGAGAATCATTTGTAAAAATGAAGGTTTTCTATTGACTCTTCGGCTTTTTTGTGTTATCATATATCTGTTTCCCGGCTTGTCCCGTCGGGAAAGCCTTTCCCCGGTCGGTCGGCGGCCTTTTGTACGCCTGCCCGGGGGATGTGTTTCTTTGCCGCAATCCGGCGATTGACGGCCAAAGATTTTACTACCTCGCCGGAGAACGGAGTACAGAAATGGGCAAGGGAAACCGCAGCAAAGAGCTCAGAATTTCAGAGAATCAGGTTACCGCGAATCCCGAAGGAAAGCTTTCCAAAATGCAGCTGATCAAACAGCAGGAAAAGAAGAAGAAAACGAGACGGTATATCACCATCGCCGCCTCGCTGGTTATCGTCGTCGCCATCATCGGCGGCATTTTCGCCTGCTCGTCGTTCCGGACGCCGAAGCTCGAAGGGGTCACCGCCGCCACCTGCGGAGACTACGAGCTTGACAACGCGATGATGGCGTATTTCCTTTACAGTCAGTATCACACCTATATCAACCAATATTCTTACTATCTGCCCTATCTGGGGCTTGACACCACCAAGAGCCTGAAATCGCAGATCATGCCGGGAAGCAGCATTTCCTGGTTCGTCTATTTCATGAATCTTGCGAAGACGCAGGTCAACGAGCTGGTGGCGCTTGCTCAGGAGGCGCAGGAAAAGGGCTATACCCTTGACGAAGAGGAGCGGCAGGAAATTGCCGACACGATGGACGGGCTGAAAAAGAGCGCCAAGCAGTACGGCTATTCCTCCGTCAACAGCTACCTCGCCGCCGTCTACGTGAAGGGCGTCACCTCCAAGTCGGTGCAGAAGTGCCTCGAGCTTCAGACGCTGGCCGCCAAGTACTACGAGGACCTTCTTGAAACCTACGAATACACCGAGGAAGAGCTGGAAAAATACGTAGAGGACAACAAGAGCGCCTTCTACAAGTTCGACTACCTCTACTACGATTTTGACGCCGACTTTGACAGCGACGCCACCGACGCCGAAAAGGCGGCGGCCATCGGAAAGGCCAAGGCGGACGCCGACAAATTCCTTTCCGACGTCGAAACCGAGGAAGAATTCCGGGAGAAGATCAATCAGCTGGAAAAGGAAAAGGCCGACGCCAAGGCCGAGACCGATACCGGCTCCTCCTCCGAGACCGGCAGCTCTTCCTCCGACACCGAGAAGAACTATTCCGACGACTTCTTTGAAGAGGGAGAATACTATAAAGAGGACGATCCCTTCACCGAATGGGCCTACGACGAGGAACGCGCCTCCGGGGATACCACGGTGATTGAAAACACCGACAGCGACGAGGTCGTCACGGGATACACCGTCTACTATCTGAAAAAGACCGCCTATCTTGACGACTATCTCACGAAGAACGTAAGACACGTTCTCTTCCTCACCTCCTCTTATGAAAACAAAGAGGCCGCCCGCGCCGAGGCCGAGCGCGTTCTGGAAGAGTTCCGGAACGGAGAGGTAAGCGAGGACGCCTTCGCGGCTCTTGCCGAAAAGTATTCCGAGGACGAGGGCTCCCACGAAAACGGCGGACTCTACGAGAACGTCGGGAAGGACGAAATGGTCGAGGAGTTCAACGACTGGATTTACGACGAAGACCGGAAGGTCGGCGACCTCGACATCGTGGAGACCTCCTACGGCGCCCACATCATGTACTTTGTCGGCGACGGCATAGAGAAATGGAAGGCCGACGCTGAGGACGCTTTAAAGGGCGAGCAGTACGACAAGGAAATCGAGGAGCTTCAAAAGAAATTCCCCGTCGTCTACAACGACGAAAAGCTGGTTTCGATTCCGTAAAAAGAAAAAGGAAAGAGTCGGGATTTTCGTCCTGACTCTTTCTTTTTTGCGGCACGCAGGGCCGGGCGGGAGCTTTTTGCCGAACAGAGGCGGGGCCGGGGCACGCCGCGCGGGTGCTTTTTGCCGGGCAGCGGCGGGCCGCGAAAAGCGTTTCCGGTGGGAAGCCCCGCCCAAAAGGTCTGCCTACGACTTTCTGACGGTTATCGCCGCCGGCTTTCTATCCTTCGAGAACCCGCGCGAGGATTTCCGCCGTTTCCCCGCGACTCAAAAGCGCGGTCGGACGGATCACTCCGTTTTCCGGCCTTATAATCTCCTTTTCACAGAGGGCGTAAACCGCCTCCTCCGCAAAGGCCGGAATCTGGTCGGCGTCGGAGAACACCGGCTTCGACTCGGGGGCTTTGGCATCGAGGATATTCCGAAGAATGACGCAGGCCTCGGCAAGAGTCACCTCCCGATTCGGGGAAAAGGCCGCCGCTTCCCCTTCAAAAAGCCCGTCAAGGAAGCCCTTTCTTTCGGCCTCAATGACGTAAGGCCGGTAGGCGGCGGGGATCTCCCCGTCGTCCGGGAAGGCGGTGGCTCCTACGCTCTCCGGAAGAACCGGAATTTTTGCTGTTTTCATCGCCATCGTAAGAAATTCCGCCCTTGTCACGCCCCCGTCGGGGTGGAAAAGGAGCTCCTTTCCCTCTCCTTCCCCGGTCATGACGCCAAGGTCGGAGAGACGGATCGCCGCCGTGTGACAGCTCTGCCCGATGAGGTCGGAGAAAACCGTTCCCTTCTGCGACCTATCGACGCGGAGCTCCATTTTGATTTCCTCCGAGCGATTCCCGTACACGTCGGTGACTGTATAGGTAAAGGAATCCCGCCCGGTGAAATTCTTGGTGGGGGTGTAGACAAAGTCCCCCGTCTGCCGGTCGGTGAGGAGGAGAAGTCCCTTTTTCGGATAGGAGACCACCTGATAGCTCAGTCCGTCGTTTTCGGGATCGGTCGCCGCCATTCTCCCGAAAACCGCGATATTTTTATAGGTGGAAAGGGTGAGGCGGTCGGCCTCCACCCCCGCCGCCGTCGGAGAAAAATTCGGCTCCTCAATCAGATGCAGGACGCAGGTCACGTCGTAAACCTGTTCCTTCCCGGCACGAAAGGAAAAGCTGCTCTCCACCTTCCCGCTCGACGAGGTCGGAACGAAGCGAAGGGAGGAGAGATTGGCCCTTGAAACCGTCTGATTTTTCATCACCTCAAGCGAGCCGAGCATCAGCTTCCCCTCCACCGCCGAGGGGAGGGAGAGAATTTCCACCGAGGCCAGCTTCTCCACCCCGAGCGCCTCTTCAAAATCCTCCGGGGAAAACCGGATGGCGCTTCCACTGAGGCCGGTTTTTATCATTTCCACCTCCCCCGAAAGAACCGCGAGCGCGGGGGAAACGGCCACAGGCTCCGGGGAAAAACCGACGGCTGTGACCGGTCGGTTGACCGCCGCGAACAGCGCAAGGGCCGCGGTGGCCGCCGCCAGACTTTTTACGAATTTTTTCATAAACGAACCCTCCCAAAAATAAGATAAAAAAGGAAAACTGCGGCGAAAAGGGGAGCCCTTCCGCCGTCGCCGCTTTTTCCGCAAAAGAGCTGCGAAAAAATTCAGGATTTGTTTTCAAAATAGCATTGTACATTCCTTTTTGACGGTTTATAATATACCTATGCGGAAGAGATGAAAAAAATCACCCGACAGGGAAAAACGGAGAAAACGATGAAGTATTCCGTCACCGAAAAGGACGCCGGAAAGCTCCTCCTTACCTATCTGAAAGGAACGCTCGGCCTTTCCCGAGCGGAAATCATCGCGCTGAAAAAGCGGGAGGGCGGCATCCTTCTGAACGGCTCCCCGGTCACCGTCCGCGCGGTTCTTTCGGCCGGGGACGAGCTCCTTCTCGACCGGTGCGACCGGGAGGAGGAGCTGAACGAGTGCCTCGTGAAGCGGGAGCTTCCGCTCTCCTTTCTCTACGAGGACGACGATCTCATCGCCGTCAACAAACCGGCGGGAATGCCGACTCATCCCTCCCACGGGCATTTTGACGACACCCTCGCAAACGGCCTCGCCTATGTCTTTTCTCAAAAGGGAATCCCCTTCGTCTTCCGCGCCGTCAATCGGCTTGACCGCGACACCAGCGGCGTCGTACTGGTGGCCAAAAACCGGGGCGCCGCCTTCCGGATGGCCGAGCAGATTGCCGGGAAGAAAATCGACAAACGCTATCTTGCCGTCGCCGAGGGGAGGATTTTCTCCCCCTTCACCGTAACCGCTCCCATCAAGCGACAGCAGGAGAGCATCATTCTCCGCACCGTCTGCCGGGCGGGGGAAGGGCAGGAGGCCGAAACGGAGTTTTTCCCGCTCGGACAGAGGGAGAATTTCACGCTTCTTGAAGCGCATCCTCTGACGGGGCGCACCCATCAGATCCGGGTACACCTTGCCTCCGTGGGCCATCCCCTCTGCGGGGACACCCTTTACGGCGGAGGGACTCTGCGCATCGGGCGACAGGCCCTGCACTGCCGCTCCCTTACCTTTTCCCTTCCCGCCGGGGAGAGAATCACGGTGACGGCCCCTCTGCCCGAGGATATGAAGGCCCTTGCCGTCATGGCCGGGTATTCCGAGAACGAACCGAAAGGAAACGAATGAACATGAAAAAGGTAAAAGGCTTTTTTTCAAAGCTCTTTTCCTGCTGTCCCAAGCCCGCGTGGGGATTCTTTCTCCTTGCCGGGGTCTGCCTGCTCCTACAGGTCGGCTTTCTTCTCAGTAAGGACTTTGCCGACTTCTACAACCGCTATCCCGGCGCCTTTTTCCGGATGGTTCTTGCCAAGCTGACCGGCTGGTTTCCCTTTTCCCTCGCCGAAACGCTTCTCATGCTCCTCCCCGTCGTCGTGATCTTTCTTGTCATCGGCATTTTCCGCGTCTCAAGGCGCTCGGTTCGGGAGATGCTCCGCTACGCCTTTTCCCTCCTCGCCGCCTCCTCCTTCTTTTTCTCCTCCTTCACCCTCGGTTTTTCCGCCGGGTACCGGGGAAGGACTCTTGACGAAAAGCTGGATATGCCCCGGCAGGCCGTTTCCGCCGAGGAACTGGAGGAGACGGCGGGAACCCTTCTTCTTCACCTCAAGGGAATCCTCAAGGATCTGACCTTCCGTTACGGCGGGGCGTCGGTCATGCCTTATTCGATTGAGGAAATGAACGGAAAGCTGCAGGACGCCTATCTTGCCGCGGGGAAGAAATATCCCTTCCTCCCGGCCTTCCGCTCGACGATCAAGCAGATTGTCCTCAGCGAGCCGATGACCTACACGCACATTTCGGGAATCTACACCTACTTCACGGGGGAATCCAATCTCAACATCAATTTTCCCGACTACACCCTCCCCTACACCGCCGCCCACGAGCTGGCGCATCAGCGGGGAATTGCCCGGGAGGACGAGGCGAATTTCGTCGCGTTTCTGGTTTGCCGGGAGAGCGACGATCCCTATATCCGCTATTCCGGATATATGAATCTCTACGAATACGTGATTTCCGCCCTCTATCAGGCCGACAGCGAGCGGTATTTTGCCCTTCTGTCCGGAACCGACGCGCGAATCCGTTACGAAATGATCGCCTACAACGAATTTTTCGAGAAATACGAGGAAAATAAGGTCGCCGATATCAGCGACGCCATCAACGACACTTATCTGCAAACGCAGGGACAGAGCGCCGGATCCCGGAGCTACGGCATGGTGGTTGACCTCGCCGTCGCCTACTGCAAGGCCGGGTACATGGCCCTTCCGGAGGAGGAAGACGAATCCACAGCAGAAGAAAGCGCCTCTTCCGCCGAGACCGAAAGCGAAGCTCCACCGGAAAGCGGCCCCTCCACTTGACCCGGTCGGCGGTTTTCCCGACCGGCGGCAAAATTTCCAACGCCATTCTGCCTCAGCGGGGTTCATAATCCAACACCATTCTGCCCCCGCGGGCTTTCATAAGGAGAAAAAGTCATGTCTTTGGAAAAAGCGAAAAATCATCTGAAAAAATTCGGGGCCGAGGGCCGGATTCTGGAATTTGACGTCTCGAGCGCCACGGTGGAGCTTGCGGCGGAGGCCCTGCACTGCGAGCCCTGCCGGATCGCCAAAACCCTCTCCTTTCTCCTTGCCGACGGCTCGCCCCTTCTTGTCGTGGCCGCCGGGGACGCCAAGGTCGACAACGCGAAGTACAAGGCGCGGTTCGGGGTCAAGGCGAAGATGATTCCCCCTGCGGAGGTCGGCGCTTTGGTCGGCCATGAGGTCGGCGGCGTCTGCCCCTTCGGGATAAACGAAGGGATTCCCGTCTATCTTGACGAATCCCTGAAACGCTTCCCCACCGTTTTCCCGGCCTGCGGGAGCAGCAGCAGCGCCATTGAGCTGACGGTGGAGGAGCTTGAGAAATTCTCAGGCTCCCCGGCATGGGTCGACGTCTGCAAGAGCCGGGAATAAGCGGCTTTACAGTCCCAATCGGCGCAAAGTTCAGCATAAAAACCCGTCCCCGGGATTCTCTTCAGAATCCCGGGGACGGGCCAGACTGAAGACAAAGTCCCCCAAGGGCTTTATTTTTTTAGCGAGATACGGTATAATAGAAGCAAAGGAAGGAGTGAAAGAAGTGCTGAGTGCAAAGGAAGATAAAAGCAAGCAAATGGAGATAGT
>CANQQT010000050.1 GCA_947626065.1 uncultured Clostridia bacterium | reverse complement strand
TCAAAAGACCTCTCGAAAGTCTGCAAACCCGCATAAATACTGGGTTTTTACGACTTCTCAACTTATTCCCACTCAATCGTTGCCGGCGGCTTCCCTGTGATATCGTACACAACCCTGCCGACGTTTTTGACCTCGTTGACGATGCGGGAGGAGACTCTGCTCAGCAGCTTATGGGAGAGAGGCGCGTATTCGCAGGTCATGAAATCGGTCGTCTTGACGGCGCGGAGCGCGACGGTATAATGATAAGTCCGGAAGTCTCCGACCACGCCTACCGAGCGGGTATTGGTCAGCACGGCGAAATACTGGTCGGCCTTGATGCGGCTTTTCTTCATTTCCTCGCGGAAAATCGCGTCGGCCTCCCGGAGAATGGCGAGCTTGTCCGCCGTAATCTCCCCGACGATACGGATGGCCAGACCGGGCCCCGGGAAGGGCTGGCGGCTGACGATGGGCTCCGGCAGGCCGAGCTGGCGGCCAAGCATCCGCACCTCGTCCTTAAAGAGGCCGCGGAGCGGCTCGACAAGTCCCTGAAAGCCCATATCCTTCGGCAGTCCGCCGACGTTATGGTGACTTTTGATGGTAGCGGAGTTATTGGCTCCCGATTCGATGACGTCTGGATAGATGGTTCCCTGCGCGAGAAATTCGATTTTCCCGATTTTTTTCGCTTCCGCCTCAAAGGTCCGGACAAACTTTTCCCCGATGATTTTCCGCTTCTGTTCGGGATCGGTGACACCAGAAAGGGCGGAAAGGAAGTCTGCCGAGGCGTCAACCCGGATGAAATTCAGATCCCGATTGCGGAAGGCGGCCTCGATTTCGTCCCCTTCGTTTTTCCTCATACAGCCGTGATCGACAAAGATGCACCAGAGTCGGCCCGGAATGGCCTTGGCGAGCAGCGCGGCACAGACGGAGGAATCGACGCCTCCCGAAAGGCCGAGCAGCACCTTCCCGGTCGCTCCCACCTGCTCCCGAATCTGCGCGATCATTCTTGTTTCGTAGTCCTTCATGTCGTAGTCGCCGATCGCTCCGCAGACCCTGTAAAGGAAATTCCAGATGACTTCGGTGCCGTTCGGGGTGTTTTCCACCTCCGGATGGAACTGCACACCGTAAAGCTCCCGTTTTTTATTGGCGATAGCCGCGTTCCGGCAATGAACGGTAGAGGCCACCGAAACAAAGCCCTCCGGCAGAACGGCGACCTGATCGGTGTGGCTCATCAGGCCGATTTGACGGGGTTCCAGCCCCGCGAAGAGAACCGACGTGGAATCCACCGTCATCTGGGTTCTCCCGTATTCGCTCACCTTGCAGGGGGCGATCGTTCCGCCTGTGGAATAAGCCATCAGCTGAAGCCCGTAGCAAATGCCCAACACCGGGATACCGCAATCAAAAAGGGCGGGATCGCACTTCGGGGCGCCGTCGCGGTAGACGCTGTCGGGGCCTCCCGTCAGAATGATTCCGATCGGCTTCATCGCCAAAATTTCGTCAAGGGGCGTCTGGCCCGGCTTAATCAGGGAATACACGTTGCATTCCCGCACGCGGCGCGCGATCAGCTCCTTATACTGGCCTCCGAAATCGAGAACAAGAACGATCTGATTCGTCATAATGGGTCTATCCTGCTTTCCGGTCGTTCGACCTGTTTTTCCTTCACGGATTTTCTCACTTATCATTATAATGCGAAAACCGGCTTTTGTCAATCGATAGATAGCCGATTTTTAGCCGAAATGGGGAATTTTCTTATCGATAAAGCCCCAAAACAGCGGATTTGCGTCGACGGGTGGAAAGAGGCGTCGCTTCTCTCTTGACAAAAGCCGGAGAATATGATAAAATAAAATCCGTTCCGGAAGCGGAACGGCCTTTGCGGGTATGGCGGAACTGGCAGACGCGTAAGATTTAGGATCTTATGTCCATGGCGTGCAGGTTCGATCCCTGTTACCCGCACCAAGTCCGTATAATCCGAACCAACGACTCGTAACGGGTGAATGGTTCGGATTTACTTTTTATTTGTCGGAATTGACTGCTACTTGCGTTTTCCCTATTTTTATGGTATAATTGTAGCGATAAACGGGAATTCAGAAAGTCCGAAGCGCCTCATTTCTTGACAAGGGCCGCACATAAATTGATAACATACCCAAAGGAGGAATCATGCCAAATCGAAAACGCGCGATCGTGATTTGTCTGATCGTATTATTCGCTTGCGCAGTTATGGCGATTGTTGACGGTATCCTTCAGCCGCCGTACATCATAAAATCCGCTATCAAGCTTGTTTGTTTTGTCGCACTTCCAATCATCTACATGATATACTCCCGTGACGACCGTTTTCGCAAATATCTTAAACCCAACAAAAAGCGGATTCTTCCCGCCTTCGCGATTGGACTATGCGTTTACGGAATCATTGTGGGCGGATATTTTCTTCTTCGTGGGATTATAGACTTTTCGGGTATCACCGCCTCGCTTATCGATGGGGAAGGTGTAACGCGCGAAAATTTTGTCTATGTGGCTTTGTATATATCGTTTGTCAATTCATTTTGTGAAGAGCTGATTTTTCGGGGATTGGCGTTTGGCGCACTCGGAGGAGCTGCCTCACGGCGCCTCTCATACCCGTTTTCCGCTTTGACATTTGCCGTTTATCATGTTGCAATCATGAGCGGTTGGTTTTCACCGCTTATTTTCGCGCTTATGATTGCAGGGCTTGCGGTTGGGGGCATGATATTGAATCGCATAGATGATGGAGCCGATTCAATCTACCCGTCTTGGATCGTTCATTTGTTCGCTAATTTGGGAATCAATACCGTCGGACTGATTTTGTTTGGAATCCTTTAGTTTTCAGAGGAAAACAGCGTGAAAATAAGATTACATCAAACTTTACGCATGAGTATTTCACGCCCAAATTCACTTTGCTTCGCAGACCCGGTGACTTTTCTTACGATTTGTGCCGCCATAAGGCGGCGGAACGGTGATTAACATGGAAAAAAGCGAGGATACTTATCTCTACATCGTTTTCTCCCACACGCCTTGTAAAATGGGAATCTTTATTCGCGCCGTCACGCACGGGGCGTATAACCATGTTTCCGTTGCACTCGATGAGAATCTCTCCGAGATGTACTCTTTTGCAAGGCTAAAACGTGACACTCCGTTTTGCGGCGGTTTTGTTCATGAAGGCGCGGAAAGATACAAGCTGAAGGAGCGCACGGCCAATATTTCCATATGTGAAATTCAAGTGGGGAAAGAGGAAATAGAAAAGGTGCGCAGTCAAATCAAAAATATGGAAGAACAACAAGAAACTTACCTATACAATTTAATCTCTGCGGTGCTTGTCCCGATACATAAAAAGGCATATGCGCGCGACTCATATACTTGTGTTGAATTTGCATCTGCAATCTTAAAGATCGCGGGAGTCAAATGGATTCGCGAGTGTTATTCCGCTTCGGAGCTTTATGCACAGTTGCAAGATTGGGAAGTGTACAGAGGAGAATACCCCGAGAGCGCGTCGATTGTGGATGAATGTTATTATGACCGCATATCATTTTCTCGGCGCATTTACGATTCTGTGAAGCAATTCAGACGCTTGCTGAGCAGATTATATTAAACGAAAAATTTGACTGCAAAGCAGGGAGTTTAAAGAGCGGAAAAGAAAAGGAAGATGGGGTTGAATGAAGCGATGCTCTATCGGCGGGTATCGGATACCAGCAGAACGGGGGTTCCGGCCTTCGTAGGCGCCGTTCGCCCGACACGGCCAGTCCAAAGAATAACGATGCCGCCGATTGCCTCAGTAGCAAGCGCACGCGGCGAATTTTTCAAGGCAAAACCGGAATTTCCGCTTGAAACCTATGGACAAGCCGGTGGAAATATGGTATACTTTTCTTACGGGAAAACGGGGAATCAAGCGAAAAAATTCTGAACCGAAAAATACGTTGCCACGGAGTGTAAATCTTACGAAAGGGTATGATAGGGGGCAGCTATATCATACGAGAAAAGCATATGCTGAAAGAAATTCTTGAAAAGAACGAAGATGCCCAGCCGAGCGATCGTGAAATGGCGGCGCTTCATGAAAATTTTCCGGCTTGTTTCCGCGCAGACGGCTCCTTTGATATGGAACGGTTCAAGGAATATCTGAACGACAAGGTCGTCGTCCGTCATGAAGGATATGAGCTGAAATTTCTCGGGAAAAATTATGCCCGTCTGCTTGCCTCTGTGGACACAACCACCGTTGTCGTCCCCGACGAGGAGCACAACGCCAAACCGGAAAATGCTTGCAGTCGGAACATTTATATCAGCGGCGACAATCTTGACGGGCTGAAGCATTTACTGAAATCGTATGCCCACGGCATCAAATGCATTTATATCGATCCTCCCTACAATACCGGATCGGACGGATTTATCTATAACGACAGCTTCAATTTCACTGCTGAAGAGCTTTCTATAAAGCTGAGCATTGACTTTGAACAGGCACAGCGGATTCTCGATTTGACACGTCGCGGCTCGGCCTCTCATTCCGCTTGGCTTATGTTTATGTACCCGCGTTTATTGCTTGCCCGGGATTTATTGGCAAAAGACGGGGCTATTTTTATCACGATCGACGATAATGAATATGCGAATCTCAAATGCATCTGCGACGAAATTTTTTCCGAAAAAAATTTTCTGGGAACGTTTATCTGGCATAAAAAATTGACCGGCGGATACGACAACGACAATGTGAACACCCAGCACGATTACGTTCTGACTTATGCGCGAGACGTCGAATACTTTCATATCAATTTGCGGTCGGAAGAAAGCAAATATAAACTTACCGATCCCAAAACGGGAAAGAAATATAAGTGGGATAGCTTGTGGAACGTCGGCGGTCTGACGTATTCCAAATCGCTGGACTATCCCATAAAGGCCCCCGACGGGACAGACATCTGGCCCCTCGGTGAACGCGGAGTTTCCTTCTGGCTGTGGAGCGCGGAACGTGTGGAACGCGAACGGGAAGAGTTAAAATTCACTCAAGACGAAAGCGGCGTATGGAAAGTATATAAAAAGGTTTTTGCCTCCGACGGACTGATTCCCGGCACCCTTTCCTTACTGGAAAAAGCGAAAGTGGGAGGAAATACCAATGCCTCGGATGAAATAAAAGAATTATTTGATAACAATAAGGTTTTTGATTATCCGAAGCCCACGTCCCTGTTAAAAAATCTGATTGACCGTATTGTCGTCGACGGCGATACGGTGCTGGATTTCTTTTCCGGATCCGGATCGACGGCAGATGCGGTCATGCAATTAACTGCGGAGGGCAATTACTCCAACCTCAACTACATAATGATTCAGATCCCCGAAAAAATTTATGAAACGATAAACGGCGCAGAGGCCCCACTGCAAAAGAAGGCCGCCGTCGCCGCCTTCAAAATGGGATATCGCACCATTGATCAAATCGGCATCGATCGCATTATTCGCGCCGCCGAAAAAATCCGAAAAGCGCATCCCGAAACCGCCGCCGACCTCGGCTTCCGTCATTATATTCTGCGGGAGCCCTCCGCCGACACCTTGGATAAAATCGAGAAATTCGACCCCGATAGCTTTACGGTCGCCGACAACCATTTTCTGCAGGAGTTCGGACTGCCCGCCGTTTTGACAACCTGGCTGGTGTGGGACGGATACGGACTTACCTCCTCCTGCAAGGAAGTGGATCTTGCCGGATACACGGCGTTCTGGAAGGACAAGCATCTGTATTTGATAACAAGCGATTTCAAGCAGGAAGCCGTTTTGGCTTTGGTTGATAAGTATATGACCGACGGAGATTTTGGCCCGGAAAACGTCGTCCTTTTCGGGTACAGCTTTACATGGACGGAACGGGAAGAGCTGCGGGAGAATCTCGCGCACCTTTCCGGTACAAAGAAAAATCTTCACATCAATTTTGACGTTCGCTACTGAAGGAGGCCGGCATGGAGCTTCTTTTACAAAAAGATTTGCCGCATCAGCAAGCGGCCGTCGAAGCGGTTTGCGGCGTGTTTGAAGGCGTTCGGTTCCAGCCTCCCGCCCGGTTTTACGAGAATCCCCTTTTGGATCTGCACGATGCCAGAATTTCGGCGAACGTCGAAGCCATCCAGCAAAGGCTTGTGCCGGAGCATCGCGGCTTTCACCCCGTCTCCGGATATCTGAACCTGGACGTTAAGATGGAAACCGGCACGGGGAAAACCTACGTCTGCGCGAAAATCATTCACGAATTGCATCAAAGGCACGGCGTCAATAAGTTTATCCTCGTTGTCCCTTCCCTTCCCGTCAAAGCAGGCTCCGCACAATTTTTGCAGGACGATTACGTTCGCCGCCATTTTTCCGATTCCTGCGGTTACGGCTCGGAAATTGAGCTTGGCGTACTGGAAGCGATAAAAGGGCAGAAAAAAGGAAGAAGCTATTTTCCTTCCGTCGTCAGCGACTTCATAAAAGGCTCCTGCCAAAGCACAAAAAAGATTTACGTTCTCCTTGTCAATATGGCGCTCCTAACAAACAACCAAAAGAGAAACGGGAAAGACGTGGGAACGCTTTGGAGGAACGACTATGACTATGGCGCGGAGGGCTTTTACCGCCCCTACGACGCATTGCGCGCCACAAAGCCCTTTGTGCTGATCGACGAGCCGCATCGCTTCGCGCGCGATCAAAAGGCCTTTCTGGCAATTACGGAAGAAATTAAGCCGCAGTGTATTATACGATTGGGCGCTACCTTCCCCGACACGGCTTCCGGAAAAGGAAAAGGGAAAACCGCCGCAAAGGATTATCAAAATCTCCTTTACGACCTCGACGCCTGCAAATCCTTCAATCAAGGACTTATCAAGGGCGTTGCCAAAGAACATTTTGAGCCAATTTCCAAGAAGGAAGAAAAAGTAAAAATTACGTCCATCGAAAGCAAGGAACGCGTTCATTTCCTGCTCAAAAAGAAGGACGGGTCGGCAAAATCCTATACGCTCGGAAAAGGCGACTCTTTATCGATTATCAGCGACGCCTTTGAGGGAATCACGATATCCGCCATCGGCAAAGCTTCCATAGAATTTTCAAACGGTCTTATAAAGTCTACGGGAGAAGAGCTTGACGTTGATATCTATATGACTTCCTATCAGGAACAGATGCTGCGTCTTGCCCTCAAGCGGCACTTTGAAATCGAAAAGAAAAATTTTTGCGACCGTACTTTCAAAATCAAAACGCTGGCGTTGTTCTTTATCGACGATATCACCTCTTATCGCAGAGACAAGGACGGGAAAGCTCCTTACCTTTTGACGGCTTTTGAAAGCCTTCTGAAAGAGCAAATCGAAAAAACCGTCGCGGAACTTACCGCATATGAAGCGGAATACCGCGCCTATCTGGAAGCGAGTCTGGCGAACATTTCGGGGTGTCACGCGGGCTACTTTTCGCAGGATAACGACGATTCCGACGAGAAGATTGCCGAAGAGGTCAACGACATTTTACATGGCAAAAAGAAGCTCCTCTCCTTCCGGAACGACGACGGAAGCTATAATGTTCGACGCTTTCTGTTTTCCAAATGGACGCTCAAGGAAGGCTGGGATAATCCGAACGTCTTTACCATTGCAAAGCTTCGCTCAAGCGGTAGTGAAATCAGCAAATTGCAGGAGGTCGGGCGAGGGCTTCGCTTGCCGGTAGACGAAAACGGAAACCGGATTGCAAACGAAGAATTTACGCTCAATTATATCGTTGATTTTACGGAGGCCGACTTTGCAGAGAAGCTGATTGAGCAAATCAACGGAGAAAACCCCCACGCCGTCACAATCAGCGAGGAAAAACTTGAGGCCGTTTCAAAAAAGCTCGGTATTTCTGCCGACGAGCTCTTCGATGATTTATACAATAAACATTATATTGACCGGCACTATACCATCCGGCAGGAAACCCGCCAAGCCTTCTTCTCCGAATACCCCGACTTCAACGCCGGGCTTTCGGAGGGGAAAGTCAGGGATCGCAACCGGGAAAAAGCCAAAACCGTAAAAATCCGGTGGGCAGTTTATGAAGAGCTGAAAGAGCTTTGGGAGGCCATCAATCGGCATTATCTGATTTTCTACGACGCCGACCTGAACACAGCTCTGCGGGAGGAGCTCCATACGCTGTTTGAAAAGGACATTTTTGTGGATTTGACAGCAAGCAGCAGACGGGAGATCGTTCAAAGCGACGGAGAGCAAATGACTCTCGGAAGCGAAACGGGCGTGCAGTACTCCGTAAACCGCCCGCTTCCCTATCACGTGTTTCTGAAAAGAATTTCCGGTGCGACGGGCGTGCCGGTGGTCGACCTTCATTTCGCCCTATGTACCTATGCCCAAAAACACGGCACGATAGCTCCGCCATTTTTCAATGAAAGTTCGGCGGCGGCGTTTTGCCGAAAATTCGCCGAATGGAAATTAAAAAAGCTTGCCGGAAAATTCCACTACCGGGCAAGCTCGGCTCCCGTAAAAGCTACGGCCTTAACCCACGAAGACGGTACGCCTCTCTCCGAAATCGCGCAGGGCAGAATCGGGGTCAAATCCGTCGAGGGAACGCCAAGGAAAAACTATCTTTACGATGTCTACACGTACGATTCGCCGCTTGAAAAGGACAACCTGCTTGCAGAGATTGACGAAGTGATCGCCTACGGGAAAATTCCCCGCAACAGTGTGGCCATCCCCACAATCATGGGCGGAACCTTCAGCCCCGACTTTCTATATGCGATAAAGCGTAAGGACGGAAGAAAAGTCCTGAACGTCGTTGTAGAAACGAAAGACGTGGAAGAAGAAGGCGACCTCCGCGAAACCGAAAAAATAAAAATCATGTGTGCGGAAGTATTCTTCAACACGCTCGCCATGGATGGCTACAAGGTAAAATTCCGTACGCAAATCGGGAATACGCATATGAAGCAAATTATTCAGGAGGTTTTATCCAAGGAATCTTCGGAAAATGCCGGTAGAAACCCGGCTCCCATCGAAAAAAAGCCTTCCTGAAGGCAAAATCCCGTGCTTTTTTTGGCTTATCGACAGCGCTCGGATTTGAGAGAAAAAGCCGCGCATCCCATCCAGCGCCACGCGCCTATTTTATCCGCGTTTTCCATGACCTGAAAATCAGTCTCCAAAACACACCCGCCCCGCAGTTTCCCTGCGGGGCGGGTTCTACCTTTTTCTGTTTTCCTCTTCAGTCTTCTTCCTTTTCCTTTTTCTTTTCCTCTTCCGCTTCTTCCTCTCTCATTCGCATCAGCTGCTCTCTTCCGAGGCCCCACATATTTCCGTCGGCCGCCGGGCCGTCGAACATGAACGGATCGGTAAGAGAATACAAGGTTCTGTAGTTGAGGCCGCTGACAATCACGTGGTCAACAAGCGGCATTTTTATCTCTTTGCCAAGCTTGGCGATCGATTGCGTGATAGCAAGGTCATGCGACGAAGGCATGGGCGTCCCGCGCGGATGGTTATGGGCAAGCAGAATCGACGAGGCGTTCAGCTTTGTCCCTTCATCTATAATTTTTCGGGTGTTGATGGCAACCGCGTTGACCGTTCCTTCGGCAATCTCGCTGATGCCGATGCATTCCCTCTTGTTGTTCAGATAGAACGCCACCAGTTTCTCCTTCTTTTCCCCGAGAAAATAACAGGTGAGAAAGCGGCACATATGGGTCGGATCGTCCGCGCTGAGGCGACCGCCGTCCATGTCGAGCAGGTAAGCTCTGGCAAGATACGGAATCAACGACAGAAGAATCGCCGTGTGCTCCGATATCCCGGAAATCTTACATAGGTTTTCAATGTCCGCCTCGAAAACTGCCGAAAGGGAGCCAAACTCATCCATAAGCTGGTGGGCAAGCGGGTTGACGTCGAGCCTCGGAATGGCATAACCGATCAACAGCTCAAGAATATTGTGAGGAGAAAAGTTTTTTAGCCCTTCCTTCCGGTAACGATCCTTCAGACGCTGACGGTGGCCTTCATGAATGTTCTTTCCCGTAGATGGTTTTTTAGCCATGGATGATTTTCTCCTTCTCAAATGTTATTATGGATTAAAAATTTATTGTAATGAGTATAACAAAAATCGATTGAAAAATCAATATGCAGGGAGAACTATTTACAAATAATTAAAAATTTAGCAAAACGATATCGGGGAACAAACAATTCGCACAAATTCAAAAGAATCCTAAGCTTCTCACAAAAATGAATTGCCCGACTCATAGGGTATAAAGTGGCCATGGAATATGCAGAAGGGAACCATTGAATTGTCCATATATCCAATTCAAAGCCTGATTTATGATGATAGTCTTCTAAAATGGATTTACAAAGCCATATATGGCCTTAAAACATCATGACTCACGATCAGGCAACTCGAACGTTTTTATGACCTTTGCAGGTACCCCTCCCACAAGGCTATATGCAGGAACGTCTTTTGTAACCACGGATCCTGCCGCAACCACCGCCCTCTTTCCAATATGGACACCTTTTAAGATAACCGAATTAGCGCCAATCCAAACGCCCTCATCTATCGAAACGGGAGCACTTACATAACCACCGTTTATATAATCGTGGTCGTGGTCAATAATCACGACATTATTAGCAATCATGACTCCATCGGCAATTGAAATGTTCTCTCTTGAAACAATACAAACATTCGTATTGCAAAAAACATTGTCGCCAAGCGTTATTTTACCGCCGTTCATCACGCGTAGCTGAAAATATCTCCTGTAATTATTGTGCTTCCCTATCACAATAGATTCTTTTTGACCACCCGATACGACGAACTTTGTCCCACGTTCCCATCCATATTGTGAAAAATGAAATTTAATTTTTGAGCCAAATTTCATTTTAATAAAAGCCAGCTTTAATGCCTGCCTGCTACCATTTACGGTAAGGGAAATCAGTCTTGACAAATGCAAAAAAATCATCCTTCCATAACAAAATATCAGATATTCAAACCAATTTGCAATAAACTTTAATCAATTATAACATTCAAAAGGATTTATGTCAACAACAAAAACAAATTTATTTGATTATGTATTACGAGAAGCGCCGTTATACCTGATGAGGCGGTGGTATATCACGCTTTCTGCGCAAGCAGTACAATATACTGCAACAAAACGCGTCATAAAAAAGGGCGTCCTAACGGACAACCCTTTTGTGGCTGGAGCAGAAAAAGCACCGAAACAACGAACTTTTGCTCCGGTGCTTTTCTCAACAAAACATTTCCAACGATTGGACCGCGAAAGACCCCTCTAAAATCTTACGGTCTTCCCGCCTCGATGGCGGCGAGGCAATACTGCCGATACCGCGCGTGCATTTCCTCCGTCAAATCGCAGTGCCCACGGTCGGGGACAACGTCGAGCGTGATCTCGTGTCCCGCTTCCCGCATGGCGGAGACGAACCTGACGGAATGCCTTTCCATATTGACCGCCTGATCGCAGCTACAGTGAAAAAGATGATACGGAATTTTCGGCATATCCGCCACCAGATGAAGGGGTGACGCGCTGCGCAGAGCCGTTTGCAGATCCCCCTCGTAATTCCAGAAGGCGCTGTACAGGGTGCGCGGCAAATCGGGGCGCTCTGTATAGTGAAACGGCAGATCGCAGACGGGGCAATTGGCCACGCAGGCCGCCGGCGTGCGCTTGGCGTACCGGGAATATACGAGGCAGGACAGTCCTCCCATACTGCCGCCCGACGACACAATCGGAAGGCCTTCGGGCAACCCGTACCTTGCAAAAAGGATGTCAAGAATTTCATCCGTGTAAGAAACGGCCTGGCGGTTCATCCACGCCCACGGATTGTTGTAGGGTACGACGTAAAGGACGTTTTTCCGCGCGTAGAAAATCCCCGTTTCCGGGTCCTCCGGGAACATTTTTGTCGACCCGAGACCGAAAAATTCGACCACGACGCCCCGGATTTTTCCCTGAATAAGGAGGTCGTTCACATAGGTAAAATTGCGGATTGTTTTATACCGGATAATCTTTTCCATCGGCGTTCTCCTTTTTCCCTTTTATGGGGAAATTATATCATTGACGGCGGTTTTTGTCAAGAGGTTGGGTGGAAATGCGGAGGGGCGGCGGGGAAGCGGATAAGTGTGCCTTTTTTCTGTACCCATACATTTTTGAAGTACCGCAGAACGAATTTTGCGAGGGATTTTTGCTCTCTTCTGATACTTGAAATTGCTCCTTTTTCGCAGCACCCGATTATGAAATTCAGAAAAAGGTTGACATTACGAAATGAATATGATAAAATAGACAAAATTGTGTTTTGCAAAAATCGCTTTCAGATAACAGATAGAAAGGATTCCTTTGTCGGATGTATACATTCAAGGAATTGAGAAAAGCGGCGAAAATATCCCCCTCCGGGCCGGCGAAGCGGGTGGCGATTCTCGGGAACTGCGCAACCCAGTTTTTAGCGCTTGCTCTGCGGGGATACGCGGCGCTGGAGAAGCTCCCGATCGAGGTATTTGACGCTGACTACAATCAGATCGACGCACAGCTTCTCGACACAGATTCGGAGGTATATCGCTTCCACCCCGAGAGCATTCTTATCTGGCTTGCCACCGATAAGCTGTACGAGGAATTCCTCGATCTCCCTCTCGAAGCGCGAAACGGCTTTGCCGATTCCTGCATGGAACGAATCGAGCGATATTGGACTTACGCAGAGCAGAACTGCAAGGCCCGTATTCTCCAGTTTAATTTCACGGAGCTGGACGACAAGGTGCTTGGTCAGTACTCCTGCAAGGTGCCCGCCGCCTTCGTCTATCAGATCCGAAAGCTGAACTTCCTTCTTGAGGAGGCTATGGCCAAGCACAGCAACGTATATCCAATCGATCTCCTTGCCATTCAGGTGCGTCTGGGACAGGAGAATTTCTACGATGCGCCGCTGTATTACACCGCGAAAATGACCGTGTCTACTTCGGCGCTTCCGTATATTGCGAAAGCGGTCACAGACGTGCTGCAGGCGCTTTCTGGGCGCATCCGAAAGTGTGCGGTTCTCGATTTGGACAACACGCTTTGGGGCGGCGTCATCGGAGATGACGGGATCGACCATATCGAGATTGGGGAGCTCGGCAGAGGACACGCGTTCAGCAATTTTCAGCGGTGGCTCAAGCAACTCAAGGAATGCGGTATCCTTCTTGCGGTTTGCAGTAAAAACAATGAGGAGACTGCCAAGGAACCGTTTGAGAAGCACGAGGAGATGGTGCTCCGTCTTTCTGACATCGCGGTATTTGTGTCGAACTGGGACAATAAAGCGACCAACATCAAGCTGATCCGGGACACGCTGAACATAGGAATGGATTCCATCGTCTTTATAGACGACAATCCGTTTGAACGTGATCTGGTACGCGAGCTGCTGCCGGAGGTTACGGTTCCGGAGCTTCCGGAGGATCCCGCCCGGTACCTCGATTACCTCCAGTCATGCAATTACTTTGAAACCGCTTCCTTTACCGGTGTCGGCTCAGACCGTACCCAACTGTATCAGGCGGAATTTGAGCGCGCCAAGCTACAAAAATCGTATACTTCCATTGAGGAATATCTGAAAAATCTGACGATGGTCGGGGAAGCAAAACCGTTTGAAAAATCAAAATTTGCCAGAATCGCACAACTCACCCAGCGCTCCAATCAGTTCAATCTCCGGACGATCCGGTATACGGAAGACGATATTCAGCGAATCGCTTCCGACGGGGACTACCTCACGCTTTTCTACACGTTGCGCGACCGATTCGGGGATCACGGATTGGTCGGAGTCGTGATCATGAAGAAAATCGACCCAAGCACGCTGTTCATCGACACATGGCTGATGAGCTGCCGGGTTCTCAAACGCGGGATGGAGGAGTATATTGTCAACTGCCTGATGCGAACCGCTCGAGAGAACGGCTTTTCAAAGGTATGGGGCGAATATATTGCAACGCGTTTTGTCAAGTAGTTATCGCGAAAAAAGTTGAAAAATTTTTTTGAACTCTTTATGCGGCCGCCATTATGGCCTCGAGATGCTGCTCAAAGAGTGCCGCAGAAGTCTGGTTTCCGAGGATTTCGCGGGGGTAGTTGTTGAGCCATTTCTCGACGCGAGCCACCTCTGCCTTGCTGATGCTGGAGAAGTTTGTGCCCTTCGGGAACCAGCGCCGGATCATGCGGTTCTGCTTTTCGTTGCTGCCGCGCTCGCATGAGGTGTACGGGTGGCAATAGTAGACTTTTGTGCGCTTCCCCTTGCCTCTCCGCTTGCGTTCTATTCCATAACAGTCGGAAAACTCGACGCCATTGTCGCAGGTGATCGTCTTGAAGATCTCCGAAAAGTATTTTCCGAAGCGGTACTCGATCCTGTTCATGGCCTTCACGACGCTGGCGGCCGTGCGATCCGGCATGAGCAGCATGAGCTCGTGGCGCGTCAGGCGTTCGGTGAGTACGAGGAGCGTGTCCCGGGCGTGTTCTGCGCTGACGACGGTGTCCATCTCCCAGTGACCGAACGTGTTGCGCTCGTCCACTTCCGGCGGCCGGTTTTCGATGCTTTCCCCGGCAGGGGCTCGTGACACTCTGACCTTGTTGTGCTTGTTCTTTTTCTTCGGCTTTTCGGGGAGGTCGGCGTTTGTGATCCGACTGAACACGCCGAGCTCGATGTATCGGTAGATCGTCGGCTTGCTGAGTGTCACGGAAAACTCGAGGCCGAGGTTTTTGATTTCAGCCAGCACCGCGCCGGGGCTGTACTTTTCGTCGGCGATCTTCGTCTCGATATACTCCGCCAGAGCATAGTCGTGCCCCAGCTTGATCGGGGCTCCCTTCGCCTTCAGGTTCCTGCGGTATTTCATGTCGGCGATGTCTGGACTGTATCGGATCTCGGTCGTGTAGTCACTGTTCAGGTGCTCATAGGTTCCACGCTTCAGCTCCCGGTATATGGTGCTGATATGGAAGCCGAGCTCCTCGGCCGCCTCTTTTTTGGTCTTTCCCGCTTTGATTTTTTCCTCCAGCCTGATGCGGTCGGTCATGCTCATGTGCTTGAATTTTCCCATTGTGACTCTCCTCCGAAAAAGAAAATAGGGGGCGGTATTATCACCACCCCCTTTGTGTTACTGGCTCTGGTATGCTTGCAAGTGTTTCAGCGTTTCGGTGTCCGTGAGAATGTCGGACAGCTTGCAGCCGAGTGTGTTGCACAATTTCAGGAGTGTCGCCAGCTTCGCGCCGTTTATGTCCCGGACGCCGCTTTCGTACTGCTGGAGCACCTGAAGTTTTACGTCTGCCGCCTTCGCGAGCTCCGCCTGTGAAAAGCCGCCGGCCTTTCGGATCGCTTGCAGTTTCCCGATCGCCTTGCTTGTGTTGTTCACTGTGATGCCCTCCGTTTGCTATTTTATGATTTTATTATATAGCATTTGCTATATAAAGTCAAGCCCTTTTCGTAAAAAAATAGCGGCGATTTTCTCGCCGCGTTCTATTCTTTGATTTTGAGCAGCTGGCACACCGTGACGCCGAGCGCGTTCGCCAGATATTCCAGCTCGTAGTCCGCCACTATGCGATCGCCGGTTTCTATTCTGCTGACCGCCTTTTGCGTGATGTTCAGCCCGGCCAGTTGCAGACGTGCGGCGAGCTGTTCTTGAGAGATGCCGGCACCTTCTCGAGCTGCTCGGACTTTCTCGCCGGATATATTGCACCGGCCGTCCGGCTTGTATATTCTCATGTCGGCACCCCCTCGTTTATGCAAAAGATGACTAATATTATTATCTCAAATTTTTCGCTCGATATTATCCAAAAGATGCCTAAAACGAAAAAATGCCCGGGAGTTTTTGCTCCCGGGCGCAGACTGAAGACAAAGCGGTTTAGAGCTCAAACGCCCAAAGCCGCTTTGTTGCATTAAGTAAGAAGAATTGCATAAA
>CANQQT010000049.1 GCA_947626065.1 uncultured Clostridia bacterium | reverse complement strand
TGGTCAACGCAGTCTCTTTCCCAGCTTGGCAGTGCCATGACAGGTTTCGCACTGACATTATGGTTATACGAAAAGACCGGCTCGGCTTTGCAAACAGCGCTTCTGTCCATATGTTCCTATACACCCTATGTACTGATGAGCATTTTTGCCGGAGCTCTTTCCGATCGATGGGATAAAAAACGAATCATGCTTGTCTGCGATACATTCGCTGCCGGTTGTTCCGTTCTGGTTCTTGTTTTATTAAAAACGAATTCTTTGTTACCCATTCATATGTATGTGTTGAATGCGGTGAGTGGTCTGATGAATACGGTACAGCAACCCGCCAGCGAAGTAACAATGACACGAATCACACCGAAAGAGCACTATCAAAGGACAAGCGGTCTGCGCTCGTTTTCAAACGCACTTGTCACGATTTTGCATCCTGTAATTGCAACCTCCCTTTATGCGGTTGCAGGAATGGACGGCGTAATCGGCGTGGATCTTGCGACCTTTATGGTAGCTTTTGTGGCATTGGCGGTCTGTGTGCATATTCCATCATTGGAAACGCAACGCACAGACGGTTCAAAGGAGACAATTTTATCAAGCGCAAAAGCCGGTCTATCTTATCTGCGTCAAAACGGTTTGATCCTTTGGCTGATACTGTTTCTTGCAGGAGTAAACTTTGTAGCTTCTGCTTTTGACGCAGTGCTTCCCCCTTATGTGCTTTCTCGTGAAAACGGTGGAAAAGCCGTGTTGGGTATCGTCACGTCGTGCGCCGGAATCGCAACGCTAATGGGAAGTTTAGCGGCAACGATACTTCCTGCACCTAAAAATCGCATTCGGGTTATTTTTCTGACAATGTTGTTTTCTCTGGGTACAGAAAATTTCATTCTTGCCTTTACACGGACGCCAATATGGTGGTGTATTGCTCAAATCATTGGGTGGGTAGTTGTTCCCATCATGAGCGCCAACCTCGATGTGATTCTTCGTCATACGATTCCGCCTGAAATGCAGGGGCGCGTTTATTCCTGTAGGAACACCATGCAGTTTTTTACCATTCCCATTGGGACTTTTGCCGGCGGCTTCATGGTGGATAAAATTTGTGAGCCGTGGATGGCACACATAAATCCCCATGGATTGTTGGCAAGGATATTTGGCGTGGGAAAAGGTTCTGGCGCTGCTCTTGTTATGTTTGCCTCGGGTATTGCCGGCATTGCCATATGCTTAATCTTTGGAAGAATTCTCAGGAAATACGAATAATACCTAGCCCTTGCTTTCAAAAGCGGTCACATATGCTTCATATGGATGTAACGACCGACGGTGGGACAATCTCCATTGAAATACAGGATGCGGATGGGAATGTCCTTTTTGATGAGCACGATATCGGAACCGAAGCTTTTGATGTAGCCGTGTCCGGAAAGGTTGTTGTCAGAATTACAGCTGACAGTCCTATATCTTTTATCTTCTTATCCCCGCATTCCGCTTCTCTTCATCATCCTTTTCCGCAGAGCGGTTTCGCTCTTCTCCCCCGGAAGGCCGAGAATCCCTCCGACGGCCCCCGCCGCGACGACGCCTCCCGCCAAAAGGAGCAGCAGGAGGAAACGAAATTCCCCTCCTGAAAACGCGGCGCCGAGGAGAAGGACGGCGGAAAGAAACGTCCCCGCCAGCGCCCCGCACAAAAGCCCTCCCGAACGGTGAAAGCGGGAAGCCGCAAAGCCGGCCGCCGCGCCTCCCGCAAACCTTGCCGCATAGGCAAAGACGGCAAGGAGACGGTCGGGATCGGCGCTTTTCAGAGAAACGACGTTGAAAATCAGCAAAAGGAAAAGCGACAGCGCCCCTCCCACCGCGGCACCCTTCAGGGCGTTCAGCAGCATTTTTCCGTTCATAAAAAGCCTCCGTAAACCTGCGAAGAAAAAATCCCCCGCAAAATATCCTTTTTGTACATGGATATTCTCCGGAGGGATTTTTTATTCTTCATTTTGAAAAAGCCGGAATTATTTTTCCTCTTCTTCCTCGTCGTCCTTCAGAACCGACTTCACCGAGGAGCGAAGAATCGTGAGCTTCGTCTTGTCGTTCCCCGTCTCAATCATGAGCTTATCGTCCTTGATGATCAGCACGGTGCCGATGATGCCGCCGATGGTGACGATTTCATCCCCGACCTCCAGGCTGTCGCGCATCTGCGCCACCTGCTTTTCCTGCTTCTTCTGGGGCCGGATGATAAAGAAATAGAAGACGGCGACCATGGCAACCAGCATGAGAATCGTGACCAGGCTGCTCATGCCGCCCCCGGGAGAATCCGTCGTCGCCGCTGCGTTTAAATAGATCATTTTTTTCCTCCACCTTTTCGGGTTCGATTTACTTTTTCCATTATACCCTATTTTTCCTTGTCTGACAAGGGGCTTTCGGGAAATTTTATGATTCGTTCACAATTTCCATCCCGTCAAGAAAGAAAAAGAGGAATTCGTGGCCGTTCAGCGTGGCCGTGATTTTTTCCGGAAAGGAGAGTCCCTTCTGAATATAGACCGTCACCACGCCCGACGGGGCGGTATAGGCCGCGCGGCTGTAGCAGACGCCGTTTTCGGTGACGACGTCCGCGCCGGAAAAGGAATTGCTCTCAAGGAAGAACATCTCCGCCGCAAGGAGAATGCCCTCGGCGGCCGCGTATCCCCCGTCCTCAATCGGGAGGCAAAGCTCCCCGCTTCTTACCGTGACGGCCCCGGCCTTCCTCTCGAAAACCGTTCCGGCAAGGAGCTCCGGGGAAAGGACGGTCAGCGTCAGATCTCCGGCTCTTTCGACGGCAAGGTCGACCCCGTACTCCCGCCCGTCATAGAAAAGCTTCCCCTTCGCCTGAAAGGGATAGACCTGATAGCTGAGAAAATTGACCTTGTTTTTTATCCGGCAGGAGGGAAGAAGGAGGAGCAGAAGAAGAAAAATTGGAAGAAACCGTTTCGGATTCATAAAAGGGCCTTTCCCCGGCCAAGCCGGAAAGAGAGAGATTTTCGCGGGCGCTCCCTTCTTTCCCGGAAGGAAATCCTTCGGAGAAAACCCCAAACAGGAACTCCCCGGAGAAAATTCCCGGAGAAAATTCCCGGATAGGAAACCCCCGGAGAAATTTCCCGGGAGAAACTCCCATGAGGAATTTCACGGAGAAAATCCCGGCGGAAAGCTCCCGGGAGAAAAAGAAAACGTCCCCGCGGACATTCTATGCGGGGACGCTCGGCTTCATTCGGCCAAATGCTTTTTTCGGGAAATCCGTCGGTTTTTCGGCGGGCTTTTCCCGTCTTTTCATCGGGATTCCCTCGGGATTTTTGCCGGGATTTTCACGGGGACGTTCGCGGTGACCTTCGCGGCGACCTTCGCGGCGACCTTCGCGGCGACCGTCGCCTTTTTACCGCGCGGACGGGAGAACGGTGCGGGGGAAATGGATTCTCATGACGGAAATCATTTTTTCGGTCGGCTCGAAGAAAATGAGGATTTTTCTTTTGGGATCCTCCGCGTCGCGGAAAATTCCGAAATACAGGGCCTCGGCATTCATCGAGGAGGCCGCCTCTACCGTCCTGTCGCAGGAAGCGAAGGCTTCTTCCTCCTCCTTCTGCCCCCGGAAAGGCGCGATGGCCTCCGCTTGGGAGAGGGTGACGGTGACGAGGTCTCTTCTACCCCGCTTGTTATAGATTTCCGCGATATTCAGCTCCCCGCCCGAAATCCTGTAATCGTATTCGATTTTGAAAAACCGCGAATAGAACAGCGGGACGAGGGTAACGTCAAGGAGAAGGCAGACGGGCAGCAGCCAGAAGAGAAGAAAGGGGGAAATAACCAGCGAAAGAAGAAACGAGAGAAGCGGCGGGAGGGCTAAAAAGCCGACGAGGAAGAAAATCCGGCGTTTTCCGTATTTTCCCTCGTATTTTTTGACTACCGACGCTTCCGCGTAAAGAGATGACCCGTTCATATTCCGGCTCCTTTCGGAAATTGGTGATTCTTTATTATATCACGAAGGGGAAAATCTGTCAAGTTATTGAAAAACGGTATTGATTTTTTCGCCCAGATAAGGTATCATAATAGAGTAGGCGATTTTTGCCGAAGAAGGAGAATCATTATGAAAGCGGTTATTTCGGTCACGGGGCGTGACAGCATGGGAATCATTGCCGGCGTCAGCAATGCCTGCGCGGAATGCGGGGTCAACATCATCGATATTTCACAGACGGTTCTGAAAGAATACTTCGCGATGATTATGATCGTGGATATCGACAGAATCACCGTTCCCTTTGTCGATTTCGTCGACAGGATGACGGCGCTCGGAAAAGAGCGCGGGCTGGAAATCCACACGATGCACGAAGATATTTTCAACTCCATGCACAATATCTGAGGTGACCGGTATGCTCGACAGGAACAGTATCCTTGAAACCATCAATATGATTCGCGACGAAAACCTCGACATCCGCACGGTCACGATGGGAATTTCCCTTTTTGACTGCGTGAGCGACGACGGGGATCGGCTCTGCGATAAAATCTACGACAAAATCATGCGCCGCGCCGAAAAGCTGGTGCCGACGGCCTGCGAAATCGAGAAGGAATACGGCATTCCGATCATCAACAAACGCCTGTCGGTCACGCCGGTGTCGATGATCGGCGGCGGACTTTCGGAGGACGGCTACCTAAAGATTGCCAAAACCCTCGACCGCGCGGCGGGGGAGCTCGGCGTGAATTTCGTCGGCGGCTTCAGCGCCATGGTACAGAAGGGGATGACGGAGGGCGCCCGGCGGATGATGCGCGTCATCCCGGAGGCCCTTTCCGTGACCGAGCGGGTCTGCTCTTCCGTCAACGTGGCCTCCACCAAGGCGGGCATCAACATGGACGCGGTGGCGATGACCGGAAAGATCATCAAGGAGACGGCCCGCCGGACGGCGGATCGCGGCTCCATCGGCTGTGCAAAATTCGTCGTCTTTGCCAACGCCCCGGAGGACAACCCCTTCATGGCGGGCGCCTTCCACGGCATCGGGGAGCCGGAGACGGTTATCAACGTCGGCGTGTCCGGCCCCGGCGTAGTGGCGAGCGCGATCAGAAGAGCCGGGGACTGCTCCTTCTCGGCGCTGGCCGACCTCATCAAAAAGACGGCCTTCAAAATCACGCGGATGGGCCAGCTCGTCGCCTGCGAGGCCTCGCGGCGGCTCGGCGTCCCCTTCGGAATCGTCGACCTCTCCCTCGCGCCCACGCCCGCCGTCGGAGATTCGGTGGCGCATATTCTTGAGGAGATGGGACTGGAATCGGTCGGAGCACCCGGGACGACGGCGGCGCTCGCCATGCTCAACGACGCCGTCAAAAAGGGCGGAACGATGGCTTCCAGCTTTGTGGGCGGCCTTTCGGGGGCCTTCATTCCGGTATCGGAGGACGCCGGTATGATCGAAGCGGTCGCCAAGGGCGCGCTTTCGATTGAAAAGCTGGAGGCGATGACCGCCGTCTGCTCGGTGGGACTGGATATGATCGCCATTCCCGGGGACACGGAGGAGGCCACCGTCTGCGGCATCATCGCCGACGAAATCGCCATCGGCGTCATCAACACCAAGACGACCGCCGTCCGCGTCATTCCCGTCTGCGAGAAAAAGGTCGGGGATACCGTCAGCTTCGGCGGGCTTCTCGGATATGCCCCCGTCATTCCGGTGAGCAGGTATTCCTCCGAAAAATTCATTGCCCGCGGCGGCAGAATCCCCGCGCCGATTCACAGCTTGAAAAACTGAAAATCCGCAAAAATTCCAAAAGAGGCTGACAGAGACTTTTCTGCCGGCCTTTTTGTATTCCCGGATTTTCCGCGTTTCTTCCTTATATTATATGGAAGCGCGGGGGCGCCTTCCCCGTTTTCGGTCTGCGGATAACGGAAGGGGTTCCCTGTCAAATGAAGGCTTTGTCAAACACGTAAAACATTACCAGCCGCCCGGCGCGGCTTTTTCTGTATAGCTCTGCCTTTTCGGCGGCAATACTTTTTCTGTTCCCTTTTCCCGTAAAACTGTCGTGAAAGGAAAACAGAAAATGTCCTACAACAAAGTGGAAATCTGCGGCGTCAACACCGCCAAGCTGAAAACCCTCACCGACGAGGAGAAACGAGCGCTTCTGATAAAATGCAAGGAGGGCGACGCCTCCGCAAGGCAGGAGCTGATCGACGGCAACCTGCGGCTGGTTCTGAGCATCATTCAGCGCTTTGCCAACCGGAAGGAAAATCTCGACGACCTCTTTCAGGTGGGATGCATCGGACTGATTAAGGCCGTCGACAATTTCAACACCGACCTCGACGTGAAATTCTCCACCTACGCCGTGCCGATGATCATCGGCGAGGTGAAAAGGTATCTGCGGGACAACAACGCCATCCGCGTCAGCCGGTCGGTGAGAGACCTCGCCTACCGCGCCCTCCAGATCCGGGAGCTTCTCGCCCAAACCGCCGACGCCGAGCCCACCGTCGACGATATCCTTTCCTATATGGAAAAGAACGGGGAGTCGCATACCAAGGAGGAGGTAGTCGCCGCCCTTGAGGCCATCGTCGAGCCGGTTTCCCTCTTCGACCCCGTCTACGGCGACGGCGCCTCCACCGATTCCGTCTACGTGATGGATCAGCTCCGCGACGAGGCGGCGGGAGAGGAGGCGTGGCTCGAAAGCATCTCCTTGAAGGAGGCGCTGAAAAATCTGAACGAACGGGAAAAAACGATCCTCGGAATGCGCTTTTACCGGGGAAAGACGCAGATGGAAATCGCCTCGGAAATCGGCATTTCGCAGGCGCAGGTGTCCCGGCTGGAAAAGGCCGCGCTTGAACGAATCAAGAAACAGCTCTGACCGGTTCGCGGCGATTTGACGCTTCGCGGTCGGCGATGGGCCCCTCCGCTGACCGACCAGCAACTACCCGTCCGGAACGATGACCGTATAACGCGCTGACCGTTCGCCGCCGTAACTTATAACTCCACAACCGTGCGTCACCGTGACCGTATGACGCCGTAACCTTATAACGCCGTAACCGTGCGTCACAGCAACCGGACGCCACACCGACTGAAATCGCTGTAACCGCCCGCGCCTCCTTCAAAAGGCTTCTGCCCGCCGAAAATCCCTTTCCGCTCAAAATCCCTCTTCCCTCCAAAAATCCCTTTCCTCAGAAAATCCCTTTCCGCAGAAAATTCCTCTTCCCTCTGAAAAATCCTCCGCTCCCGGGCGAGGGATTTTTCTTTTTTTCTCCGTTTCCCCGTCCGCCCGCGTCAAAAACGAAAAAAATTTTAAAAACCTTCCGTCCGTTCAAGAAAAATTCATAAGTCTGTTTTATAATATAAGTTATAATGGGGAAATGTTTTGAAACAATCATTATTGTCATTCTTTGGAGGTTTTTTCATATGGCATTTGGCGATAGATCAGCCGCTTCCCTGCGCGAAAAAATTGCGGCCTCGACTTGCGACGCCCGCGCCTTCGTTTCCGCCCTCTTCGACGGTGGAACCTTTCTCGAAACCGGAACCTATGTGAAGGGTTCCTCTTCCGACGCGGAGTTTGAAGGAGTCGTCACCGGCTGCGGCGCCGTCGACGGACGCCTTGTTTTCGCGTTTGTTCAGGACTACGCAAACGGCAGGGGAGCCTTCACCGCTTCCCACGCGGCCAAAATCCGCGCTCTTTACGACAAAGCCCTGCGGGCGGGAGCGCCCGTCGTCGGCGTTTACGCAAGCGCCGGGGCAAGACTGGGAGAAGGCGTCGACGCCGTCGCCGGATACGGCGAGGTGATGAGCAAAATCGCCGAGGCGAAATCCCGCATTCCGCAGATCGCGGTGATTGCCGGAGCCTGCGGCGGAGCCGCCGCGGCTGCCGCCTCGATGGCGGACTTTCTCCTCGCCGACAAGGAAAAGGGCGAGCTTTACGTCCTTCCCGAATCCGACGAAACGATGAAAAAGGGCGTCCGCGCGGATCTTTACGCCTCCGGCGCCGAGGCCCTCGCCGCAAAGACGAAGGAGCTTCTCTCCTTCCTTCCCGCGAACAGCGAGGAAGGAACCGTCTGCGGAGAGGTTTCCCCCGACATCAACGTCCCCTCCTCCGAGGTGGAAGGCCTCGTCCTCACCGACAGCGACGTAAGAGAGCTGATCGCCTCCCTCGCCGATGGAAAGAATTTCTTCGAGGTCACCTCTGACAAGGCTCCCGAGCTTGTCACCGGCTTCCTCACGGTAAACGGACGCGCGGTAGGCGTGGTGGCCAATCAGCCGACCGTTTTGGAGGGCGCGCTTACCGCCGGCGCCGCGAAGAAGGCCGCCCGCTTCGTCGATTTTCTCGGCCGCTTCGGCATTCCGGTTCTGACCCTCGTCAACACCGTCGGCTACGGCGGGGAAAACTGCGGTTGTTATCCCGCCGCTCTCGCCTCCCTCGCCGCCGCTTATGCAAGCTGTGCCTCCGCGAAGGTCACCGCCGTGGTCGGAAAGGCCTACGGCTCCGCCTTCACTCTGCTCGGCTCCAAGCGGCTCGGCGCCGATACCGTCTTCGCGCTCGATTCCTCCGTCATCAGCGTTCTGCCTCCCGAATCGGCGGTGGAATTCGTCTGGGACGAAAGACTCCGCAAAGCCTCCGACCCCGCCGCCGCCCGCGCTTCCCTCAAGGAAGAATGGCTCGCCACCGCCGCCTCTCCTCTTTCCGCCGCCCGTTCCGGCGACGTCGACGACATCGTCGCTTATGAGGAGCTGAAGCAGAGGATTGCCGCCGCTCTTGAAATCGTCGGATAACGGCAGGCACGCCGCCTTCCCGAAATCACATACTCCAGACAGGAGGAGCCTATGTTATTTACCGCTTTGTCTCTGTTTTCTCCCGAGGTTTCGGCGTCGCTGAGCCTGTCGGAGAAGCTCGGATACATCTTCAACACCGCCGTCGTCGGCTTTCTCGTCGTCTTCGTCGTCCTTGCCGTCATCTGGCTGATTCTTGAAATCTTCGGAAAAATTTTCGGAGCCAAGAAGAAAAAGGCCTCGGCCATCGTCCTTCCGGCCCCCGTTCCCGCGCCCTCGGAGAGCAAGAAAAAGGCTCCCTCCGGAGGCGAAAAGGCGGCTGCCGGAAAACCGGAGAAGGGGAAGACGGCCTCCGGCTCCGAGGAGCTGGTCGCGGTTCTCGCGGCTGCCGTCGCCGCTTATACGGCCTCCCCGACGTCATCCTTCCGGGTGGTTTCCTTCCGAAAAACCGGAAAAAGCAAATAAGACAAACAAGATTTTAGATTAAAGAACTGAGAGGAACGAATCATGTCAAAGCTTTATCAGATCACGGTAAACGGAACCGTTTATGAAGTGGAAGTCGAAGAAAAGGGAGTCGGCGCTGCCCCCGCCGCATCCGCCCCCGTAGCGGCGGCCCCTGCGGCTGCTCCCGCCGCTCCCAAGCCTGCCGCCCCCGCCGCCCCGAAGGCCGGCGCCGGAACGCAGGTATCCGCCCCCATGCAGGGAACCGTGCTCAAGGTTGCCGTCGCGGTCGGGGATACCGTGAAAAAGGGAGACCTTGTCTGCCTGCTTGAGGCCATGAAGATGGAGAATGAAATTTTCGCGCCCTGCGACGGAACGGTGACCTCCGTTCCGGTTTCCCAGGGTCAGTCGGTCGCGACCGGCGCGCTTCTCGCCACCATCGGATGACATCATTTCCAGAAAGGAAACCGTGTTGAATCATGCTTGAAACATTACGTAATTTCTGGGAATCGACCGGCCTTGCTCTGGCCTCGGCCGACCCCGTGACGCTGATCAAATACCTTGTCATGTATGTCATCATCGGCGTGCTTCTCTACCTTGCCATCGGAAAGAAATTCGAGCCGATGCTCCTTCTTCCGATCGCCTTCGGTATGCTGCTCGCCAACCTCCCCGGCGCCGGGCTGATTCATACCGAATGGTTTTTGGTCGATTCCCCCGACTACGGAAACATTCTCCGTCACGGCGGCCTGATCGACATTCTCTACATGGGCGTCAAGCTGGGCGTGTACCCCTCCCTGATCTTTCTCGGGATCGGAGCCATGACCGACTTCTCTCCCCTGATTGCCAACCCGAAGAGCCTGATGCTCGGCGCGGCCGCGCAGATGGGCGTCTTCGTCGCCTATGCGGGCGCCATCTTCCTCGGCTTCTCGGCGGCGGCCGCCGCGGCGATCGCCATCATCGGAGGCGCCGACGGGCCGACCGCGATTCTCGTCACCAAGGAGCTGGCGCCGAAGCTTCTCGGAGCCATTGCCGTCGCGGCCTATTCCTACATGGCGCTGATCCCCATCATACAGCCCCCGATCATGAAGCTCGTTACCACCAAAAAGGAACGCGCCATACATATGACGACCCTCCGCACGGTGTCGAAGACCGAACTAATTCTCTTCCCGATCATCGTCACAGCCGTCGTCTGCCTGATTCTTCCATCGGCGGCGCCGCTGGTCGGCTTCCTGATGCTCGGAAACCTCTTCAACGTCACCGGCGTGGTCGATCGCCTCTCCAAAACCGCTCAGAACGAGCTTATCAACATCGTCACGATTTTCCTCGGCGTTTCGGTGGGAGCGACCGCCAACGCCGAATCCTTCCTGAGCTTTGAGACCATCAGCATCGTCGTGCTGGGACTTCTCGCCTTCTGCTTCTCGACCCTCGGCGGCCTGCTCTTCGGAAAGCTGATGTGCTGGCTTACCAAGGGGAAGATCAACCCCCTGATCGGCTCGGCGGGCGTTTCGGCGGTGCCGATGGCGGCCCGCGTCTCCCAGATGGTGGGCCAGAAGGAGGATCCCTCCAACTTCCTCCTCATGCACGCCATGGGGCCGAACGTCGCCGGAGTCATCGGCTCCGCCGTCGCCGCCGGATGGTTCCTGTCCTGCTTCCGCTGAAAATTCCGTCTATCGGGTAAAATAGAAACCGCCGCCGGCCCTGTCGGTGCGCGCTATGGAGAGTATTATGTCAACTGTAAAAATCTGTGAAACCGTTCTCCGCGACGCCCATCAGTCCCTCGCCGCCACCAGAATGACGACGGAGGAAATGCTTCCCATCGTGGAAAAGCTCGACGCCGTCGGATACCATTCCCTCGAAGCGTGGGGAGGCGCCACCTTCGACTCCTGCCTCCGCTTCCTGAACGAGGATCCGTGGGACCGTCTCCGCAAAATCCGTGAGAAGGCCAAAAATACCAAGCTCCAGATGCTGTTCCGCGGCCAGAACATCCTCGGCTACCGCCATTATTCCGACGACGTCGTGGAATACTTCGTGCAGAAATCGATAGCAAACGGCATCGACATCATCCGGATTTTCGACGCTCTGAACGACCCCCGCAACCTGAAAACCTCCATCGACGCCACCAAGAAGGAAGGCGGACACGTGCAGGCGGCGTTCAGCTATACCACCAGCCCCGTGCACAGCAACGAATATTTCGCCGCCTTCGCCAAACAGCTGGAGGAGATGGGCGCCGATTCCATCTGCATCAAGGATATGTCGGGCCTTCTGACCCCCTACGCCGCTTACGATCTTGTCAAGGCTCTGAAGGAAACCGTAAAGCTCCCCGTCGAGCTTCACACCCACTATACCTCCGGCCTTGCCTCGATGACGATTCTGAAGGCCGTGGAGGCCGGGGTGGACATCGTCGACACCGCCATCTCCCCCTTCGCCATGGGAACCTCCCAAGCCCCCACCGAGGCGATTGTCGCCACGCTGGCCGGAACCCCCTACGACACCGGGCTTGATTTGAACAAGCTCGACGAAATCAGCCGCTACTTCACGCCGATCCGGGAAAGCTATCTGAAAAGCGGTCTGATCGACCCGAAGGTCTTAAAGGTCGACGTCAACGCCCTTCTCTACCAAGTCCCGGGCGGAATGCTCTCCAACCTCGTCTCCCAGCTCAAGGCGGCGGGCAAGAGCGAGCTTCTCCAGCAGGTGCTGGAGGAGGTGCCGCGCGTCCGCGCCGACGCCGGATACGTGCCACTTGTCACCCCGACCTCCCAGATCGTCGGCACGCAGGCCGTCTTCAACGTCCTGACCGGCGAACGCTACAAGCAGGTCACAAAGGAATTCCGGGGCATCATCCACGGCGATTACGGAAAGACTCCCGCCCCCATCGATCCGGAATTTTCCAAGAAAATTCTCAAGGGCGAGGAGCCGATCACCTGCCGTCCCGCCGACCTTCTCCCGCCGGAGCTGGACACCCTCCGCGAGAAGATGAAGCTCTACGAAACGCAGGAGGAGGACGTCCTCTCCTACGCGCTCTTTGAGCAGGTGGCGACCAAATTCTTTGAAAAGCGCCGCGCCAAGCAGTACGGCATCGACGCCGCCAACTGCGACGCCGAGACAAAAACGCACATCGTCTGAAAATCCACTTAAAAGGCGGCCCTACCGGGGAAAACCGGCGGGGCCGCGTTCTTTTTTTGGGAGTCGCGCGGTGCGTCTCTGCCCGTTTGCCGTCGGCGCTTCTATTCTCCGGGTTCGTGCCCGTCCGTCTGTTCTCCCGTCTGTTCCCCCGTCTGTTCGCCTGTCCGTAAGTTCCTTTACCCGTCTCCTTTCTGCCTGCTCACTCTTCCGTCTGCCCTCTCTTCCGTCCGCCCTCTCTTCTGTCTGCCCGCTCTTCTGCCCGTTCCCGCTTCCGCCGTCTGCACCTCGTTCTTCTGCCCGTCGGCTCTCTGTCCTCCGGTTCCTTCCCCTTTTGTCTGTCGGCGCTCTGTCCTTCGGGTTCTTGTCCTTCCGCCCGCCGCTCTCACCTTTCCCCGCCCGTTTGCTATACTGATGGGTAGGAGGTGTTTCATGGATTCTTCTTTTGTCTTACCGGCCCTGCTTGCCACCCTCGGGACGTGGCTTGTCACCGCTCTCGGCGCGGCAACCGTCGCCTTTTTCAAATCTCCCAACCCGAAAGCCCTGAATCTTATGCTCGGCTTTGCCTCCGGCGTCATGATCGCCGCCAGCTTCTGGTCGCTTTTGCAACCCGCCATCGAAAGGGCGGAGGCCGCCGCCGGGCCTCCCGCTTATCTTGTGGCGACGCTCGGCTTTCTTTCGGGCGCCCTCTTTATGTGGGCCTCCGACAAGGCCGTCTCCTTTGCCCGACGGAAGGCCGCCAGCGCCGCCGGGGCGGGACGCGAGAGAATGAACCGGATTCTGATGCTGGTTCTCTCCATCACCCTTCACAACATCCCGGAAGGGCTGGCCGTCGGGGTGGCCTTCGGCGTCCTGAGCCGTGGGGAAGCCTCCGCCGAGGCGCTGATGGGTGCCGTCACCGTCGCCGTCGGCATCGGTCTGCAAAATTTCCCGGAAGGGGCGGCGGTTTCCCTTCCGCTGAGGAGAGAGGGCTGTTCCCGGAGAAAGAGCTTTCTCATCGGGCAGGCCTCCGGAATGGTCGAACCGGTCGCCGGGGTTTTGGGAGCACTTCTTGTCGTTACCGCGGAGGCGATTCTCCCCTACGCGCTCTCCTTCGCCGCCGGCGCCATGATTCTTGTCGCCGTTCACGAGCTGATTCCCGAATGCCAGCAGAATCAAAAGGCACAGCCCTATTTTGCCACGGCGGGAATCGTCCTCGGCTTTGCCGTCATGATGCTTCTTGACGTCATGCTCGGCTGAGCCTCTACCGGCGTTTGTCCGGCAGAGCCGCGAAAAATCCGGCGAAAAATCCGGCCTCCCGACCCGGGTCCCTGCCGATTCGCTATCGGGTTGCGCCGATTCAGGCCGGGGCGCACCGATTCACGCTGATTCAGGCCGGTTCACGCCGTTTACGCCGGGGCATTCCGATTCACCGCTCCGGTCGCCCCGGTCCCTACCGATTTACAGGCGTTTCTGCGCGGAAGCACGGCCCTCTCGCCGCTTCCTGCCGGAAACGCCTTTTTTGCGTGGCTCTGCCGCTCCCCCACTTCCCGCGCGCCCCGGCAAAAGGCTCCCTCGCCCGGCTCCCCGCGTTTTCCGCCTCTTGACAAATTTTTCTTCTGTGGTATAATGGTAAAAAATCTCCCGAAAGGCTTCCCATGAAAGAAAGAATTCTCGCATCCTCCCCGTCCGAAAACCAAATCGCCCTTTTCTACACCGGGCAGATGGGCTATATTCTGAAATACCGTGGCCTCTTTCTGATGATTGACGGCTACCTCACCGACTCCGTCGACAAGGGCTCGACCGAAAGGGTCAAATGGGAGAGAAAATACCCCTCCCCGCTTTCCCCTTCGTCGCTGGATTTCGTCGATTACGTCTTTTGCTCCCACAACCACAACGACCACGCCGACCCCGAAACGCTTTCCGCCCTTGCCGAAAGCAACAAAAAGGCGGTGATATTTGCTCCCTCCGCCGCCCTTGACACGATTCTGTCGGCGGGGATTCCCCGGGAACGGGTCGTCCCGCTTGTGACCGACCGGGAATATCCCCTTGCGGAGGGGCTCTCCTTCCGCGCGATTCCCTCTGCCCACGAGGAGCTCCACCCCGACGGAAACGGGGGCTACGACGAGGTCGGCTTCCTCTTTTCCTTCGGGGGAATCCCCCTCTACCACGCCGGGGACTGCTGTCCCTATCCCGGCCTGACCGAGCGGATTTCTGGCTGTGACGTCTGCATCCTTCCCATCAACGGCCGGGACGCCTACCGGACACAGGTTCTGAACATCATCGGAAATTTCACCATACCCGAGGCCGTTTCCCTCGCCAAGGACGCGGGAGCAAAGCTCCTCATCCCCGGCCACTACGACCTCTACGAAATCAACGGAGAAGACCCCGCGCGCTTCACCGAATGCCTACACCGCGAAAATCCCTCCCAAGCCTTCGCCCTGCTCTCCCCGGGGGAAGAGCTTCTTTACCCCTGACCCGACCGGAAACCTCTTCCCTCCCGCGCGGCGTGGAAATTTGCTCCCGAAAATTTAGTATCAAAACCGTTAAAAAGTATCAAAAAGCCCATTTACAATTTTGAGAATCTGTTTTATACTCTTTTCAAGAGAATCTCCTCGGCGGGTGGTCTGTTCCCCCTTTCCGGCGGAAAAAATTTTTCATCGTAGAATAGTTTCCTTTTTTTTGCAGAATCCGTTATTGAAAAGAGCTCGCAGAATCTGTATACTTAACCTTAACGTCTGTTTAAGGAGATGTAAACAATGGATTTTCAGAACAAAACCGCAATTTCCACCGGCGCCGCCTCCGGCATGGGCTTCCTCTTCGCGAAGAATTTCGCCGCCCTCGGCGGAAACGTCCTGCTCTGCGACGTAAATGAAGAGGGGCTTGAAAAATGCACCGCGGAAATCAACGCCATGGGAAAGGGCACCGCCGCGAGCTGTCTCTGCGACGTGCGCGATTACCGTCAGGTCTGCGCCGCCCGCGACCGCGCGGTAGAGCTTTTCGGGCGCATCGACCTCCTCTGCAATTTCGCCGGAGGCTCCTCCGTCCGTATCAAGCAGGTGGACAGAACCCGGTATCCGGAATTTCCCGACGTTCCGATTGAAATTTTTGAATGGGGACTCGGCGTCAATCTGATGGGGCCCTTCTACTTCGCGCACGCCGTTTTGAAGCAGATGCGGGAGCAGAACAGCGGGCTGATCATCAACATCGGCTCGATTTCCGGGCAGGAGGGCAACGCCTACGACATGGACTACCCGACGGCCAAGGCCGGGCTGATGTTCGGTCTCACCAAATGCATCGCCCAATTCGGCTCCAAGCACAACATCCGCTGTGTCTGCGTCTCCCCCGGCCCGGTTCTCACCCGCGCGGCCATGGCGAAGATGAAGACGCTTCTCGGACGGGCGGCCGACCCGCAGGAAATCATCGACCTGATTCTCTTCGTCGCCTCTGACAAGGGACAGTTCATCAACGGGGAGAACATCATGATTGACGGCGGAAGAAACGCCATGGAAAGGATGAAAGGATGAGACCCTCGTTTCTGAATCAGAACCGCCCGCTGATTACCTCCATGATTTTGAAGGACAACCCCGACAGCGTCCGCTATGAGGTGAAAAATTCCATCTACGACGGCGCCGACTGTCTGGGAATCCAGCTGGAGAAGCTCAAGCCCGAATACCGCAGCGAGGAGGCCTTCAAAAAAATGTTCGCCGCCTGCGCGGGCCGCCCGATCTACTGCACGAATTACCGGGGGGCCTACAATAAGGGCCGGGATGACG
>CANQQT010000048.1 GCA_947626065.1 uncultured Clostridia bacterium | reverse complement strand
CTTCACTTTGAATTTTTTGATTGGTGCGTTGGCGACTTTTAAGAGAATATCATCCACGGCGTCGGTGTACCTGCCTGCGGCAATCAGCTTGTTTCGCATCCTGTTCAGACTGTCGATAACGATTCTCCTTTCGTCCCTGTTTAGCGCTATGTGGTATTTTGTCTCTCGCATATCCCCTTGACCTCCTTTGCTTATATTGTAGCAAAGAGATTTCCACTTGACGAATGTGCGATTTTGAATCTGGGCATAAAGAAAGGCAACACAGAAAGCATTTCTGCTCTTTGTGTTGCCTTTTGCCTTTGCTGACGCCTGTTCGGTTGTAATTTGAATGATGCTTTCAAATTACTGCCTTATGTGGCGTTAGCATTATGCGATACCCGGTTTTTTCTTCGATCACCCTCCTTGCTTCTTTCTCCTCAGTTTCACTCAGAAACGTCCTTTTCATCATTTGCTTTTTCCTCCAAAAAATATGTATCCCGTCAGAGGAAATAAGAAAACCTTGCGCGCAAAAAAGGCTTATCTCACGGTAAGCTTTCTATATGCGTTCAAGGTTCAGCATGAAAAAGCAATTCTTGTGATACTTTCTGCTTTTTCTCCGCCCCCCACAGAGAAAAAACAAATTACATTACTCAATTACTTTCAAATACCTTCCCCCGACTTCTTTATATACTATAATCCATTTTCCCATAAAATGCAAGAGGTTTTTTCATTTTTCGCTTTCTTTTTGCGTATATCTTATATAAGTCAAAATCAACCGGCCTGCCGTACAGCCCCCGCGACGTACGATACTGCAAAATGCCCGACACCATAACTTTTCCCCCGCAAATCCGTTTGAAAACCCGCAAAAAGCGTTTGTAAGGCCGCCCCGTCCCCACAAACGCTTTTTCTGCTTCTATCCCTCGCTCCTCTTCTCTCCTCCGATCCCTCGCCGTTATTTCCGCGACTCCACGTCGCCGAAGATATAAAGATAGTAATCCTCCAGCGTCGGCGGCGCGGTTCTTACTGTGCCGTCCGGCTTTTCTTCCGAAAGGATCCGCAAAAGCGCCTTCCCGCTCTCCTCCTCCCGGCCGATGTTGGTGACGCGGAACTGCTTCTGCCGATTCTGAACCTCCTGCTCTTCGCAGGGCAGAAACCAGACCTTTCCCTCGATCTTCCGGAGGAGCTGTGCCGGCGGGGCGTTGTCCTCGACGACTCCCTTTTTCAATATAATGACGTCTTTTGCGATGAATTCAATATCCGACACCACGTGCGTCGCGATCAGCACAATTTTATTGAAGGAAATTTTGGATATAAAATTCCGGATGGCGATCCGCTGTTTCGGGTCGAGTCCCGCCGTCGGCTCATCCAGAATGAGAATATCGGGATCCCCGAGCACGGCCTGCGCAAGGCCGAGCCTCTGCTTCATCCCTCCCGACAGCGCGCCGATTCTCCTTCTCGGGACGTCGTCCAGCTCCACCGCTTTCAGAATTTCCGGTATTTGCTCCTTCGCCTGACCTTTGCTCATCCCCTTTAGCGCCGCCATATACCACAAGAATCTTTCCACCGTGAAATCGGGATAGAGGCCCGGGTACTGCGGCATATATCCAAGGCGCTTCCGGAAGCGCAGGCCCATGCGGCGGGCGTTTTCCTCCTTCCCGTCCCCCGCGTCGAAGGTGATTTGACCTCCGTCGGCCTTCAGATTGTCGGTAATGATATTCATAAGGGTGGACTTCCCCGCACCGTTTGGGCCGAGGAAGGCGTAAATTCCCGGCTCAAAGGAAGCGGAAAACTCCTTCAGCGCTTTATTGGAGCCGTAGGATTTTGACACCCGTTCGATACACAGCTTCATGCGATCAAATCTCCTTTTTCAATTCTTCGGTTAAACCAGAGATACAGCGCCGGCACAAACAGCGGCAACAGCAAAATTCCGTACCACCGATGGGCGGTAAAGAGTCCTGAGAACCGGATCAGGGCGGTGACGTCTATATATTTTGCCAGCTCCACCCCGAGTCCCACGAAAAGTGCCGGCAGGAAGAGCAGCACCGCCGAAACGACGAAAACCGCGGCGGTATTCCGGAAGGCCAGCGCGGCGGAAAACACAAATGCCGACAGGACGCAGAAGAGAATCAACTGCACAAGGAAGTACAGGCAGAGGTATCCGGCGACGGTAAATCCCGGGCTGACGCCCGCAAAGCTCCGGAGGCTGATCAGCGGGGCCCTCCATCCCGCAAGGCCGATCCTTGTATCGATGAAATACACCCGTATCCCCGTCGACACGAGGAAAGCGATCAGGGTATTCCCCATGGCCAGCGCGAATTTGCTTCTCGCCGTCTTTCGTCTTCCCTTTTCGGTCGTCAGCAGGATTTGCATAAACGCTCCCCGGGAGCTCTGGGCGCCTCGCTCGCTTTTCCAAATCCGGCAGGCGCTGTAGATCAGATAAATCATCAGGAAGAGGTCGGCGCCGGAAAACAGCAGGGTCTCCCAGCCGCTTTCGACTACGTACCAGCACTTCACGCCGGTTTTCTCCGAGGTCTCGTTCAGATAATCGGAATATTCCCTCAGCTGTTCATACGCTTCCTTCCGCGATTGGGCGTAATCGTATTCCTGCATATACGCGAAGAATTCTTCGATGGTAATCTCATCCCTCGCGTAGGCCTTCGACATTTCCTTGTGCTTTTCTATCGTTCCGTAAATTCTTTCCCCTTCCTCCTCGATAAACCGCTCCTTCTCCTCGGAAATCTCCCCGTAAAGATGGGCCTCGATGTATTCCCGCCGCTTTTCCTCCGTGTAGGATTCCTCTCCTTTATATAGAATATCGGAAAGAATCAGCGCTCCGACAAGCAGTGTCGGGACAAGGAGCAAAGTCGCCCGATTGAGATACAGCTTATACCCCTCGTAGGCAAACAGGGAGGAGGCGTAAGCCCGGTTTCTTCTCTTTTTCCCGCTTGCCAGCCGGGTCCTCAGCCTTCCCAGCTTTTCCGCCAAATGAAGATTCCAGATCCCGAAGCACCCCCGGGAAAAGAGCAGAATCGCCCCCACCGCCGCAAGAAGCGTCAGAATCCCCGCGACGGCGATGACAAAATGCGTCGTATTGACGGCTCTCCCGAAAAGATTGAATCCCCGATATCGCGAGAGAAATTCGTCGGTTCTTCCCAGCGTAATGAGATTGCACTGATGAATCGGGCGATTCGGCGCGTGGGAGGTGAAGGCGTAAACTCCGTAGGAGACGCCCACGACCGCGATTCCCGACAGATACGACAGAATCATATCGGAAAAGAGCACCGACGCCACCTGAATCAGGGAATAGAGCAGTGCAACCGCGAGCAGCTTGATCAGGGTGTCGCAAATCAAATATTGAAGCACCGAGAAATTGTAGGGCAGGTAGGTAAATGCTTTATAGCTCTGAATCCCGTTATAAATATTCCCAAAGCCTACCGTTCCTCCGATCGCCAGTCCGTTCACGAGCAGAAGGAGGAGCGTCATCAGGGAGACGAAGAGAAGCCCGGCGAAGAATTTTGCGGTTCCGTGCGCGGCTCTTCCCTTCGCGGAGGCATGGCCGATGGGATAAAAGGAGGTGCTTTTCTCCGAGACAAACAAATACCCCGCGCAGAGCACCACGGCGGCCATGGCGAACAAAACCGGCGCCGCGGAGGTGAAATAGAGGTCCCACCCGCGGGTATTCTCAAAGCCTATATAGGCCTCGGCCCGGAGCTTCTGATACACGTCGGCCATCTGCTTCTGATATTGGTAGGCATAGCTTTCGTGGGAGAGGCCGGACACGTCATAGGCGGCGAGCGTTTTCAGCGCCCGGTTGATTACCTCTGTCATCGCGTCGTCGTATTCCTTCGGTCGGTTGACGTCGGAATAGAGCTTATCCCAGATTCTGTAATCGCTGGGAATTCCGGTCTCGGTGAGAAACGGCGGAGGCGGCTCGACGTCTACGTCAAATCCGTATTTGATTGCGTCGTTTACCTTCTCCGCGTATTCGTCCTGAATTTTCTGCCATTCCTCATGGCGTTCGTTTACCTTTTCGGGGGAGCTCCAATATTCCGTATACAACGGCTCTAAAATCTCTTTCGGCACCGTGGCTTTGTTGACCCGGCCCGCGCTATAGAGGGAAAGGCCGAGATTCAAAAGCAGCATAATCGCGCAGACGGCCATCACCGTTTTCGAGCGGAGCAGCTTATAAAATTCATAAAAGAACAGCTTCATCATCAACCTCCGTTTCTCCGCTGTGCAGTTTCAATTTGAGAGGAAAGCCGAACCGCACGCCGCAGAAGGCTCTGCTGGGGGCGGTTTTCAAAACCTCCGGCGGGAAATTCCCGCAAATTACGCGCCGTCCCGAAAATCCTCAAAGAAAATCTCCGCCATTTCCGTGCCGTCCTTTTTCAGGAAAAAATAACGCCAGAGCTCATAAGAATAGGTCGGATCCAGCGTCCTGTCAAACATATACACGAGTAAATAATCGCCGTACGCCCCGTATATCTTCAGGTTTTCCACGTCGTCGTAAAAAATAACCGTGTCCGAATCGAAGGAAAAATATCCGGTATTGAACCGAATAATATCCGGCTCCAAGGTTGTTGAAGTCGTCTCCCCGGTATCGGCATGATAACAGAAAATCTGCTTTGTCTTCTGAAAATCCTGTTTCGTATAATAGAGCTCCCCATCGCACAAAAGGGCTTGGTAACCTGCGGCGTTTTCAGCGACGACTTTTGTGTTCTTCGTGGATATATCCATCTCGTGTATGCAGTCGTCACGATCGTAATAGAAAAGCCGATCGTTTCCCGAGGTCAACGTCGTTATCTTTTCCCCCAAAACCGTCACTTCGGAGAAGTCCAGCGGCGCACATTTCAGCGTCCATACCGTGTTTGTCCAAAAAACATATCCGTCGGAAACCGTGAAATTTATAATATGTTCATCCAGATGGCTGAGCCGCTCCGGTTCGCCGCCGGTAACCGGGATTCGATAGATTTCGTCCGCGGTATCCGAGATTCTGGCGACAAAATATAGGTATCCGTCGCAACATATCATATCGTAAGGCCCCCGCTCCCTGTGATACTCCCATTGATACACGGGGATGCGTTTTCCCTCTCTCAGATCTATTCTATTGATGGAAAAATTATTTAGAAAAAAAGCGCTTTTCCCGTCCGTAACATACTCCGCAAGATACTCGATCATGGGACACTCTGGCGCCGACTTATGTTTACACAGCGGATCCCGACAAATGGGTTCCGCTTTTCCCGTGGTCGGATTCACTTCAAACAGCCCGCCGAGCCTTGGTTGGCTCACCAAATTTATATTTTGAAAGCCTGCATTTATATACAAAATGTTTTCTATCATAAAGGAGTCCTGCGAACTATACATATTGCTTCCGCTCGGATACCTTTCCCCCGATTCCGTAAGCGTTTTTATAATCTCGGCGGCTTTTTCGCTGTTCAAAATATATTTGTCGCCTTCTTCGCTTTCTGCGGGCAGGGGCAGTCTTTCCGGAGGACGACCGGAGCAGGAGGAGAAAAGGAAAAGCGCAGATAAGGCAAGTAAAATGCAGAGTTTTTTCATATGCAAGCTCCTTTATTCAAGGTATATCCGGGAAAAACGCTTATACCGTGGCCATAATTTGCCCTCTCATAACATATACGTCGGTTTTCACGGAAAGTCACAAAAACTTCTTTGTTAATTTTTTGTAAATCCACTTTCCGACTAAAACAATCCCTGAAATATTTTGACGAAGCGGAAAGCTTGCGTGCCTGACCGGCGCAAAAATTCATCCCCCTCAAATTCGAGGGGGGATGAAAGCACAACAGGAATTCATTCTATTCTTTCTTATGCGACAACATTTTGATTTAACCTGTCACAAAAAATGTCCGCCATCCATAGGAAGTTAGTATGAGAATAAAAAGAATAATGGGTAAGAACAAAACGCACTCTAAAAGGATCTTCACTTTCTTCTCGTTCTTCTTACTGCACTTTTTAAATGCTAACACAGATAGAACAATAACAGAAGCGAAAAATAGTACAGTAAAAATGTAAGTAAATATGTAGAACGTAAATACGAAAAGCGGGAAAATCATGCCATACGAAAGAATTGAAACGCCATAGAAAAGTATCCATAATACTCTTTTTAAAAATTTCCCGTTATTCTCCGAAGTCCTCTCTTTATTCTCTAAAGCTTTCTCTTTATTCTCTAAAGCTTTCTCTTTATTCATTGTTAATATAATTTCTCCTTTTTGTTTTATAATATCTCATCTTTTCACATTAGGCGGGCGTCTTGAACGCAATCATATACATCCCTTCTTTCTGAACAGTATTCGCGCTTATACCGGAGGCCATAATTTGACCTCTCATAACATATACATCGGTTTTCGCGGAAAGTCACAAAAAATTTTCGCATTTTTTGTAAATTTATTTTCCGGCAAAAACAATTTAAGCATTCCCCCGAAAATCCTCGAAGAAAATCTCCGCCATTTCCGTGCCGTCCTTTTTCAGAAAGAAATATCGGCTGAGCTCATAAGCATACTCCGGATCTATCGGCGCATCGTACATGAACACCAGTAAATAATCGCCGCACACTCCATACACCCTCAGGTCGTCCACGTCGTCATGGAAAATAACCGTGTCCGAATCAAAGGAAAATTTCCCGGTTTTGAAACGAATGATATCCGGCCCCAAGGTTGTTGAAGTCGTTTCCCCGGTATCGGCATGATAACAGAAGAGCTGCTTTGTCTCTTGAAAATTATCTTTATGATAGTAGAGCTTTCCATCGCATAAAAAAGCGCGGGTATATCCAACGTTTTCCGCAACGACCTTCATCTTTTGAGCGGATACATCCACTTCGTATATACGGCTGACACGAGGGTCTTCGTCGACACAATTACAGAAAAAAAGGCCGTTTCCTGAGGTCATCGTCGTCATCTTTTCGGCAAGAACCGTTACTTCGGAAAAATCCACCGGCGCACATTTCAGTGTCCATACCGAGTTTGTCCAAAGAATATATCCGTTGGAAACGGTAAAATTTACGATGTGTTCATTCAGATGACTGAGCTGCTCCGGTTCTCCACCTTCGACCGGCATCCGATAGATTTCGTTTGTGGTATCCGAGGCACAGGCGGCAAAATATACGTAGCCTCCATCACAAGCTATGACACCACACATGGCATTCGGAGAATGCTTCCATCGGCACATAGGGATAAGCTTTCCCTCCACCGGATCAATTTTACTGATATAATCCATATGCAGGGCGAAAACGTTTTCCCCGTCTGTGACAACCGCCCGATAGAATTCAGTCATGGGGCACCCTTCCTCCGACTTATGTTGACACAGAGGATCCCGGCAAATGGGTTCAAATTTTCCCGTGGTTGGATTCACTTCAAACAATCCACGGTCCAGCAAAAATATATACAAACGATTTCCTATCACAAAGGCGTTCTGCGAATTGAACATATCGCTTCCGATTGGAAATTCGTTTCCCGATTCCGTGATTTTTTTCATAATCTCGGCGGCTTTTTCGCTGTTTCTTATATATTCGTCACTTTTTTCACTTTCATCATTTCCTACGGGTCCGGGAAGCTTTTCCGGGGCGTTGCCGGAACAGGAGGAGAAAAGGAAAAGCGCAGATAAGGCAAGTAAAATGCAGAGTTTTTTCATATGCAAGCTCCTTTATTCAAGGTATATCCGGGGAAAACGCTTATACCGTGGCCATAATTTGACCTCTCATAACATATACGTCGGTTTTCGCAGAAAATCACAAAAAATTTTTTGTGAACTTTTTGTAAATCCATTTTTCGCCCAAATCAATACAAGAGCTTGCGCGATTATATTCCCTGCGAAGTCCCTTCCGAAAATTCAAATAAGCATAAAGAACGCATGGTTTTGCAACACTTTCCAATTTATTAGCAAAGAGGGACTTGATTTATTTTCAAAGATATGTTATTCTGTTAAAAATGAAAGACGCCAAGGAGGAAGACCGTGAACGGCAAAAACGAAATCATCGATGCTGTATACCGGGAATTTTATAACACTGTATACCGTTATTGTCTGGCAAATTTGTCTTATCACCGGCAAGACGCGGAAAACGTTACCCAAACGGTGTTTATGATTTTCATCGAAAAATATCGCAAAGTTCATCCTGAAAAATACAAATCATGGCTTCTTTCCACCGCGAATCGGGAAATCAAAAATTTCAAAAAAAAAAACAAAGGGGCGGTCAACCTTGACGACTGTAGCGAGACCCTCGCGGAAAGCGATGCGGATATTTTAGAGGAGATTATCCGACGGGAGCTGTTAAAGCAGGAAAGCGAGATAGAACGGCAGATTCTTTCCTCCCTCAAGCCCGCCCAGAGGCAGCTGTTAGAGGATCTGAAATCCGGCTTAACGACGGCGGAAGTTGCTCAAAAAACCGGAACGGATCGCCGGAAGGTGACGGTACAGATCTATTATCTGAAAAAGAGAATCCGGGAATTGACGGAGAGGCAAAAGGAAAAAATTATTTAGTCACAAAACATTTACAAAAAAATTTTTGTGACATTTCTAAAATCCCGACGTTATAATAATAGGAGCGGACGGCGTAAAAATAAAATCACATCAGACTTTATGTACGAGTATTTCACACCAAAATTCACTTAAAAATGGGCCCGACCCATTTAGTGAATTTCATAACGATTTGTGCCGCCGCAAAGTGGCGGAATGGAAATTACTATGGGAATTTTAAAGAAAAAAGCGCGAAAGGGGGAAGAGAATTTGAAGACCGAAAGCGCCCGGGAAGACAATTCACAGAATTCCGAATCGGAAAAGACCTATGAAACCGCCTCTTTGGCTTATTTTCAAAAGATCATTGCCGAGGAACAAAAAAAGCCCCTGAAAAAGCGGGACGTTGCGTTGATGGACGAATGCATAAAAGCGACTGCCGAGATGAAGGGCGTAAAATCCGCCTTTACCGAGGAAGAGCTTGACGCAAAAATTCAAGAGGCCACGTCTTCCAAGGCAGGCGCGTCGACTTACGGTTCGGAGAAAAGCGTGCGCCGCAGAAGGATGAGAAAGCCTGTTCTCATAATCGCCGTTCTTGTCTTGGCGCTCCTTGTGTTCAGCGTCACAACCGTCGCGGGAGTACCGAGCAACAGAAAGTGGTTTTTCAAGCTTATCCGAATGCCGGCGGGAAGTCAAATCAGCGAGGACGGCATCACCTATATCTATGCGGGAAGAACGCAAACATACCGGGACGTGGAGGAGCTTTTTGAAAAAGAAAATCTGAACATTCTTTATCCCGGGAAGCTGCCGGAAGGAGTACACATCAAAGACGTTGAAAAATCAACGACACACACCGGCTTGACAGATATATTCTTTACTTTTGATACGGCAAACGTGTTTTATTCGGTGATTATTGACGATACGCAGGGCTTTGTCCCGGACGACACTTTTACCCCATACGTAATCACGGAGGATTGCACCGCCTATTACTGCGAGGATACCTTCCGAAACAATGTTTACTGGGCAATTTTCCTTTATGATGGGTCTTGTTATTCGATTACAGCACCCGATTGCGATTCCCTACTTTTTATACTTGAAAATTTGAAAGGATTTTGAAACATGAAAAACATGAAAAAGAAATTATTCGCGTATTTGATGGCCGCTGTAATGATGGCGCTCCCGATTCTTAACGTCAGCGCCGCCGAGCTTACGGAGCCTCCTGCCCATGAAGAGATTGAAATTATATTCCCGGAGAACACGGTCTTCAGCGCAAGGCAGAGGGAACTGATTACAAATACCCTCATGGGCAAAGATACCCCTACCCCGATACTTTCCTTCTGTTGGCTTGTAGGACACAGCTATGTGTACGATACCGCTCAAAGGGTCACGCATAAGGCTCGCACGGTAAGTCCCCGCTGCTTGCAGGAAACTTACCGTGTAACCACCTGCAAAAACTGCAATTATTGTAGCGAAGAGCTGACTGAGTCCCGATACATATTCTGCTGCTGAGGGATTCTTTCAAATAATCCCGCCCCTCCTGCCCCGCTCCGGGCGCGTCGTCCGGATCCTCCCAAAAGAAAAAAGATTTTCAAAAAAGGTGCCCGAAAACCCGTGGTTCAAGCGGATTTTCGGGCCCTTTTTGGGAAAAGGGGTTGTTCCCTCTCGACCGATAGGAAACCATGCGGATTCTAAAATTTCGCAAACCGGCGAAGTAGGAATATCCTGCGAATGACGATAGGGACAAGCCCATTACAAATTCTTTGCGCGGAACAGCAAGCGAGGGACGGGCACGCGGTGGTCTTGCAACGGTCATACTGTGAACAGGTGGTCACGAGGGGTGAACGTGGTAGTCTCACGGCGGTTATACAGTGTAAACGTAGCGACCACACCGCGCAAACGTCTTTCATCGAGCGGGGGACAGGGCCTGAAGGCCTTGACTATAGCCCACGTACATGGTATAATGATTTGAAGCTTGATGCCGTCGTTTTGCTCTCCCTTTGCGCCCTTTGGGGGGCGGTGGGACGGGCCGCTCCCAACGGTTCCTATGGTCCTCGGCCCTATGGTTTCTCAAAAAATTTTATATCCGTTAAAACCTTTCCGGCCTGTTCTTCGTTATAAGTAGCGAAAGCCGATTTCAAAAAACAGATCGGGGGGTGATTACAACGAAACGACTGAATTATCGCAGGCTTTTGCACAGCTGGATGACCCGCTACCACCTGCCGCCGTCTACTGCCCGCCGACTCTTTACGGTGATTCAAGGGCAGAAGACGAAAACCGCTTTAGAAAAAGGAGAGAAAGCAAATGGAAATTCAATGGAAGAACCTGATTGAACGGGCGCGGAACAACGACCAGGCCGCCTTCAGCGAGCTCTACGAGCACAGCTACGACGCGGTCTACCGCACGGTAAAATCCATGGTAAAGGATGAGGACACCGCCATGGATCTTGTGCAAGACGCTTTTATCAGCGGATTTGCCAATCCGGAGGGGTTTCAGCCGCCGGAGAATTTTATCCCCTGGATGCGGCGGATCGCCACCAACAAGGCGCGGGATTGGTTCCGCAAAAAGCACGACGTCGCCTTTTCCCAGTTGGGGGATGAGGAGGACGTGCCGCCGGAATTCAAGGACGAAAGTCCGGAGAGCTCTCCTGAGGAGGTGCTGGATCAACAAGAGACCTCCCGGCTGATTGAAGAAATTCTGGGAACGCTCTCCGATGAACAGCGGATGGCCGTCGGTATGTATTACTATGAGGAAATGCCGGTGGCGGAGATTGCCGCAGAGCTGGGCGTCAGCGAGAACACCGTAAAAAGCCGGTTAAATTACGGCAGGAAAAAGATCAAAGCCGGTGTGGAGGAGCTGGAAAGGAAGGGCACCAAGCTCTATTCTCTGGCGCCTGTTCCCTTCTTCCTCTGGTTGTTGCACTGCCAGAAGGCGCAGGCGGCCATCGGCGCACTTCCCGTGGGCGGGGCGCCGGCCGGGCTGCTACACAACATTTTGGAGCAGGTCTCTGCCCTGGGCGCCGGAGCCGGTACCGCTGCGGCGGCGGCTTCTACTGCTGCGACTTCCACTACGGCGGCTTCCACTGCCGCGGCTTCTACTGCTGCGGCTTCCACTACGGCGGCTTCCGCTACGGCGGTCTCCACTGCCGCGGCCGCCGCTGTCAAGGGCGGAATTTTTGCCTCTCTGGGGGCGAAGATTGCGGCAGGCGTTGCGGCGGCCGTTCTTGTGGGCGGTGTGTCCGTCGGGGTCGTTTCCTTGACCCGGGGCGGCCTGACAAAGCCGGAGGAAACCCTGCCGGGAATCACCTCCTCGGAAAGCGCCCAAGCCCCGGAAACCAACGCACCCACAGAGACCGGTTCTCCCACAGAGACGACCGGATCGGCGAACCCGACCGAGCCGGAAGAGATAACCGACAGCAAGGGCTTGAAATACGAACTCGCCGACGGGGAAAATGGGTATATCGTCGTTGGTATCGGTGAATGTACCGATACCAATATCAAAATACCGGCAACACATGAAGATCTGCCGGTGATAGGCATTGGCTACGCGGCCTTCGAGGGGTGCACAGGCCTTACCAGTGTCACGATTCCGGCCAGCGTGACGGAGATTGGCGAGGCTGCCTTCTCGCGCTGTACGGGCCTTACCAGTATCACGATTCCGGATAGCGTGACAACGATTGCCAGATATGTCTTCAATGGCTGTTCAGGTCTTACCAGCATCACGTTTCCAGACGGCGTGAAGGAGATTGGAGACTATGCCTTCCGCGGTTGTACGGGTCTTACAAGTATCACGATTCCGGACGGGGTGACGTGGATCGGCGACAATGCCTTTGAGGGTTGCACGGGCCTTACGACTATCACGATTCCGGACAGTGTGACAGTGATTGGTATCTCTGCCTTCTCGGACTGTACGAGTCTTACAAGTATCACGATTCCGGACGGCGTAACGTCGATCGGTTCCGGCGTTTTCGCCGGCTGTACAGGGCTTACAAGCATTACGGTAGCCGCCGGGAACCCCGTCTATCACAGTGCCGGAAACTGTCTGATCGAAACGGAAAGAGAAATCCTCATTGCCGGGTGCAAAACAAGCGTAATTCCCAATGATGGCAGTGTAGTGGCGATCGGAGACGAGGCCTTCCGCGGTTGTACGGGTCTTACCAGTATCACGTTCCCGGACAGTATGAAGGGGATCGGCGTTTATGCCTTTGAGGGTTGCACAGGTCTTACAAGTATCGAGATCCCGAACGGTGTGGCGTATTTTGACACGTGGGCTTTCGCGGGGTGCACGGGCCTTACAAGCATTACGATTCCGGACAGTGTGGAGGAGATTGGCCTTGATGCTTTTTCAGGCTGCTCATCATTGACCGATATTTCCTACGGCGGATCCGAGACGCAGTGGGCGGAGCTGACCAAGGAGGCAGACGTTCCCGAAACTGCCACCGTCCATTATAGTAGCAAAGGATAACTTTTCCCCGGCATGGTTTTGAAAATTTTTTTCAAAACCGTAAAACCAAAACGGCTTCCGGTTCGTTTATAAGATAGAAGTCCAAAAAAGAAAAGGAGAAATTAAAAATGAAAACCACAAAATTTATCGCACTGCTTTTGGCAATCCTCACCCTGACCGCCACCTTTACCGCCTGCGGAAAGAAATCCGCGCCGGTGACCTACAGCGAAGGACTGGAATTTACATTGGATGGCGACGGCGCCGGATATGCCGTCAGCGGCATCGGCGCCTGCAAGGATACGAAAGTGAACATTCCATCTACGTATGAGGGACTGCCTGTGACGGGCGTCAGCTCCGGTGCGTTCAAGGGCTGCGGCAACCTGACGAGCGTTACGATCCCGGAGGGCGTGACGTACATTGGCAGCTCCGCGTTCGAGGAATGCGAAGGTCTGAAGAGCGTCACGATCCCGAAAAGCGTAACGGAAATTCTAAAATACGCATTCTGCGGTTGCACATCCTTGACGAGCCTTACGGTTCCGGATCGCGTGACACGCATTGACCAGTACGCGTTCAGCGCCTGCACTTCTTTGGAAAACCTCACGATTCCGGCCAGTGTGACGCACATCGGTGATGGAGTGTTCTATAGGTGCTCTTCTTTGAAGCGTCTCCCATTCGGCGGAACCGTCGCCCAATGGAAGGAGGCTGCCGTGCATAACGGGGTGGCCGCGGAATTCAACTGCCAGGTCGTTTGCACCGATGGAACCGTAGACGTGGTCTGCCCCTGATTCATGGCGATACCGCCTAAAAAGCCTTCTGCCGCATTCGGATGAGCGCCGCGCCTATTGCCTTACACCGACAATGGACGGCGCACGATTACCTGCGCCGACGGTACCGTTAAGACGTATTCGGATTGAGGTGCAACCGCAGAAGCCCGTTTGCTGGAAAGACAAGATGCCCTTCTCGGAAGAGCATCTTGTTTTCCGCAAAGCAAAAGCATACCGCTAAAACGAAGCAAACATAAAAATCAGCTGGAGGTTTTGAACCTATGAAATCGATTATCGAAGGAATCCGGTGGATATACGAAATCATCGTGGAAACGATCAAAAAGCGTACCGTTTTAGGGTATCTCTCTTTGGCTCCGGCCGTTGCCTGTGCGCTTTCCTTCCTATTCGCCCTGATTCACTGGCTTCGCTTCGCCTTCAGCCGGGGCTACCAGCCGCAGGCCTCATATCTAAAAGTCCTCGATTTCGGGCACGCCCTCACAACCGGAACGGTTCCCGATTACTACAACGGCATCTTCTGCATCGTATTGGGAGTCCTACTCCTCATTGGGATTGTGGCCGGAATCATCGAATTTTTCCGTGAAGAAAAAAGATGGCGGAAGGTACTGACGATCGTCACATTTTCGCTTGGCATTGCCTGCTTCGGTTTGGCCCTCGCCGACGGAGCAACGCAGTCCCTCCGTGGCGTCGGCTTTATCCCCGAGCAGGTTCATGAACCGTTTCGCAAGTTGATGAATGATAAGATGGCTCTCTATGTGTTTCTGACTTTCGCGGGACTCGCCTTGATGATCGGTGTGATCGTTCTTTTGTGGACTTCTGATTCCAGGGAGCTTTTTGCCAACGTACTCATCGCAACGCTCGTTTCCTTTGCGGGCGTTCCGCTGATTCTACTGCTGTTTGAGAACCTTGTCGCATGGATCATAGTGGGCATATTGATTGTCGGGATACCCCTTTTCATTTTATTTGAAAAGTTCGTCGATTTACTTGGAATGTTTTCCGGTGACTCAGGCACGGCGTCCGGATCGGGCGGTTCGGTCGGTTCCGGCAGCTACGGCAGAAGCGTGAGTAGGCCAAAGACTCAGAAAGTATCTCCAATGGAAAAAACAGAGAATACCGGTGTTGTCACAAAGGATGGAAAAATCGCTAATGTTAGGTTATCGAATAATTATAAGCTCGTTATCCATGACGGAAAAGTTTACGGCAGAAACGTGCAAGCAGGTTCAGAATATTTTATATGGAATGAGGAGGCATTCAAAAGCGGAGAGTGGAAGATCTTTGATACGAATTCCATGAGGGAAATTAGATGGGAGGAGGTAGAGAAAATAAGATAGTATCGGCCTTGCGTATCAGGCATGAAGGTGCGCGGCAGAATCGGCGAAAATGTATAATAGAATTTTCTATTGGCATTTTATTTCTCCATTTCTACGCTTCAATTCGCTCCTTTATAAGCTTTGGCGTAATATCCTCCCAGTAATTTATATAAATCAGTTTCACACCATTTTTTTCACTTAACTTACTTTTCAGATTATCTCTCTCTTTTTGCTTTTCAAATCCCTCTCTTCCACCAAAGAGTTCCACCGGTTCAAAATGTTGTCTGCCTTGATATTCTATTGCTACCCGCATCTTGCCTATAAAAACATCATATGATAGTTGACCTTTGTCAGTTTTCAAAAAATCCGGGCGAAATTGATACCACACATTTGCTTTGGGATATAACTGTTTAACTATTTCATATACTAACTGCTCAGATTTCCATTTGTTTTCTGGCAAAACATATTCATAACGATCCACATCATCATATACTCCATCCTTTAGATTATCTATTATTTCCCCCTCAAAGAACTCTTGGGAATATTTGATTCGGACATTAATCCAACAATACTTCATCCCCTTTTCTTCGAGTCCTATTTTTCCTCCTCCCAAATTCTTTTTTCTCCAACAGGAAGTATCTGTCTTTAGACGGCATATCATTATATCTTTCATGTTTCGGTCAATCATAAAAAAATATTTTGATCCACACTTTACATATTTTTGTCCGTATTTTTCATATATCAAATCGAAATCCGGCGCCGATACACATGCGAACAACAAGTCACTGCCTATATCAATTACCTTCTTTATAGTCTGTTTTGCATTTGTCTTGCAAATGGCATATCCTTTTTTCCCTTCATCAGTCAATTCAAACACCAAATATGGAACAGAAAAGCCGGGCCAATTATTAAAACGTTCTTTAATTTTCAATTCGGGAAGTAATATATTCACCTTATCAAATTGACTCTTCATATATGGATTTGATACTCCAAGTCCTCCAAGGTAAGGAAAAAATTGCAAAACTGCGCCCTCTGGCTGGATCTCAAATTTCTTTAGCTTTAACTCCAAAATTCCTTCATTAAAAATTTCTTCAATAACAATTCTTCCGCAATTCTCTTTGTGTACAGAAAAGTATTCTATAGCACTATCTTCAATAAGATATACTACTTCCTGATATCCTATCACATACTTCGAAAAAGAATATTCCGAAATATACTTTTCAAACCTTGTTAATATAATGTCAAAATAATCATTTACCATCTATATTCCTCTTAACATTGTATTGCTATATATTGCTTGATATTCCCTTACAAGAACAATGCTTCATTAACACAACTACAATTAAAAAGGACATTTAATATCACTCATTTCTGTTCATTCTCACTCGACAACTACTAATCAATTTTGTTTAGAGATTATTATTTGTCGTGTATGTAGGTCTTTTGATTATTTGATAT
>CANQQT010000047.1 GCA_947626065.1 uncultured Clostridia bacterium | reverse complement strand
ACCCCGCGCAAAGCCCCCGCAACCCGCGCCACACCCGCCACGCCGATTCCGCGCCATCAGCCCGCGCCCGCTTTTCCGCACAACAAAGCGCGGCCCGGGAACACGCCCGCGCCGCGCCGATTTTGTTGTATTGTCGGAATCGGCAGACGTTTCGAACCGCCGGAAGGCCCGAAGCCCTGCCAAACCTGCGCTTGGCTTCTTCCGCCCGGAGTCCGGAACGCCGGATTCCTTCGATTCTTTGAATTTTGCGCTCCTGAAAGCCTAAAATCCCGGATTCTTTGCCGCGCCGAAGCGCTAATCCGCCGCTTATCCCTCCACGGCGGCCCGCCAGCGCGCAATCGTCTCGGGCGTCGGCTCCTTCACGTCGGCACAGAGATAGGGCTTGCCGAGCTGAACGTATTTGTACTGCCCGAGGGAGTGGTAGGGCATGACCTCAAGCCCCTGACAGGAGGAGAACCCGGCGGCCAGCTCCTTCGCCTTGGCAAAATGCTCCTCCCGGTCGTTGAAGCCCGGAATGACCGGCAACCGGAGACGGAAGGGAATTTTTCTTTCCGCAATTCTGTGCAGCGTCTTGAGAATCGGCTCAAGCGGAACCCCGGTGAAGCGCCGGTGCCGCTCCGGGTCGGTTTCCTTGACGTCAAAGAGGATGAAGTCGCAGAAGGGAAGCACCGTTTCAACCGCCGCCTCCCCGGCGAAGCCGCAGGTTTCGACAGCGGTGCCGATGCCGTTTTCCCGACAGAGCCGGAGAAGGTCGGCGGTGAAGGCCGGTTGAGCAAGAGGCTCCCCGCCGGAGACCGTCACGCCGCCCCCCGATTCGCGGTAAAAGACGGCGTCCCGCGCCACCTCACGGAAAATCTCGGCCGAATCGACGGTTTTCCCCGAAAGGGTAAGCGCCTCGGTCGGGCAGAGCTTGGCACAGCCGCCACAGCCGATGCATTCCCCGCGCTGAAAGAGGTGAACCCCCTCCCGGAAGCTGTGACAGCCGCCGGGGCAGACCGCCTCACAGCTCGTACAGCCGACGCATTTTTCGGCGCTGTAGAGGATTTCGCTTTCCCGGCTCTGCGATTCGGGATTGTGGCACCAGAGACAGCGGAGAGGACAGCCCTTGAGAAAGACGGTCGTCCGGATGCCGGGGCCGTCGTCGGTGCAGAACCGGGAGAGATTGATGATTCTTCCTTCCATGCGTCACACCGACTGCTGAATCGTGCGGTTGATGATCAGCCGCTTCATGTCGTCGGAGAGGCGGCAGAAGTAGTCGGAATACCCGCCGACCCGGACGATGAGATTTCGGTGAAGGTCGGGGTGCTCGTAGGCGTCGAGAAGCTCCTCCGCCGAGGTGCAGGTGATCTGAATCTGAATCCCGCCGAGCTTCATATAGCCCTTGATCAGCGATTTCAGAACCTCGTTCTTGAAATCGGGCTTGATGTTGAAGTTGAGCACCGGCGTGCCGAGGGCCCGTTCCAGATTGAGGGAAGCCGTGCTCCGAAGAAGCGCGGTGGGGCCGTTCGTATCCTTGCCGAAGATGGCGGCGAGGGAGTCGCAGAGAGGAGCGCCGGCCTCCCGTCCGTCGGGCGTCGCGCCGATGCCTTTTCCGCCCCAAGCCGCATAGCGGAAGAGAATCGTGGCGGGAAGGAAGCCGAAGCCGAAGTAAGTCTTCTTGTCGTCAAGAAGCGAGAAGCAGTCGGTGGAAACGCGGTTGGCCATGCGGTTGGCGTCCTCGTTGTCCCGCCCGAAGCAGACCTCGTGCTTTCTCATTCTGGCAAGGAAATCCTTGTCGTTCTCGCGGAGATGGGAGAGAAATTCCTCCGGATCCATCCGCTCCCCGCCGAAAACGGTGTCCCGGATGACGAGAAGGGAGTCGATGACGTTGATGCTCCCGGCGAAGCTGACGACCGACCAGAGGTAACGGGCGCCGCCGTTGTTGAAATCCTTGCCGTTGTCGATGCAGTCGTCGACGAGAAGCGTCCGCATCGGAACCGGATTGAGAAGAGCACGGTTCTTCTGAGAGTTGGCAATTTCCGTCGTCACACGGTCGACAACCTCCGACACCGCCTCGCGGTAGTAGCCGTAGAATTCCTCAAAATCCTTCGCCACGGCGAGCTTGTCGTACATGACCTTCTCGAGAATCAGAAGGAGGTTGATACCGGCGGCGAGGGAGTCGACGTTGGAAAGCCCGGTCAGCATCGATTCGGTACAGCCGCCGCCGCAGTACTGGCGCAGATCCTCCTCCCGGATGCCGGGGAAGCGCTTTTTCAGCCCCGGAAGAAGCACCGTTTCGTTGTAGAAGGCCGGTTGACCGTTGCCGGTGCGCACCACCTCGAAGGCCTTTTCCCAGATTTCGTCGGGGGTGTTCTCGTTGACGAAAAGCTCAATCATCGGACGGCATTTGCCCTTCGAGGCCTCAAGGCATTGAAGCGTGAGGGGATTGTAGTCGGTGCTGAGCGACATCGAGTAGGCGTCGTTCTTCTCGACGTTGTCGTAGAAGCATTTCAAAAGCTCGGTAATATCCTCCCCGCGATAATAGGGATAAAGCCCTGAGGCAAGACAGCCGGGGTTGTCACAGCTGTCGAGATAGAAGACGAAGTTCCAGCAGACAAGCGCCTCGTAGATATCCCGCGCGGGCTGGAAGGGAACCTGCGTAAGGGCGGAAATCAGACGGGCCGACGCGCCGACCGACGTAAGATAGGAGACACAGCGGTCGCGGTAGGTACGGATGCCCGCCACCAGATGGAGAAGCCCTTCCCGCAGATCCCGATCCTCAATCTTCTCAATGCGGGGGAGATAGGAGTCGAGCCCCTCCCCGGCGATGCGCTCGTAGTGGGGGAAGGAGTGGGTGTACATATTGCCCGCGACGGTGTGTTCGTGGGGAACCGTCGAGTGAAAGCGGCAGAATTCCGAAAGGAAGGTGTCGGCCAGCTCCTTGTCCTTCTCGCAGAAGGCCCGGTAGTTCATCGAAAGCCCGGTCATGTAGTGGGGGGAAACCAGCGTGTTCCGGGGAAGCACGCCGCAGGGATAGAGCTCCTCCCCACGGTATTCCGCAAGCGGGCAGTTTTCATAATAGCGGCGAAGCCCGAGGCCCTTCCGGTAGAAAAGGCTGCGTTCCGGCTCCTCGTAGAGCCCGGCGGCGCCGTATTCTCCTAAATCTTTAAACCGTTGCCATTCGTTCATGATTTTTCTCTCCTTTTAAATAGGACTGGCCCGGATGAGCCGAAAAAAGGGAATCCCGGGGCGGAAGAAACAGTTCCCCTGCCCACAAGCCTATGATACAAAAAAGTTTTCGCTTTGTCTATTGACAATGATAGCCTCGGTATGGTAAAATCATAACAAACGCGAAGGAGGAAAATTCTATGCGCTATATTCTCTGTGCCGACGGAAGCCCGTCGCCGCTTGAAATCCGGGACGTCGGCTACGCCGAGGATCCCCGGATGACGCGCTTCGGCCCCGCCCGGCGAAATCTCTACCTGATCCATTACGTGCTCGAAGGGGAGGGGAGCTTCAACGGAGCCGAGGTACACGCCGGACAGGGCTTTCTCATCTCCCCCGGAGGGCGGCAACTCTATTTTCCGAAGGAGGAAAATCCCTGGAAATTCATGTGGTTCATCTCCTATGACAAAACGGTGCTGGCCTATTTCGACCGACTGGGCGCCGACCCGCAGACCGGAGTCTTCGATTTTGACCTCGCCGGCCTGCCGACGCTGAAAAGAATGGCGGAGTTCGTCGTAAACGCCGAGAAGAGAGTCTATACCCCCGGGCAGACGCTGGAAATGTTCCTGCACGCCCTGAACGTCAGCGAGAAGCAAAGCCCCCGCGCCGAGGACGCCTCCCAGACCGATCTCTATCTCAGCTTCGCCGTCAAGTATATCGAAACCCATATCAACCAGCCGGTGACGGTGGGGGAGCTGACGAAGCTGCTCGGCATCAGCCAGCCCTATCTGCATAAAATTTTCCGGCAGAAATATAAGATGTCCCCGAAGCAGTATATCCTGTCCGGGAAGCTGCTGCACGCCAAAAAGCTGCTCGACGAAACCGACCTGTCGGTGACAGAGGTCTCTCGCTCGGTGGGGTACGACGACGTGCTGACCTTTTCCCGGATGTTTACAAGGAAGGAACAGATTTCCCCACAGCACTACCGGGAGAACCGCCGACTCGCGGTAAGAGAGCTGGCCAAAAAGTAGGAAAAAGCCGCCCCGCGCGGCTTTTTTTGCGCAAAATCCCGGAATCCCGCGCTGTTTCCGTCCCGCGCCCGGCCCCAACCCTACGCCATCCGGCTTTTTTGTCTCCCGCACCTGCCCGCGTTCCGAAGCCGCCCGCGGCCCCTTTTTCCACGCACCGGCAAACCGGGAAGCCGCGCCGCCGCCATCCCCTCACCGCGTCACCGGTGTCCCCGCGCGTTTTCCTCCCACGCCACCCGGCTTTTTTGTCCTCCCGCGCCCGCCCACGTTCCGGCGCTGCCCGTGGCCCCTTTTTCCACGTACCGGCGAAGCGGAAAGCCGCGCCGCGCCATCCCCTCACCGCGTCACCGGCGTTCCCGCCCATTTTTGCGCCCTCGCGTCCGGCCACGTCCTCTACTCCGTCCCCACCGCCTTCCCTCCCCGCCGCACGGCGTCCAGAATCCCCCGCTTTTTCTCGCACCGGAAAATCCCGAAAATTTTCCCGCCGAGCCGGGATTTTTCGGTTTTTTTGCGCAAAAGACCGACTCCCACATTTTCCTATGGTAAAATGTTAAAAAGGGAAAAAGCGGCGGCGCCCGGCCACCCCGAAAGGGAAAAGGAGCCGGAAAATTCGCCGCAAAAGGCCGGAGGGATCCCCCCGAAGGCCGGATTTTCGCCGAGAAAAGGAGCGGAAAAATGATAAAGACCAAACGAACCCCTCTCTATTGCCTGCTGGCGCTGGGAATCCTTCTGGCGCTTGCCGTGACGGTCGGGCTGACCCCCGCCTTCACGAGGGTTTCCGAGCAGGAAGAGCATTACTATATCGACACGACAAAGAATAACGAAAAGGTTCTCGGCTCGGCGGGGAACGCCTTCACCATGACCAAGGGCTCGCTGAACACCCCGATTTACGGGGCGCTGACGATCACCGTCACCGACAGGGCCGGAAATATGCTGGAGGTTCACGTGACGCTCAACGCCGAGCACACCTACGTGCTGGATAAGAGACAGGAGTCCGACTGCGTCACAAGAGGATATGAGAATTACACCTGCTCCGTCTGTGGAAAGGCTACGAAGCACGTAGACCTCGGATACGGAGAACACAGCTACGGCGACCCCACCTTCACGTGGGCAGACGACGGCCCGTGCAAACGCAAGGCCAAGTGAACGCAAGCCAAAGCGAACGCAAACCCAAGCCCAAATACAAAGAACAACGGCCCGACTGATTTTCCGCCGGGCCGCATTGCTTTTGCCGGATGATTTTCAGTTTTCAGTGGTCAGTAATCATTTTCAGCAGTCAGTAATCGGTTTTCAGAGGTCAATTGTCATCAGAGAAAGAGCGAGCTTCCGCTGGTCTCAATAGATGAAAGCGGAGTCTCTGATGCCTCTATGACTCATAAAAGAGCGCGCCTCGGTTTTCACGATTATCAGCCTCAAATCGTCTCCGAGGGCGACGCCCCGCCGGGCAAGCCGCGCCTCTCCGAAACGACGGCGCAGGTCTCAATGCCGTAGTAGAGAAGGAGCGCCGCCGCCTCCCGGTCGATCTCCTCCCCGCTGAAAACGACGGGGACGGCGGGAGGGCAGAGAACCGTCGGAACCGAAAGAATCCGCCCGACACAGTGCGCGGTCGGAAGAATTTCCCGATCCGAAAAATACGCCTCGCGCGGGGAAAGCACACACCTCGGAATCCGATAGGGAAGGACGGGGCGAAGAAGCGCTTCCCGCCGCTCCACCGAAAGAAACGCCTCCTCCAGACGGAGAAAATCGTCTTCGCTGTTTTCGGGGGTGAGCATCAGAACGGTGAAATCGGGGTCGGAGTATTCGCATTCCACCCCGCGCTCCCGCAGAAGGGAGGCGAGGGCCTCCCCCGTGTACCCGTAAGGCCGCGCCGGAACCGTCAGACGGAAGGGATCCTCCCCATAAAAGGAATACCCCCGGGCGGACAGGCGCTTTTTCATCTCCGAAAGCCGCGCAAGGAAGGCCGGAAGAAGGGACGGGTAGTCGGAAAGCCGACGGTTGGCAAGGTCGAGGGATTCAAGAATCAGATAGGAAGGACTGGAGGAGCCGAAAAGCGAAAGCGCCTCTTTCGCGTTCTGGCGGAAGAAGGCCGGAAGACGGGGGGAAAGGTGCAGATAAGCGCCCCCCGTGAGAACCGGAAGCGTCTTGTGCGCCGAGGTGCAGACAAGGTCGGCCTCGCAGTCGACGGCAAAAAGGGAAGGGGTCAGAAAGCGGTGAAGCGCCCCGTGCGCCCCGTCGACGAGGAGGAGAAGGCCGCGCCGATGGCAGACCTCGGCAAGCGCGCGAAGCTCCGCCATCCTCCCGAGGTAGTCGGGGCAGGTGAGAAAGAGCGCCGTCGGGGGATTGTCCCCGGCGATGAGGGAAGCGATATCCTCCGCCGTCACGGTGCAGGAGGGATAGGAATCCTCCGGATGGGGAGGAAGCCAGCGGATTTCAAGGTCGAGAAGAACCGCCGCCGAGAGAAAGGAGCGGTGGGCGTTCCGCGCGGCGGCAATCACCGGCTTTTTCCCGCAGGAAAGGGAATAGCGGACGGCGAGGCAGAGCATGGCGCGAAGGCAGTGAGAGGAGCCCTCCGTCGAATAGAAGGTGTCGCATCCGAAGAGGGAAGAGGCGTTTTTTTCGCTCTCGGCGAGAATGCCGCTCGGGAAAAAGAGGTCGTCGGCCCCCTCGATTTCGGTGATGTCGAGGGGCTCACAGCCGAGAAGAGGCTTCCCCTTGTGTCCCGGCATATGAAGCCGGACGGAACGCCGGGTAGCGTAGGCCCGGACAAAATCGTAAATCGGCGTCTCCATGTCAGCGGGGAAGCCGTTCCGAAACGGCGACGAGCAGAGCGCATTCCATCCGCTTGCGGAAGAGCTCACAGCCGTAGCGATAGACGCCCCGGACGGAGCCGGTCGCGTGGTAGGCGTTGGCGGCACAGCCGCCGGAGCAGTAAAGCCGGGCCCAGCAGTCGCGGCATTCCGGGCGGGCGTAGACGTTGCAGGAGGCAAAATCCTCCCGGACGGCGGTGTTGGTCACTCCGTCGAAAACGTTGCCGAGGAGAAAGGACGGTTCCCCGACGAACTGATGACAGGGATAGAGGTCGCCGGTGGGCGTCACCGCCATGTATTCCGTCCCCGAGCCACAGCCGGAAATCCGCTTGTAGACGCAGGGGCCGCCCTCAAGGTCGATCATGTAGTGATAGAAGGTGAAGGGCCGACCCTCCTCCCGGCGGCGGATCATCAGCTCCGCCAGCTCCTCGTATTGCTTGAGAACGACGGGAAGATCCTCCGCTGTCAGAGCCGAGGGATCCCCGTCGGCACAGACCACAGGCTCCATACTCAGCTCGGTGAAGCCGAGGTCGAGCATGGCGGAAATATCCTTGAGAAAATCGGGGTTGTAATGGGTGAAGGTGCCGCGCATATAGTAATTCTTTCCGCCGCGCGCCTCCACCAGAGCCTTGAATTTCGGGACGATCTTTTCCCAGCTTCCACCCCCCGCAAGGTCGACGCGGAAGCGGTCGTGAACCTCCTTCCGGCCGTCGAGGCTGAGAACCACGTTGTCCATCTCGCGGTTGGCGAAATCGATGACCTCACGGTCGATGAGAACTCCGTTTGTTGTCAGGGTGAAGCGGAAGTGCTTCCCGGTGGGCCTCTCAAGCCCCCGCGCATAGGCGACAAGACGCTTCACGACGTCGAAATTCATCAGCGGCTCCCCGCCGAAAAAGTCGACCTCAAGATTTCTCCGGCTCCCGGAGTGGGAAACGAGAAAGTCGAGCGCCTGCTTGCCCACCTCGAAGCTCATCAGAGCCCGCTCCCCGTGATAACGCCCCTGACTGGCGAAGCAGTAGGAGCAGTTCAGATTGCAGGTGTGCGCCACGTGAAGGCAGAGCGCCTTGACGACGCCGGAGGTTCGCGCCTTCAGCTCCCCCGCCATCGGCTCAAAGGTGTCGGGGGCAAAGAGCTTTCCGGCGGCTTTCAGCTCCTCGATTTGGTCGTAGCATTCCGAAAGCTCCTCGCGGGGGACGGAGGGAAACTTTTTTCCAACGGAAGAGAGAACGCTCTCCCGGTCGGAATCTTCGAAGAGGGAGATCATGTCGTAGGCGATTTCGTCGACGGAGTGGACGGAGCCGGAGCAGACGTCAAGGACGATAAAATATCCGCCGAGCTTGTACTGATGAATCATAACCGATTGCGGAAGTGTTCTTCCGACTTCCTTTCATGAATGGACGGTGTTGGTCGTCTGAGCGAAACGCCCGCGACCGCAAAATTACGCGTCAAAACGCGCCCGAGACCGCAACCCACGTACCCAAAAGCGCGGGGAAGAGACCCCCCAAAAAAAGCGAAACACGCCGCGGCCCGTGGCCCGTAAATCAAGGCCAAAACGCCCCGAGACCCGCAAAACCGGGCTCAAAAGCGTGGGGAAGAGACCCGAAAGCGAATGTCGCGCCCCGGCAGAGAAAATGCCGCCCGACAGCGGGCGGCATCCGACGCGGGGGCCTGTTGCGCGGGAGAATTACTTTTCGTCCTTCTTCCCGGCGTTTTCGCATTTCTGATTGGCGATGCCGCAGCTGGTCTTGCAGGCCGACTGGCAGGAGGTCTGGCATTCGCCGCAGCCGCCCTTTTTCGCGCTCTCGCAAAGATTGCGGGTTTCCATCGTTTGAATGTGCTTCATGTTCGATACCATCCAGCAAAAAATTGATTTGCTTTCATTATACCATCGAATCGCCGTTCTGTCAATCGGTTTTCGCCATTTTTTCACGCCCCGGACAGGATTTTTTTCATTTTCCGCCCGAAAGGTTGCTTTTTGCGGCGTTTGGGTGTATAATGAAAGCGCGGGAGGCGTAGCCTCCGAAAAAAACGGGCGGGAGGACTTTTTCATGGCGACAATGTCAGAGACCGACAAAAAAGCGTCGGAATACCGCCGCATGACCGAATCGCCGGTGTTCGGGCTGGTGCTGCGCCTGTCGGTGCCGACGATGTTCAGTATGCTGATCACCTCCATCTATAATCTGGCCGACACCTATTTCGTCTCCTCCCTCGGAAACGCCGCCACGGGGGCCGTCGGAGTCGTCTATTCGGTGCAGTCGGTCATTCAGGCGGTGGGCTACGGCTTCGGAATGGGCGCGCAGAGCCTGATTTCGAGAAGACTCGGGGAAAAGAAGCAGGAGGAGGCCAACCTCTTCGCCACCTCCGGCTTTGTCGCCGCCTTTTTTGCCGGAATTTTGCTGATGATCCTCGGACTGGTGGACCTGCCGGGGCTGATGAAGCTCTTCGGAGCGACCGAAACCGCACGGCCGCTGGCCTGCGACTACGGATTTTATATCCTGCTCGGTGCGCCGGTCTTCTGCTCCTCCTTCGTGCTGAACAACATCCTCCGCGCCGAAGGGAAGGCCACCTTCTCGATGATCGGCCTCTGCAGCGGAGGAATCCTCAACATCGGACTCGACGCGCTCTTTATCCTCGGGCTGAAAACCGGAGTGGAGGGCGCCGCCATCGCCACGGTGATCAGTCAAATCGTCTCCTTTTTCATCCTCCTCTCCTTCTTCCTCTTAAAAAAATCGACGGTGAAGCTCCGACTCCCGGCGCTCAGTAAACGACCGGGGGACTATCTGCATATCTTCCGCGTCGGACTCCCGACGGTCTTCCGCCAGAGCCTCGGAAGCGTCGCCACTACGCTGTTGAATATCGCCGTCCGGCCCTATGGGGACGCGGCGGTGTCGGCGGTCAGCATTGCAAATAAGATTTATATGCTCCTGCGCAGTATGCTGATCGGAGTCGGACAGGGCTTCCAGCCGGTGGCGGGGTATAATTACGGGGCGAAGCGCTATGACCGCGTGAAAAAGGCCTTTTCCTCGGCGCTCCTCCTCGGAACCCTCTATGGCGTGACGGTCGCCGTCGCCCTCTTCTTCTTCTCGGGGGAAATCCTCGCAATTTTCCGAAGAGGCGACAGCGAGGTCATCCAAACCGGAGGGGAAATGCTCCGCTATCTCAGCCTCTCCCTGCCGGTGCTGGCCTATTCCACCTTCGTCAATCAGCTCTATCAGTCCCTCGGATTCGTCGTCCCGGCCACCGTCCTCGCCTCCTGTCGGCAGGGAATTTTCTTCGTCCCGCTGGTATTGCTCCTGCCGGTATGGATCGGCCTTAAGGGAATCCTCATGACGCAGGCCATTTCCGATCTGCTGACCTTCTTTGTGTCGGTGCCGTTCCATCTGTTGATGATCAAGCGCCTGAACCGCGCCGCCGCAGAGGAATCCGCCCTCCCGGTCCCTCAAAAATAATGGGAAATCATGAAGAATTTTTGTATTTTATGACGCAACTTTAAACTTGACATGAACGCAAAAAGGTGGTATACTATTAGAAAGCAAAAAGCCGGAGGCCGACACCGCGTGTGAATCGGCAGGGACCCCGTCCCCGGCGAGCCCCACTCGCAAAGCGCCGCGCCGGACAGGAAACCCGGTATCGGCGGAGACGAGGAAGGGAAGGACTCGCCGCCGCGCACGCTGACCCTGAAGGAGACGTCATGAAAAAAGCAAGAAAAGATCATCGGGTAAGAAGAGGGATCGCCGCTCTTCTTACCGCCGTCCTGTTGGCCCTGACGCTGGCGCCGATCGCCGCGGCGCAGACGGGAGCCGCCGAAGAGCCGCCCGCCGCCGTCGAGAATGCCGGGAAGGAAGACGGAGCAAAGGAGAGCATCGCGCCCGACACGGGGGACAAAATCTATATCGTCGTCTGCGTCCTGCTCCTCGCCGCCTCGGGAAGCGTCTTCCTCTTCGCCATGAGAAAATTTCGGTGGAAGGATCCCCGCTGAAAGGGAAGAGAAGTGCGCAAAAGCGCCGCGCCGCACCGCACGCCCGCACCGCCGCCCCATTTTTTCCGCGTTTTCCGCACCGCACGTGAAACGCCCCCGCACCTCTTTTTGCCCGCGAGTTTTTCACCTCATCCCCGCAAATTTTTCCCCACATTCCCGCACCGTACCCGCTCCCGTGCGAAAAAATTCTCACCGCTTCCCGCGCGCCGCGCACAAAAACCGAAAACTCAACCGCGCAAGACCCGCGCGGCCCGTAGGACGTCCGAAGACGCCCTTTTTCTTTTGTCCCCGTCACCGCTTTGGGCCGCGTTTCGTTTCACCCACCGCATTTTTCGCCGTTATCCCTGCGCCGCTTTTGCCCACCGTTTCACGCCCCGACGCCGTTTTTGATGCCGTTTCACGTTCTCCCGCTCGCCGCCCGTGCCGCCGCACAAGTACGAAGAAGCAAAAGGCCCGCTCCGTTTCGTACATACCTGCGCCCCCGCCGTTTTTTGCCGCTCTTTTTCCCTCCACTCTTCATGCCTTTTTCGCCGCGTCCCACGCGTCGCACCGACCTCTTTTTCCGCGCCTCTTGCGCTTTCACCTCTCCTTCGGCCCGTTTCTGCCGCCGCATCTCCTTTCTGACAAAATCGTCACACTTCTTGCCATCCCGCTTCCTTTGTGCTATAATAATGAGGAAGCCGCCGAGGTCGGCGCTTTAGTTCATCCCGGAAGGAGGAAAGCCCGTGAACCGGATTTTGCTTGTGGAGGACGACGCCGCCATCGTCGCGGGACTGACGGAATTTCTGACGCGGGAGGGCTACGCGGTAAAGTGCGCGGCGGGGCAGTCGGATGCCCTCGCTCTCCTTGAAAAGGAAACATTTGACCTCGTTCTGCTCGACGTGGCCCTCGCCGACGGAAACGGCTTTTCCCTCTGCTCCGCCGTCAAGAGAAGTCACGGCCTCCCGGTGATTTTCCTCACCGCGTCGGGAGACGAGCACAGCACCGTGACCGGCTTTGAGCTGGGAGCCGACGACTATATCGCCAAGCCCTTCCGACCGAGGGAGCTGGTCTTCCGGATCAAAAACGTCCTCCGCCTGCGGGGAGAAAGCGGTGGCGTCGTCCAGCTGGGAAACGTCACCGTCGATACAAGAAACGGAACGGCGGAGAGAAACGGGCGCGACCTCTATCTTTCGGCGCTGGAGTACCGCCTCCTGCTCGTCTTTTTGAATCACCGGGGAGCCGTCCTCTCCCGCGCCCGACTGCTGGAGGCCGTCTGGGACATCGCGGGGGACTTTGTCAACGACAATACGCTGACGGTCTATATCAAGCGCCTGAGAGAAAAAATCGAGGAGGATCCGCAGAACCCCACCGTCATCAAAACGGTACGGGGCCTCGGGTATAAGGTGGATAAGGAATGAAGCTGTTACGAAACCGGGAGGTGACCGCCTCCCTCCTCGCCTTGTCGGCCCTGTTGGTACCGGCCACCGCCGCGGCCTTTCTGTGGGAGATCCGTTTCGGCCTCTTTACCCTCGGCCTCGGACTCCTCTTTCTCTGGTTTTTCCTGGAAGTCACCGCCCGACGCTACCGGAAAATCGCCGCCCTCTCGGAGGAGATCGATAAAATTCTGCACGGGGAAGCCCTCACCCTTTCCGCCTATCGGGAAGGGGAGCTCGCGGTACTGCAGAGCGAAATCGAAAAAATGACGGTTCGCCTGAGGGAACAGGCCGAAAAGCTCCGCGAGGATAAGCGATTCCTCTCCGATTCGCTGGCCGACATTTCCCATCAGATAAGAACGCCCCTCACCTCCCTCAATCTCCTCGTCGGACTGCTGTACGAGCCGGGGCTCAAGGAGGAGAAGCGGCAGGAGCACCTGAGACAGATCGCCTCCCTGCTGTCCCGCATCGATTGGCTGATCACCTCGTTGTTGAAGCTCTCTCGCCTCGACGCGGGAACCGTCCTCTTCCGGGAGGAAAAGCTACCGCTGGAAGCGCTGATAAAGGAGGCCGCCGCCCCGCTGTCGATTCCCTTCGAGCTGCGCGGGCAGACGCTGACCGTTACCGCCGAGGGAAATTTCGTCGGAGACCGGGCCTATACCGTCGAGGCGTTGGGGAATATCCTCAAAAACTGCGCGGAGCATACCCCACCGGGCGGGGAGATTACCGTGACGGCAAAGGAAAATCCCCTCTTTGCGGAAATCAGCGTCTCCGATACCGGGCCGGGCATTGACCCCGCCGACCTGCCGCATATTTTCGAGCGATTTTATAAAGGGAAGGAAAACCGGGAAACCGGCTTCGGAATCGGCCTCGCGCTGGCGAGGAAGATCGTCGTTTCCCAAAACGGAACCGTGAAGGCCGAAAACCTCACCCCGAACGGGGCAAAATTCACCCTGCGCTTCTATAAGGGCGCGGTGTAGAAAATGTGACGGAAGCGTAAGAAAAAAGTCACCGTTCCGTCATTTTGAAGGCGTAAAATGTTTGCGAAAGGGAAAAGGAAGCGTGAAAATCCCGCGCCCGCCGCTTCCGAGTGCCGCAAACGCGCAATTTTCGCCGCCCGTCGGCCCGTAAGCGCCGCCGCCATTTTCGCAAAGTCGCGAATGCGCAAATCCCGCGCCGTTCCCTCCGCACCGGCCGCGCCGGAATCCAAATTCTTTCGGGAGAGTACCATGGAACTGTTGAGAGTCGAAAATCTTTGTAAAACCTACGGAGAGGGAGAAAATCTTGTAAAAGCCCTCGACGGGGTCTCCTTTTCGGTGGAAAAGAGGGAATTTGTCGCCGTCATCGGGCCCTCCGGCTCGGGAAAATCCACCCTGCTTCATATTCTGGGAGGCGTCGATCGCCCTACCTCCGGGAAGGTCTTCCTCGACGGGGCCGACGTCTATTCCCGAACCGACGAACAGCTCGCCGTCTTCCGCCGTCGGCAGGTCGGACTGATTTATCAGTTTTATAACCTGATCCCGGTGCTGACCGTCACCGAAAACATCACCCTGCCGGTGCGGCTGGACGGGAGGGAGGTCAACCCCGAGCGCCTGAAAGAGCTGATCACCGTCCTCAAGCTGAACGGAAGGGAAAACCACCTGCCGAATCAGCTCTCGGGAGGCCAACAGCAGAGAGTCTCAATCGGACGCGCCCTGATGAACGCCCCGGCGGTCGTCCTCGCCGATGAGCCGACGGGAAACCTCGATTCCGTCAACAGTCAGGAGATCGTCTCCCTGCTGAAGGAGTCGAACCGGAAATACGGGCAGACGCTGATCGTCATCACCCACGACGAGAACATCGCCCTGCAGGCCGGGCGGATCCTCGCGATTGAGGATGGAAAAATCAAGCGGGACGAGAGGTTGAGAGGATGAACATTCAAAACCTTGTCACGCTCCGGTATCTGAAAAAGAATAAGCTGAGGACGGCGGTCACCGTCGTCGGAATCCTGCTCTCCGCCGCGATGACGGCGGCGGTCTTCACCCTTGCGTTCAGCCTCCGGGATTGGCTGGTGGCCGACGTCACGGAAAGGATCGGAGGCTGGCACGGAAGGGTCGACGGCGCTTCCCCCGCGCTCTGTGAGGAGCTGGAGGAAAACGGAAAGGTCAAAGAGGCCGTCTTTCTCCAGCGCCTCGGATATGCACCCTTCGGGGAGGGAAACGACCTCCGCCCCTATCTCTATCTCCTCGGATGCGACACCCCCGAAAGCGTCCTGCCGATAACGCTGACCGAGGGAAGAATGCCGGAGAAGGAGGGGGAGCTGCTCCTCCCCGAAAGCCTGCGGGAGGACGGAGTCGCCGACGTTTCCCTCGGGGAAAAGCTGACCCTTACCCTCGGCCTGAGGATGAGGGAAGGGGAAACGCTGTGGCAGAATATCCCGGTTTCCTCCTATATCGAGGAGGAGGAAGAGGAGAGCTTTGCCGCGAAGGAGGAGAGGGAATTTACCGTCGTCGGCTTCTGCCGGGAGCCCTACCGCGCCTTCGACGGAAGCCCCTTCGCACCGGGCTATATCGCGTTGACGGTGCCCTCCCCGTCCTTCCCGGAAAGCGGAGTCGGCGACCTCTTTTTCAAGGTGAAGAATCCCGCCGCCTTCTATACCTTTATTAAAAAGGAGGGAATCCCGGCGCAGGGAAACACCGAGCTGCTTCGCCTGACGGGGGCGATGCGCTCGGGGGATATTCGCACAATGCTTTTCGGCCTCGCCGCTGTCGTACTGCTCCTGATTTTCTGCGGCTCCGTCGCCCTGATTTACAGCGCCTTCGCCATTTCGGTGTCGGAGAGAACCAAGCAGTTCGGCCTCCTCTCCTCGGTGGGAGCCACCAAGCGCCAGCTGAGACGAACGGTTCTCTTTGAGGCCTGCGCCGTATCGGTAGTCGGAATCCCGGCGGGGATCCTCTGCGGAGTTGTCGGAATCGGAATCACGCTCGCCGCCCTGAGAGACAAAATTCAGGGATTTTTAGCGGGAAGCGTCCCCCTCTCCCTGCATATCCCGTTCCTCGCGCTCCTTCTGTCCGCCGCCCTCTCGCTCCTCACCGTCCTTGTCTCGGCGTGGATTCCCTCCCGACGCGCGACGAAGATTTCCGCCGTCGAGGCCATCCGCCAGAATGGGGATCTTGCGGTGCCGAAGAGGAATAAAACGCCGCGGGTGATCGGAAAGCTCTTCGGACTGCCGGGCCTGCTGGCCGACAAATATTTCAAAAGAAGCCGGATGAAGAGCCGCGCGACGGTTTTCAGCCTGACGGTGAGCATCGTCCTGTTCATCACCGCCTCGGCCTTCACCGATTACCTCGTCGAGGAGGCAAGCGCCGGTCTGTCCGACGTTCCCTATGACCTCGTGCTCTATGCGTCGGGGCATGAGCTCGAAAGCCCGACGCCGGAGGAGTGGCTTACCCTTTTCAAAGCCGCCGATTCCGTCACCGGAGCCGCCTATGAGAGGATATCCCGGGAGATCGCCGCCCTGCCGAAGGCCGACCTCACTGAGGAGGGCCTGCGCATGACGGAGAATGCCTTCGGGCTTGCCTCGGACGGGGAAAACGCGAGGGTCGGAATCACGCTGGCCTTCGTAAACGAGGAAGCCTATGCGGTCTTTCTTGCCGAAAGGAAGCTCGACCCAGCGGATTATCTCGACCCCGAGGCGCCGAGGGCCGTCGTCGTCGACCGGCTGACCGCCTATAACGAGGGAACGAAGCGCTATGAGACGGTCGATTATTGCGCCGGAAAGAATCCGCGGTTTTTCCTGACGATTGACAGGGACGTCCCCGGCTATGAGCTGATCGACGTCTCCTACGACGAGGAGGATAACCGCATCCTGACCTACCGAAAGGAGAACGCCGGGGAAGGGGAGGAGGAAATCCTCGTCCTTGACGGAAAGGAGGTCGAGGTGAAGAGGACGCTTGACGTCGGAACCGTCGTCACAGAGAAGCCGTGGTTTCTCCCCTCGACAGACGGGCTGACCCTGCTCTATCCCCTCGACGCCGAAAAAACGCTCTTCGGGGAATTCCCGGACAGGGAAAAGTCCTTCGCGCCCCGCTTTTTCTTCCTCTCGTCGGATCACGCGGCGAGCCGGGAGGCGGTGGGCGATTTGCTGGAAAGCTACGGAGTCGCCGAGGGAGGCCTGATCGATATCGCAGAGGAGAACGAGTCGAACCGGAACCTGATCACGGTGGTAAGGGTCTTCGCCTACGGATTTACCGCCCTGCTGTCCCTGATCGCCGCCGTCAACGTGTTCAGTACGGTGACGACCGACGTCGGACTGAGAAAAAGGGATTTTGCGATGCTGAAATCGGTAGGAATGAGCAAAAGGGACTTTTCAAGGATGAGAAATTTCGAGTGCCTCTTCTACGGGGCGAG
>CANQQT010000046.1 GCA_947626065.1 uncultured Clostridia bacterium | reverse complement strand
GGCATAGCTCCTGTTAAATCGGGTCGGTAATATGCACCTGATCGAGGTCGACCCGCTGATTCATCCTTTTGACCACCCGTGCGGGAATGCCGACCGCCGTCGAATCGGGGGGAACCTCTGAGAGAACGACGGCGCCCGCCGCAATTTTGGCGTTGTCACCGACGCGGAAGGGCCCGAGAATCTTCGCGCCCGCGCCGACCATCACGTGGTTTCCGAGGGTGGGATGCCGCTTTCCGACGTCCTTTCCGGTGCCTCCCAGAGTCACGCCCTGATACAGCGTGCAGTAGTCGCCGATTTCCGTCGTTTCCCCGATCACCACGCCGCTTCCGTGGTCGATGAAGAGACCCTTTCCGATGGTGGCGCCGGGATGAATTTCAATTCCGGTAAAAAATTTTGCCGTCTGACTGATGGCCCGCGCCGTAAAGGTATGGCCGCGCCGAAACAGAAGATGCGCGATCCGATAGGCGAGGACCGCATGAAAGCCCGAATACAGAAGGGCAACCTCAAGCTCCCCGGTGGCCGCCGGGTCGCGTTCCTTGATGGAAGCCAGCTCCTCCCGTATGCTTTTGTAGACCTTGAGCGCCGCTTTTCCAGCTCTATCCATGTCATCCGTCGGGGAAAATCCCCGCTCCCATCAAACGTATTGTCGGTATCGATAAGGGTTTGCGCGAAGCTCCGCGGCGGGCGTTTCCTCCGCTCTTCCGGGGCCGCGCTTTTCCCCTTTATTTATCTTATCATTTTTTCTTTCTTTTGTCAAGAACGGGACGGGCCTCGGAGGGCCAACAGGCAAAAAAATTTACGTTCTTTTCCTACTTACCGGTAAAAAATTTTCCAAAAAGGCAAAAAACGAGGGATTCCCGCCAAGGAGGAGAAAAAAGCGGTTTTTCAAAAAATTTTCAAAGGCGGCGAAATGTGAAAACGCCGCCAGAAAAGCGAACTTTTTTCTCCACCGAGAAATTTCTCAAAGATGGTGAACTGCGAATAATCCCATCGGAAAAGGAGAAAACCTTTCCTCAAAATTTTTTCAAACGCTACGAATCGCGAAAAAACCGACAGAAAAGCGAATTTTTTCTCCGGAAAAGCTTTTCAAAGGCGAAAAACGCAAGCTATCCGCCAAAGAGAAAAAGCAGATCCGCCCCAAACACCCGAAAAAGGCGGAACCGCTTTGCGGCCCCGCCTGTCTTTCTCTTACGCCGCCGCGCGGATGCGGTTGATTTCCGCTCTCACCTTACGGCAGTAGGAATCCTGCGTGACGCCTTTCCTCCACTGAACGCTTGCCCCGCCTTCTCCGCGGTGATAGCACATCAGCACCTTGTCAATGTTTCCGTCGTACTTCTTGTAGAAATAGGACAGGAAGTAAGCCCCGGCGCGGACGTTCTGCAAATAGTCCTGAAGGTCGGTAATGCCGAACTTCTTCGTCAAAGTCGAAAGATTCGATTTGGCAATCTGCATCATCCCGATGTATTTTCCGTTGGAGGAAATCGCATTTTCGTTGTACTTGGATTCGACGTACATGACGCCGAAAATCAGCTCCGGCGGAATCTCAAATTCCTCCGCGACGTGAATGGCGTAGGCCTGCTTCGCTTCGCTGAGAGGAACGTCGTAGAAGTCGAGCTTCCCGGCGTTTTCTCCGATTTCGATCTCCTCGGGGTCGAAATAGGTCTCCCCCTCCGTCTCGTCAAAATCGTCCTCCCGTTCGGCGTCGGAATCGGAACCCTCGTAATCCTCCATCCCATCGTCGGTATCGGAAGGCTGCTGCGGATCCTGCTCCCCGGTCGGGGGCTCCTGCGTATCGGGATCCTCCGTTCCGTCGGGCTCGGCAGGCGGCTCAACCGTTCCGTCGGAGCTTCCGTCTTCGGGAAGAGTTCCGCTCCCGCCGCTTGTCCCGGGATTCTTATCGACTCCCTCCATAAAATCGGGGCGCACGACGCCTATGACGACGTCGTCGCTGTAGACGGTTCCCTCCACAGGCCGACCGGTCTGCTGTCCGGCGTCGGGAACGAGGGAGGACAGCGGAAGGTCGCTCTGCGCGTTGGCTTTCGCGCAGGAGGCGAAGAGGACCGCTATGAGAAGGAGAGAAAAGAAGAGAACGGTTCTTCGGATTCTTCTGAATAACTGCATAGATTCAACTGTCGGTATGGAATACCGCTCCTTTCGGTGCATTTACCGTCAGAGTATGCCCAAAATTTTGAAATGCTAACGCAAAACCGTTTCGCGGACGCTCATTTTCGGTAAAAAAGCAAAATGCCCCGGGGGACCCGGAGCATTTTTTAAATTCAATCGCTGATATAAGGAAGAAGAGCCATGTGACGCGCACGCTTGATTGCCACGGTGAGCTGTCTCTGATGCAGAGCGCAGGTTCCGTTGACTCTTCTCGGAAGAATCTTGGCACGCTCGCTGATGCATTTCCTCAGACGGGAAACGTCTTTATAATCGATGTGCGCGATTTTGGCGGCACAGAATTCACAGACTTTTCTGCGCTTTTTGTTCGGTCTCTTCTGCTGGGGCCGTTCCTGCTGCTGAGTGGCGGGTTGGGCGGCAGGGGCGACCTGCTGGGTATCTTTATCCATTTCAAAACCTCCTGTAAAAAATGAACTGCCGACTGACAGACGCCCGCTCCGGCAGGCGGATTACAGTCGTAAAGCTTCTCAGAAGGGGAGATCGTCGTCGTTTGACATTTCCTCAAACTTCGACGCGCTTCCCGGCTGAGATGAAAGGGTCGGGGAATAATTGTCCGACGGGTAGGAAGACTCCGACGAGCTCGCGGCGGGGGAAGGGCCTTCGCCCTTGGCATCCACAAAGGAAATCTCGTCGGCGACGACCTCGGTCGCGGTACGGTTGTTGCCGTCCTTGTCCTGATACCGTCTGGTCTGAATCTGCCCCACGACGCAGATGGAGCTTCCCTTGGAGAAATAACGGCTGACAAATTCAGCCTGCTGGCGCCAGGCTACCACGTTGATAAAATCTGCCTGCGGCTGCTGATTTTCCGAATTTCTCGACTGAAACCGCCGGTTGATCGCCACGCTGAACGAACAGACCGGGATGCCGCTTGACGTCTGCTTGAGCTCCGGGTCGGAGGTCAGGCGTCCGCCGAGAATCGCTTTGTTGAAGTTAAAATTTGCCATTCCGAACTTCCTCCCTTATACTTCCGGGGCAACTACGATGGAACGCATGATGCCGTCGGTAATGTGGAACACACGCTCGAGCTCTGCGGGGAAATCGCTGGGGGCCGTGAACTTGACGAGGACGTAATAGCCTTCGTTTTTGTCGTTGATCGGGTAGGCAAGCCGACGCTTTCCCCACTCGTTTACCTCGGTGACGGTTCCGTTCGCGGCAATCAGGGAAGTAAACTTCTCAACCAATGCCTTGACGGCGTCCTCGCCGGGAGTGAGATCCACGACAAACAGCGTTTCGTATGCTGTGTTTTCCTTTTCCATTTTTACACCTCCTTACGGACATAAGGCCGCCGATGATGGATTTTTTCCGGCGGCAAGGAGAAAACTACAGGTTTTCATCGGGTTTATTATACCGCATCTTTCCGCGTTTGTCAAGGGGAATCCGGTATTTTTTTCTTTTTGGAGGCAAAAAAGAGGCCAAAATCTCGAAAAAACGCCTGTTTTTCCTTTTCTGTCCTCAAAAAGAGCCCCGACGCGGCGAAAAATCCGACGGCTTTTCCACCAAGCGGCGGGGTGCCCCTCGTGAGAAAGAAAAGCCCTCGCATGGAGGACTTTTCTTATATTCCGTTCTTGCGCGGCGCTTCCCTGCCGCTTATTCAAAGCTCGCGGTGAACCAGTTCGACTTGTTGCGGAAGCTGGCGTCGGGCTGAGCCGCCTCCGTCAGGGCAATATCCCCCGCCTTGTCGCAGTTGACGAGGTCGAAGATGAAGCGGAGATTTCCCTCCACCTTCAAGAGGGTGCGCGGAAGCGCGATCTCATAGATCACGCCGTTATCCTCGTCGGTGTCGCTGTCGACAGTTCCGTCGACCCACACCGTCGCGCGGACGCCCTCCGCCGCAAGGTCAACGGGCTCTCCCTGAACGCTGTTCTTCGGCTTGTGATCCATCGAAACGATGCCTTCGTTCCCGACCGTCATACGGAAATAGCCGGACTCGGTTCCGTCGTCGATGTAGATACTGATCGCGTCGTCCCCGGTGATCTGCTTGTCGAGCCGCTCGGCAAGAAGATAGATATTGTCGTCGTCATAGCCGACGCGGAGCGAGACCTGTGCCTGCGAATTGCTTCCGCAGAAGAGCGCGTCGGTGCTGTTCTCCCATTCGGCGGGATCTGCGTACATCGAGGGCGTGATCTTATGGGCGTGAAGCCGGTGATTGAGGTACATCCGCGAGACCATGATCTCAAACTCCTCCGTCGCCACGGTGATCACCGCGCTGTGGGAGGTGACCTTCTCACAGCTTCCCCACATTCCCGCCTCGGGATAAAGCGTCTTGTCGCTGTAGAAGGTGTGCGCCGTGCAATCCCCCAGCCGATAGCGGAAGGTGGTGCCCCAGTGATTCGTCAGGAGCACCTCGCCGGAATCGAACTGCGAAAGATACGGCCCGGCAAGGTCGAAGAGGTTGCTCTGCCGGTTGGCGGGGCCGGTTTTCTCCATGCCGACGTCCTCGGCGAAGTAGTCGTCTGTATAGCAGATCGAGAAGCGGTAATTTCCGCCGTCCTTCAGGGCGCTTTCCGCCGCGAGGGCGATGGTGCCGTTATTCAGCTGAATGGCCACCGGCATCTGATCTGTATAGCGCATGATGGAGGTCCCGCTGAAATTGGAGACCTTCTGTCTCATAACGTACTGCGGCAGATAGGGCGCGCCGGTCACGTTCGGCGTCCAAGTCTTCCCGCCGTCCTTGGAGCGGACACAGCCGACGCCGCTGGAACGGTACTCAAACTTATCGACGCCCAGCTGATAGACGCTCGGCGCGGTGCAGGAGAAGAAGATCAGGATTTCCCCGTTGTCGGCCTCAAGAGCCGAGGGCTCCCAGTTGGTGCCGACGTAGACGATCTGCTCCTCACCCCAAGTCTTCCCGCCGTCCTCCGAAAGCTTGATCGCAACGCCGTTGCGGTCGATTTCCGTCTTATAATTCTTGTTCGACCGGTAGGAGGTGACGGCAAGAAGCCTTCCGTCGGAGAGGACACAGGCGTCGGGGGTCATATAAATTCTCTTTTCGCTCACGCCGTCGAAGGTCAGCTTCTGTGGGGAAAAGATGGCGTAGGGCTCTCCCCACGTGACGCCGTCCTGACTGAGGACTCCGTAAACCGTGTTGCCGTGGAGCTTGTTGTGGAAAATCATGAAGAAGCTCCCGTCCGGAAGCACCTTGATGCGGGGATAGTAGGCCTCAATGTCGGCCATCTGCTCCTTCGGAAGCTTATAGCTTTCGCGGTAGTTCCTCATCAGCGTGCTGTTCTGCTCTTCCCCGGCTGCCGAATCGAGGGGATATACCGTCGTGTTCAGCTCGGAAATGGCATGAATATGCCGCTCAAGGTCGGGGATTTCCACCGGGCCGGTTACCCCGGCGGTTCCGGCGGCGGAATCGGAGCCGTTTCCCGATTCCTTTCCCGTTTCGCCGCCCTTCCCGCAGGCGCAGGAGAGGAGGAGAAGAATCGCCGCAAGGGAGAGCGCCGCTCCCCGCTTTATCCGTGAAAAGGATTTTTTCATTTTTATACCCTGCCTTTCTGTGAGGGTTGAAGGTTTTACGCGGCTTTTCAAGCCGGGACAGAAGCCCCGGGCCGCAAAATGGAAGTCTTGCATGGTACCGGACAAAGCCGGGGCCGGAATTCTGAGAGCCAACGCGGAAAATTGCGCGTTTTTTCAGTTACCGGCCCAGGCTTTCCTTTTTTACTCGAAGGTCGCCCGGAACCAGATGTCCTTGTCGCGGAAGCTGGCGTCGGGCTGGGCGGCCTCGGTCTCGGACTCGGCGCCCTTGCGGTCGCAGTTGACAAGGTCGAAGAGGAAGCGGAGCTGACCGTCTCCCTTGAGAAGAGTGCGGGGAACGGCGATTTCGTAAATGACGCCGTTATCGATGCCGATCCGGTCGTCGACGGTTCCGTCAACCCAGACCGCCGCGCGGATTCCCTGCGCCGCGACGTCGACGTCCTCGGCCTGAGCGCTGTTCTTCGCCTTGTAATCCATCGAAAGAATGCCTTCGTTTCCGACCGTCATACGGTAGTATCCCGTTTCCGACCCGTCGTCAAGGTAGAAAATTATGGTATCGTCCCCCGTCACCTGACGGTCGAGACGCTCGGCGAGGAGATACACGTTATCGTCGTCATAGCCGACGCGAACCGATACCTGCGCCTGCGATTTGCTCCCGCAGAAAACGGCGTCGGTGCTGTTTTCCCACTCGGCGGGATTGGCGGTCATCGTGGGAGAAATCTTGTGCGCGTGGAGACGGTGATTGAGGTACATCCGCGCGACCATGATTTCGTATTCCTCCGTTGTGACGGTGATGACGGCGCTGTGGGAGGAGAGCTTCTCCGAGCTTCCCCACATTCCCGACTTTTCAAAAATCGTCTTGGCCGTGTAGAAGGTGTGCGCCGTGCTGTCCCCGAGGCGGTAGAGGAATTTCCCCGCCCAGTGATTCGTCAGAAGCACTTCCCCGGAGTCGAACTGCGAAAGATACGGCCCGGCCAGCTCAAAGACGTTGGTCTGCCGGTTGGCGGGGCCGGTTTTATCCAGTCCGACGTCCTCGGCGAAGTAGTCGTCTGTGTAGCAGATTGAGAAACGGTAGGTTCCGTCGGCCTTCAGCTGGCTTTCGACGGCGAGGGCGATGGTGCCGTTGTTCAGCTGGAGCGCCACCGGCATCTGATCGGTGTAACGCTTGATATTGGTGCCGTTAAAGACTCCCGTATACTGTCTCATAACGTACTGCGGCAGATAGGGCGCGCCGGTCACGTTCGGCGTCCAGGTCTTCCCGCCGTCCTTTGAGCGGACACAGCCGACGCCGCTGGAGCGGTAATCGAACTTATCGACGCCCAGCTCATAAATGCTCGGCGCGGTACAGGTGAAGAAAATCAGGATTTCGCCGTTGTCGGCCTGCATCACCGAGGGCTCCCAGTTGGTGCCGACGTATACGATCTGTTCCTCTCCCCACGTTTTGCCGCCGTCCTCCGAAATCTTGATGGCGACGCCGTTATAGTCGATCGCGCTGGAATAGGCGTGAACCGCGCGATAGGAGGTGACGGCGAGGATTCTCCCGTCGGAGAGGACGCAGGCGTCGGGGGTCATATAGGCCCGGGTATCGCTCTTGCCGTCGACGGTGATCGGCGTCTGTGCGAAAACCTCCTTCGGAGCGCTCCATTCTATGGCGTCCTGGCTGAGAGTGCCGAAAACGCTTCCGCCGTAGAGGCTGTTATGGAAAATCATGAAGTAGCTTCCGTCCTGAAGCTTCTTGATGCGGGGATAATAGGCGTTGTTGTTGCCCATTTTTCCCTTGGAAAGCTGGTAGCTCTCGCGGAAATTCTCCATCAGCGTGCTGTACTGCTCTTCCCCGGATGCCGAGTCGAGCGAGTATTCCGTCGTGTTCAGCTCGGAAATGGCGTGAATATGCCGCTCAATATCGGGAAGACCGGTCGGGCCGGTTTCGGCGGAGGTTTGCTCCTCCTCGCCGCTTCCCGATTCTGTTCCCGAGCTTCCGCCTCCGCTGCAGGCGCAGGAGAGGAGGAGGAGAATCGCCGTGAGGGAGAGCGCCGCTCCCCGTCTCAGCTTGGAATTGCGTTTTTTCATTGTTTGCCCTTTCTCCGGAAACGGCGACGGCCTGCCGCGTCCGGCGGAAATTTGGTTTTCATTTTGGTATCGGTGTCTTTTGGGGGCTTTGGAAGGCCTCCGCCGCCGTCGTGGGAGACCTGTTTTCTGTCGCCTTTTGGGTCGGCTTTATTATAGCATAAAACCGGCGTTTTGACAATCGACAAACTGTGTGAATTTATACTTTTCGGACAAAAAATTGTCCGTCGGCACCACGCCGTCACGGCGTGTTTTGCCTGACACGTGCGCTTCCGCCGTTACCCGCGCCCGCCGTGTGCGGCACAGGCTTCTCCATACCGGTTCAGGTTGGCCGGGGCCTCGTTTGCGCGGCAAAAGCTTCCGCACGCACCGGCTCAGACTGGCCGGGGTACGCCGTTTGTGCTACAGAGACTTCCGCCGCGTCGGCCCAAGCTGGCCGGGGGCCTCCGTTTGTGCTACACAGACTTCCTCCGCGCAGGTTCAGGCTGGCGGGGCCCATTTTCGCCCGCCACGCGGGGGCGTCAACGCGGCGTCCCGCGCGTTCGGGCTTGTCTTTTTCAGTGTCGCGCGACTCTTGCTTATTCAAAGGTGGCGATGAACCACTTTCCCTTATCGCTGAAATTCGCGTCGGGCTGACCGGCCTCGGTCACGGGGTCGGCGCCCTTCCGGTCGCAGTTGTTGAGATCGAAGAGGAAGCGGAGCTGTCCCTCTCCCTTGAGAAGGGTGCGGGGGAAGGCAATCTCGTAAATCATCCCCTTGTCGGTATCGAGGCGGTCGTCGATCGTTCCGTCCGTATAAACCGCCACGCGGATGCCCTCGGCGGTCGCGTCGACGGCCTCCGCCGCTCCGGCATTTTTCTCCTTATGATCCAGCGAAAGGAGCCCGTCGTTCCCCAGCGTCATCCGGTAAAAGCCCTTTTCGCTTCCGTCGTCAAGGTAGAAGGCCATCGTGTCGTCGGAGGTAATCTGCCTGTCGAGCCGCTCGGCCAGCAGATAGACGTTTTCGTCGTCATACCCGACGCGAACCGCCACCTGCGCCTGCGATTTGCTCCCGCAGAAGAGGGCGTCGGTGCTGTTCTCCCATTCGGTCGTATCGGCAATCACCGAGGGGGAAATCTTATGCGCGTGGAGCCGGTGATTCAGATACATTCTCGCGACCTGCAGGGCGGAATAGTCGTCCTTGATTCCCACCGTCATCACGACGCTGTGGGAGGAAACCTTTTCCACGCTTCCCCAATAACCGGCGCTTCCCCGCTCGTAGAGGATTACCTCGTCGTAGAAGTTGTGCGCCGTGGCGTCGGCGAGCCGATAACGGAAAATCGGGCCGTGATGGTAGGTCAGAACCACCTCGCCGGAGTCAAACTGGGCAAGATAAGGGCCTCCGCAGAAGAAGAGGTTGTTCTTTCGATTGTCGGGGCCGGTCTTGTCCATTCCGACGTCCTCGGCGAAGTAATCGTTCGACCAGCTGATAGAAAACTTGATGCTGTCGGAGGAAAACTGGCTTTCGACGGCGAGGGCGATGGTGCCGTTGTTGAGCTGGAGCGCCACCGGCATCTGATCGGTATAATGCGGAATGCCGTTGTCGAAGGTGTGCGTATACTGCCGCATCACGTACTGCGGAAGGAAGGGCGCGCCGGTCACGTTCGGCGTCCACGTTTTCCCGCCGTCGGAGGAGCGGACGCATCCGACGCCGCTGGAACGGTATTCAAAGTTCTTCACTCCGTATTTATAAATGCTCGGCGCCGTCGCGGTGAAGAAAATCAGGATTTCTCCGTTGTCGGCCTCAAGAGCCGAGGGCTCCCAGTTCGTCCCGACGAAGACGACCTGCTCCTCGCCCCACGTTTTGCCGCCGTCCTCCGAAATCTTGATCGAGACGCCGTTGCCCTCGATGTAGTCTGTATAGTTCGGATAATCGAGACGGTAGGAGGTCACGGCAAGAATCCTGCCGTCGGAAAGCACGCAGGCGTCGGGGGTCATATACATCAGGGTATCCTTCCGCCCGTTCGCCGTCACCGCCTTCTGCGCGAAGAGAATTTTCGCGCTGCTCCAGTTGACGCAGTCGGTGCTGGTCGCGTAGTAAACGTTCCCGCCGTGGTCCCCGTTGTGGAAGATGAGGAAGTAGCTTCCGTCTTTCAGCTTCTTGATGCGGGGATAATAGGGCTGGGAGGCGCTGAGAGAGGAGCCGGAAAGCGCATAGCTCTCCCGATAATTCTTCGCAAGACGGGCGGCCTGTTCTTCCCCAGCCGCCGAGTCGAGCGGGTATTCCGTCGTGTTCAGCTCGGAAATGGCGTGAATGTGCCTCTCAATGTCGGGAAGACCGGTCGGGCCGGTTTCGGCGGAGGTTTGCTCCTCCCCACCGCTCCCCGATTCTGTTCCCGCGCTTCCGCCCCTGCTGCAAGCGCAGGAGAGGAGTAGAAGAATCGCCGCGAGGGAGAGCGCCGCTCCCCGTCTCAGCTTGGAATGGATTTTTTTCATGAATTTGCCTTTCTCCGGAGGAGACGGGAAAGCCCGACCTCCCCCGGAATTTTTCGTTTTTCTGCCCGGCATGACTCCGGGGCGAGGGGCGCCGAGGTGCTTTTTATCCCTCAAAGGAGGCGGTAAACCACGTTTCCCGGTCGGAAAGAACCGCGCCGGGCTTGCCTTCCTCGCGTTCGGCCTCCCCGTCGGGGGAATCGGCGTTCACGAGGTCAAAGAGGAGAGAAATTCCCTTTTCGGCGTCAAGAAGAGCGCGGGGGAAGGCGACCTCATAGATCAGACCGGCCACACCGCTTTCCTTTCCGCAGGTACGGAGGGAGGCGCGAGCCCCTGCCTTCTCGGCGTCGCAGGGAGTGAAGGAAACCTCTTCTTCCCCGGCGACCGCCTTTCCGAGTTCAAGAGACTCCATTCCCTTCCCGTCCAGTGTCAGACGGTAAACACCGCCGTCCTTTCCGCCGAGGAAGAAGGTCAGCGCGTCCTTTTCGGTCAGAAAATCGTCGGCCCGCTCGGCGAGCAGATAGACGTTTTCGTCGTCATAGCCGACCCGCACCGCAACCTGCGCCTGCGACTGACTCCCGCAGAAGAGCGCGTCGGTGTTCCCCTTCCAATCGGAGGGATTGGCGGTCAGGGAAGGCGTCATTTTCTTCGCGTTCAGGCGGTGATTCAGATAGAGGAGCGCCGTCTGAATTTCGTATTCCGGCGTGGTAATGACGGCGACGACGCTGTGCGAGGAAATTTTCTGCACGCTTCCCCACATTCCCGCCTTCGGGAAGAGGATTTTTTCGTCGTAGAAGTCGTGCGCCGTGCAATCGCCCAGACGGTAGCGCATGGTGTTTGCCCAGTGAAGCGTCAAAATCACCTCGCCGGAGTCAAACTGGGAAAAATAGGGCCCGGCCAGCGAGAAAATGTTCGATTTCCGGTTTTCCGGACCGGTTTTGTCGGGGCCGACGTCCTCCGAAAAGTGCCCGTCGTCCCACATAACCGAGAATTTATAGCGCCCGATGTCGCAGAGATAGCTTTCCGCGCCGAGAACCGCCGTGCCGTTGTTGAGGAAAAACGGCGCCGCCATCTGGTCGTTGTAGCGGTCAAACCCCTCCGCGTCCCGGCAGACAAACTGACGCATCACGTACTGCGGCAGATAGGGCGCGCCGGTAACTTTAGGATTCCACGTCCGGCCGCCGTCGAAGGAACGCACCATGCCGATGCCGCTGGAACGGTGATCGAAGTTTTCGACTCCGTACTTATAAATGCTCGGCGCGGTGCAGGAGAAGAAGACGAAAACCTCCCCCTTCCCTTCCATCGCCGCCGGTTCCCAGTTGGTTCCGACGTAAACGGTGATTTCCTCGCTCCAGGTCTTGCCGCCGTCGGTCGAAATCTTGGCGGCGACGCCGTTTTTGTCGATATCGGTGCGGTAATGATGGCCCTCACGGTAGGAGGTGACGGCCAGAATCGAGCCGTCGGAAAGGACGCAGGCGTCGGGGGTCATGTAGAGATGCTCGTCCGGCTCGCCGCGAATCTCACTCTTTCTTTGCTGAAAAAGAATCTTCGGTTTTTCCCATGTGAGAAGGTCGCTGCTAAAGCTGTAGAAAACGGAACCGCCGAATTTGTTGTTGTGAAAAATGAGAAAATATCTTCCGTCGGGAAGCACCTTGATCCGGGGATAGTAGGCATTTATGTCGTCCATCTCCCCCTTGTCAATCAAGCGGCTCTGCCGGAAGTTCTTCATGACCGTGCTGTATTTCTCCTCACCGGCTGCCGAGTCGAGAGGATAGGGGGTAGCGTTCAGCTCGGAAATGGTATGAATGCGGCAATCGGAGGCTCCTCCCTCCCCAAAAGTGTTTCCTTTTCCGTCGGGTGAAAAAAAGAGGCGGGAAAGTCCCTGTGTCGGAACGAATTTCATAACGGTTCCCTTCTTTCTGAAAAGAATTTAAAAAGTTCTGCAAAGAAAAGCGATTTTTGCCCGGCATTCTCCGCGCCGGGTTTGTCTTGAAAAGCCTTTTTGCGCGGTTTCCGCGCCTTGCGGCGCAAAAACAACAGTTTTTGCGGTTTCCGCCGTTTGAGCGGCAAAAAAGCTCACGTTGGGGGGGTACATCCCCTCCGCCGGGGGGCGGCGGGACCGAAAAAGCGCCGGACGGCCGAAACCGCCCGGCGCTCTCCCGATTGTTTTAAAGCGCTATATGCTTACGCGTTTTCCCGTTCAGCGGGGGTCAGCCGTAAGAACTTCGCAGCCGGTGAAGGTCGCTCCGCCGTTCGCCTGATCGACGCCGTACCAGTCGTGGTGCTCGTTCGCACCGGAAATGTCGCCGTTATAGGTGTAGTTATAAACCTTGCATCCGGTGACGGAGGTACCGGCCACACGGGCGATGCAAATCATATAACCGATGCAGGTGTTGTTGTTCCCCAGCTTCTTCACGTTGTAGGTGATGTTGTACGCGTTGCAGTTGGCAACCGTGACGGCACCCACGTTGCATCCGAAGATGGAGAGGTAAACGTCGTCGTTCTTATCGTCGAGAGAATCAACCTCGAAGGTCGCGTCGGCAACCGTCAGATCTCTCACCTCCGCGCCGTTCGCGATATAGGCGAAGAAGCCATAATAGCTCTGGGTAAGGGTCGGATGGCAGGCAGACTCCGCCGAAACGGTGAAGTTAGAAACGGTGTAGCCTTCGCCCATGAACTTCCCTTGGAAGGAGGAGCCGAGTCCGATCGGAGACCATTCCTTGCCGTTCAGGTCGACGTCGGCCTTCAGAAGGATTTCGCAGCCCGCGAACTTATCACCGGCAATCACGTTCTCTTCGTCATAACCGGCCTCGTCGGTGAGATCGCCGTCGCCGTCGGTGTCACGGATGACCATATAGTTGGGGTCATAGTAGAGAACGCCGCCGTTGGCGATCGCAACCATCATCGCGAAGCCCTTGAGGTCGTAGGCGTTGGTCAGCTCAAATCCGCTTCTCCAGTCGCCCAGCTTGTACCAACGCAGGCTGGCGCTGACGCCGTCCCAAGGAGCGGTGGTGTCAAAGGGCGGGAAGTTCGGATCCTGAGTTTCTTCCGGCTCGGTCTCGGTCGGCTCGGTCGCGGCGTCGGTTTCGGGCGCCTTGGATTCATCGGGTTCGGTTGCGGCGTCAGTCGCGGCGTTGGTGCCGTTTCCTTCTGTCGCGGCGTTGGTTCCCTCGTTGCCTGAGCCGCCCTTATCCGCGCAGGAGGCGAGCAGGCAGAGGAGCATACAGAGGGAAAGAAGAAGTGCTAACGTCTTTTTCATGTGTTTTTCCGTTCCGGGGGACTTTGTCTCCCCCGGAATCATCCTTTCCGAAAATTTATTTTTTCCGAGGAACACCTCGGTGGGGAACAGAGCTTCAGCGAGCGAAGGAGATTCCTTCAAAAGGGGCATCTCCGGTAGAAAATCTTTCTGTAAGAATTTCTCTTCTCAGAAATTTTTCACCGGGAATTGAAAAGTATCTCTTAAGAAGTATTATAAATAAAACGACGGAGAAAGTAAATGCCGGGATTGATACTTTTTAACGTTTTTGATACTTTTTTTCACATCTTCTGAAGGACGTTTCCTCTGAAGAGCGTTTCTTCAAAAGATTTTTCTTCGAAAGATTTTTCTTCGGAAGATTTTTCTTCTGAAGATTCTTCTTCAAAAGATTTCCTTCTATCAGCCGACGTCGCTTTCGAGATTTTTCAGCTTGTCAAGATACATATCCAGACTGCGTGACCAGTTCGACTCTCTCGCCTTTACGAGGGACGCCCAACCGAGATTGTTGTCGTTGATGGGCGTATAAACGTAAAGCTGAGAAGAGTTGGCGAAGCCGAACATACAGTAGAAGCCCCAGTCAAAGGTGACGCTGTCCCGGATGATGTCAAAAATCTGACGGGAGGCGGGGATCGCGTCGGAGTACTTGACCTTCATCGATTCCTCGAAGAAGGCGGGAGTTACCTGCGTATAGCCGACGCTCGCCATGCACTCAAGAACGGCGCCCGCAAGCTCTGTTTCGGAGCAGGTTCTCATGATGGCGTTGGTGATGTGGATCGCGCGGGAGAAGGTCGAATATTCGTCCTCCTCCGACCATTTCGGCATCGGAAGCACGGTATAGTCAGCCGCGATTTCCTCATAGTAGGTCGAGGTCTCGTTGAGCATCAGGGTGGCGAAGAGGGCGCGCTCCTGCGCGATCAGGCCACGGTCGACAGTCAGACTGTCGGTCGTCGCAACTGTGAAGGTGCCGACGAAGTCAACGTTGTCGTTGAAGAGGTGGACCAGCCACTGAATCACGTCGACAGCGTGGGCGTTTCCGTAGGTGACCTCAAGCTCGCCGTCGCTGTTCTGCGCAAACATATACAGGCCCATACCGGCGGCAAGAGGCGTCGCGTGGTCGCGCTCCGGAACCATCAGACCGACGGTGTCGGTCTCGCGGTTGACGTTCGTGGGATCGGCGCCGTTGAAGATTCCGGTCGCATATTCCTTCATCCTTTCCGCCGTCCATTTGCCGTCGATGACGAGCTGCTGGAGTTCTTCAATGTCGATCTGGTTGTTGGCCGCGACCTTGTAGTCACACATCATGCAGGTGATGTAACGGAGGAAGGAAACTCCGGCGTCACCGCTGCAGAAATAGAGGTGGCCATCCACGTCAAAGCCCTTCACCATCGACTGATTCCAATAGGGCTTGGAGAAGTCGAGATACGGAATCGATTTCAGATCCGCATAGGGGCCCGACGTGACGATTCCGGCTGCGTAGGCGATCATATCGCCGACGATGTCGTAAATGTCCTGATTCGTCAGGTAGGTTTGAAGAATGGCTTGCGAATAGGCGTCACGTTCGCTGGGAAGCGCCGTAACATTGTAGGTCACGTTGAGGCGATCCTCCACCGTGATCTGTGCTCTCTGAACGGCGCTGTCCACGACGTCGCCGCCCGCTTCTTCCACGAAGATGTCCTCGACGCGGACTTCAGGATAGACAATCCGGATTTCCGCGGCGTCAAAATTGAGGTCCGCGGGAAGACTGTCTGCCCATCCATCGTCTGTCTCGTCGGAGCCGGAGGTACCGCCGGACGGCGCCTTGGTATTCTCCCCGGATCCGCTTCCGCGACCTGCACAGGCAATCACGCTGAAGGTCATGCATACGACAAGAAGTAGAAGCAAAAGTTTTTTCATAGTGTTCTCCCATCTTTTAAATATTCCAAAACCGGAGGATTCCGGTTTCGTTCAAAACCCATTATCGGAGCTGTCGCTCCGACCGCCCGAACGAGAGCTTTCTCCCGCCGTGCGTTTTGCGGCGTTTCCTCTGCGGATGTCCGCCGAGCGCCGCCGAAACGGGGCTACCGTTCCGTGTTTGCGGCTCTGCCCTTTGCGTGTCCGCCGGGCGCCGCTTGTCAGCTTCCGCCCAGAATCGTTGAAATCCGTTCCCCGAAGCGGTTGCCGAGGGTCACCATACCGGCGGCGTCAAAATGCGCGTAGTCGGTATTGTCCAGATTCCACGTGAGATCGGAGGTGCTGAAATAGTAGGTGTTCTCCCGCTCGGCGGCAAATTCTTCCTTTGCGCTGTTCATGCGGTTCCCACCGTTCCAGTAGGTGCTGATGCCCGGTTCAATGACCGCAAGGCCGTTTTTCGGCAGATAATCGCGGAATTTTTCGGCAAATCCGTCGACCAGCTGTCCGAACAAATCCTTGTACTTCTGATAGCCGGGATCGCTCTTGTAGAAATCCCCACCGCGGCTGACGTCGGATTCTCCCTGCATCCAGCAGAAGGCGATGATTTCGGTCTTCGTGCCTTCCTCCTTCAGCTTTCCGAGCGCATCCTCCACGAAGGTCAGCATCTGTGCATAGAGGCTGTCCTTTTCCTTGTAGTTGGGGTTCCAGGTCTCAAAGAGCGCCGTCGCGCCGGAGGCGGCCTTTACGATATAAAATTCCTCGCCGGGATAGGTTTTATTCAGATACTCGGCAAGCCCGACCTCCGGTCCGAAGGTCACGGCAGAGGAATTTTTCACCCCGCATCCGAAGGTCACCGGCGCAAAGCCGGTATTGGCCGTCGGATAGGTCTGGAAGGGATTGTTGCTGTAGTAAATTTTGATGTTTTCGTACCCTTTTTTCATCTCGTTGACCCGTTCGGCGGAAATCTTTCCCGCACGGTCGGGCAGGTACTTCTGCGCGGAGTGTCCCACCGCGTTGCTCTGTCCGGAAATGACGATGACGCGCTTCGTTTTCACGTTTTCCTCCTCCGGATCGGTTTCGGTAGCCTCCGGCTCGGTGGCCTCGGGTTCGGTAGCTTCGGGTTCGGTCGCTTCGGGACTCGTGCCGTCGTTTCCGAGAGCCTCGCTCCCCGACTCCTTGCCGCTTCCCTTCCCGCCGGAGCAGGAGGAAAGCAAGGCCAGCGCCATCAAAGCCGCAAGAAGAGCCGCAAGAATTTGCCGTGATGCTTTTCTGTTCTTCATACGGAATCTCCCATCAAACCGAATGGATTTTTTTCGGATCTCAGCCTCCGGCCTTGTTCAAGTGGGCAAGGACGTTTTCGGCGAACCGATTGCCCAAAATCACCTGTCCGGCCGCGTCGTAATGGCTGTAGTCGGTGTTGTCGAGGTTGTAGGTGAGGTCGTTGGTCGAGAAATAGTAGGCGTTTTCGTTTTCC
>CANQQT010000045.1 GCA_947626065.1 uncultured Clostridia bacterium | reverse complement strand
GAGGACGTGGAGGAGCTGCTTAAGGCGCTTGCGGAGTTGGAGCTGGTATCCTCCATGGAGCTTGAGCTGGAGGAGGGCGAGACGAGTGTCTATGAGGTTTCGGAGCCGTGGAAGCTGATCCCTTTCCTGCTTCTTGCCCGGACGCTGATGCAATCGGAATCCAACTATCTTAAGCTTTACTCCCCCGAGCCTCTCTTCGGGGCGGGGGAAGTGTGGGAAGAGGTCAAAGCTTCCCCAAAGGAATAATTTCCGAAAGGAGAAGGAAAAATGCGTTATTATTTAAGGAAATTCTGGTCGGCCAATCTTGCGGCGATTTTGCTTCTGTTGATCGTCTGCGCCCTGCAAATCGGGAACAATTTTCTGATGATGCAGACCTTTCAGAGCATCATTGAGCTGGATCTGCGGGGTTTCCTCCTCTGGACGCTTCTGCTGTGCGGCTCGTGGTTCCTTCTTCTGTGGGTCGACAGTCTCGAAGAGATTTTTCAGGGCCGCGCCATCCGCAAAATGAACGACGAGGTTCGGCGTGACGCGGCGGAAACGCTCCTCAAAAAGTCACACGGCGAGTTTCACGAAAAGGATACCGGGGACTATCTGTCGCAGTTCACAAACGACGTGAACAAAATCGAGGAGCTGGCATGGCAGCCCTTTTATCGGTGCGTCGGATGTGTGGCCAACGTCCTGTTCAGCGCCGTCGCCCTGCTGATGCTCCACTGGTCTCTCCTTGTCGCGGCGCTGGTAAACGTCGCCGTGATGATGCTTGTCCCACAGCTTTTCAACAAGCGCATGGAGAAGCTCGGCGCGGCCTGCGAGGCGGGACAGGCGAGGGCGACGGGCAAATTCAAGGATCTGTTGTCGGGCTATGACGTCCTGTACTCCTTCGGCAGGGAGGAGTGCTTCCGCCGGGGGACGGCGGAGGCGAGCGAAGAGATTGAAAAGCCCAAATTCCGGCTGACCTGTGTCAAGAGCGTCATCGGCGCGGGATTTGAATGCGTCAATATCGTCATGCAGCTGTTGACGAACGGGCTGATCGGCTTGCTTTCGATTCGCGGCGTGATTCTCCAAGGGGCCCTGATGGGAGGCGGCAATCTCTGCGGCAGTCTCTCAAACGGCGTCGGGGTGGCGGCTCAGCTTCTTCTCTCCTTCTCCTCCACAAAGCCCTATTTTGAAAAAATCACGCATCACGGCGAGGAAATTCCCGACGGGGAGCACGACGAGCTCCGTCCAATCCGGGACGCCGTCACCGTGAAGGATCTGACCTTCCGATACGACGAAAAGCCGGTCCTCCGCGGCCTCTCCCTCGCCTTTCAAAAGGGCGGCAAGTACGCGCTGACCGGCCCCTCCGGGTGTGGAAAATCGACGCTTCTCAAGCTCCTTTTGGGATGGCTCCCGAATTACGGCGGGTCGATTCTCTTCGACGGCGAGGACGCCTGCGGCTTCACGCCGGAGCAGATCCGGAGGCAGATGAGCTACATCGAGCAGAACGTGTTCCTCTTCAATACGACGATCCGCGACAACATCACCCTCGGGGAGGAGTTCACCGAGGAGCAGATGGAGAAGGCTCTGCGGGACAGCGCCCTGATAAAGGATCTTGCCGCCATGCCGGAGGGCCTCGATACCCCGGTCGGGGAGAACGGAGGCAATCTTTCCGGCGGGCAGAAACAGCGCGTTGCCATTGCCCGGGCGCTGATTCACGACCGTTCGGTTCTTTTGGTGGACGAGGGCACCAGTGCGCTCGATCCGGAAAACGCGGGAATCGTGGAGAACAGCCTTCTTGACAACCCCGACCTGACGTTGATTTTGGTCAGCCACCACCTGACCCCGGAGAGAAGGGCTCGATTCACCGGCGTTTACAGCCTTTAAAAGAAAGCGCAAGCGCTCGCCCGGCAGACCGAAAAATCGGTGCGCGGGGCGTCCATGGAGGACTCCGGGCGGGCAAAATAAAAAATTTCAAAAAAATTTTCAAAAAACACTTGCTTGTGACGCAACGTCATGATGTATAATGTGGAAAAGAGAAAATTATGCGATAATCCGCCGCGCCATCCCGGAGGGGTACAGGACGGTCGGAGAGCTGGCAAAACAGATGGGAGTAACGGTTCGAACGCGGCGTCCGCGATAAAACCGCAGGAAAGAGGGAATTTTATGGGAACCGGTCGTGTTATCCCGGAGGGGTACAAGACAGTCGGAGAGCTGGCAAAACAGATGGGGGTAACGGTTCGGACGCGGCGTCCGCGATAAAACCGCAGGAAAGAGGGAATTTTATGGGAACCGGTCGTGTTATCCCGGAGGGGTACAGGACGGTCGGAGAGCTGGCAAAACAGATGGGAGTAACGGTTCGGACGCGGCGTCCGCGATAAAACCGCAGGAAAGAGGGAATTTTATGGGAACCGGTCGCGCCATCCCGGAGGGGTACAGGACGGTCGGAGAGCTGGCGAAACAGATGGGAGTAACGGTTCGGACGCTTCAGTATTATGACCGGGAAAACCTGCTGAAGCCGTCGGCGGAAAGCGAGGGAGGCCGCAGGCTCTATACCGACCGGGACATGATTAAGCTGGATCAGATTCTGGCCTTGAAGTCGGTCGGCTTTTCCCTCGCGGAAATCAAGAATCATCTGCTTCCGCTGGATACCCCCGCCGAGGTGGCGACGGCGCTTGCCGCCCGCGCGGCGGACATGGAAGAGCAGATTCGGCTCCTTTCCGATGCGCTCGCGGATCTCCGGGCATTGCGGGAAGAGGTTTTGCAGATGCAGACCGTCGATTTTAAAAGATATGCCGCCATTCTTTACAACCATCGCATGAAAAACGAACAGTATCGTTTGATCAAGTATCTCGACGACGCGACGCTGGAATACTGCCGCACGGCGTTTGACAGGGAAAACGCCGTCGCCATCATCGAAACCTACCGGAGACTGCGGGAAAGAGCGGTCGGATATCCGACCGCCCGCGTGGCGCCGGACAGCGAGGAAGGCAAACGGTTCGCGGAGGAATTCTGGCAGATGCTTGAAAAATTCACCGGCGGGGATCACTCTCTGCTTCCCAAGCTGATGAAGGTCGGCCTTCTTGCCGGGAGGGAGTCACAGGGAATTTCGGCGGAGGAGGACGCGGCACAGGAGGCCGCCGACCACTTCATCGGACAGGCGCTCGACGCCTATCTGCAGGGGCTCGGGATCGATCCCTTCGGCGTACATAGAGACGGAAAGGACAATTCTTCACAGGAGGAGACAAAATGAAAGAAATCATTCAGATCCGGCATTTGAACAAGAGCTTTGGAGAGGTGAAGGCGGTACGGGATTTGAGCTTTCAGGTGAAGGAAGGGGAGCTTTTCGCCTTCCTCGGCGTCAACGGCGCCGGAAAATCCACCACCATCAACATTCTCTGCGGACAGCTCGCCAAGGACAGCGGGGAAATTGTGATCGACGGCTGTCGCCTCGACCGGGATCTTGATTCCGTCAAGAGCCGCCTCGGCGTCGTCTTTCAGAATTCCGTTCTGGATGGGGCGCTTTCCGTATACGATAACCTTGAAAGCCGCGCCGCGCCCTACGGTATCGTCGGGAAGGCCTTCCGGGATCGGCTGTCGGAGCTCTGCTCTCTGCTGGATTTCGGGGATTTTCTGAAGCGGCCGGTCGGGAAGCTGTCGGGAGGACAGCGCAGAAGAATCGACGTGGCAAGGGCGCTCTTCCACCGCCCGAAAATTCTGATTCTCGACGAGCCTACGACGGGACTCGACCCGCAGACGAGAAAGACGCTCTGGGAGGTGATTGCCTCCCTGCGGAGGAGCGAAAACATGACGGTGTTTCTGACCACCCACTATATGGAGGAGGCGGCGGAGGCCGACGACGTCGTCATCCTTGACGCCGGGAAAATTGTCGCCGAGGGAACACCGCTTGAGCTGAAAAACGCCTATACGGGGGACTACGTTACGGTTTACGGGGCAAAGGAGGAGGAAATCCGCCGCCTTGGAAGGGAATATGAGGTGTTGAAGGACGCTTACCGCCTGTCCGTTCCGAACACGGGAGCGGTGACGGAGATGATTCTGGCGCATCCGGAGATCTTCCGGGATTATGAGGTCACTAAAGGCAAAATGGACGACGTGTTCCTCGCCGTTACCGGCAAAAAGCTCACAGGAGGTGCCGGGGTCTGAAAAATCGCTTTTCGGTTTTCGGAAGGAATTTTTGCGATTGGACGGCCGGAACGGCGCGGAATCACAAAAAAACCACCCCTAAAGAAAGGAATGGTTAGAAAGATGAAAGTAGCCCTCGCGCTGATCAAAAGAAATCGGAAGCTGTTTTTCAAGGACAGGGGAATGTTCTTCACCTCCCTGATCACCCCCGCCGTTCTGCTGGTTCTCTACGTCACCTTCCTCGGAAACGTCTACAGGGACAGCTTCACCTCGTATCTGCCTCAGCAGCTACCCCTTCCGGAGCGGCTGGTCGATGGCCTCGTCGGGGGACAGCTGATTTCCTCCCTCCTCGCCATCTCCTGCGTGACGGTGGCCTTCTGCTCCAATTTTTTGGCGGTGCAGGATAAGGCGACCGGAACGCTGAAGGATTTCCGGGTTTCCCCGCTCAAGCCTTCCGTGCTTTCGGTGAGCTACTACCTCGCCTCGCTCTTCTCCACCCTCACGGTGTGCGTCGTTGCCACCGGACTCTGCCTCGCCTACGTGGCGGCGGTGGGGTGGTATCTGTCGGCGGGGGACGTGCTCCTCCTTTTCCTCGACGTCCTGCTGCTCGTTCTCTTCGGAACGGCGCTTTCCTCCCTCATCAACCTCTTTTTGACGACGCAGGGACAGATTTCCGCCGTCGGGACGATTGTCAGCGCGGGATACGGGTTTATCTGCGGCGCCTATATGCCGATTTCCTCCTTCGGGGAAGGTCTCCGGAAGGTACTTTCCTTCCTGCCGGGCACCTACGGAACCTCGCTGGTCAGGAATCACGCGATGCGGGGGGCGCTTGCCGAGCTGGGAAGACAGGGCGTCCCGGAGGAGGCGATTGCGGGAATCCGGGATTCGCTGGACTGTAACCTCACCTTTTTCGGGCATACGATAGACCTGCCCGCGATGTATCTTGTCCTCGGGGGCAGTATCGTCCTTCTCCTCGGACTTTATATTCTTCTGAATTTCCGGATGATGAAAAGAGAGCTCCGGAAATAGAAAACGCGGCTTATCCGGCACTTTCAAGAATCTCCTTCGCCAGAGTGAGATAGGGCTCGACGGCGGAGGCCGGGGAGACGATGCGGATATCCTTCCCAAAGCTCATAATCCAGCCGAGGAACTGCGGACTGACGGCGACGTGAACGCTGACGTTGAAGCTTCCGTCCCCGTTGTCGAAGAAGGTCGGCTCCTGTCCGAACCGGTCGAGGATCACCCCGGCGAGGGAATTTTTCACCGTCAGAGTGACGAGGGTGTCGGGCCCTCCGTACATTCCGAACAGCTCCTTGGCGTATTCCGGAAGGTCAAGCTCCCGTCCCAGCTCCTCCCCGTCCCGCTTCTCCGACGAAAGGGCGGGGGATTCCATCTTGTCGACGCGGTAATGCTTCAGCATTGCCGCGTCGCTGTCGTAGGCGATCATATAGTAGTTTTCGTCGTTCCAGAGAAGCCCCCACGGGCTGACAAGGTAGAGCTTTTTCCCGTGCCGGTAGACCTTTTTCTTCTTGCTGTTGTACTCAAAGTAGGTAAAGGAAATCTTGACGTTCTGCATCATGGCGCTGTGAATGGCGTCGACGGTATAGTAGACCTGCTCGTTGTCCGACCGGAGGCGGCGGGAAAGGTAGACCTCGCGGTGAAGGGCCTTGGCCTCGTGTCGGTCGGTGAGGGAGGAGAGCTTTTCAATCAGGGCGCGGCTCTTCTTCTCGGTGAGAAATTTTGCCGACTGGACGGCGTCGACAAGAAGCTTCAGCTCCGGAAGCTCAAAGAGCCTCTCGGCAAGAAAGTATTCGGTGAGCTTCCCGTTTCTCTTTTTTTCGACCGACATACCGAAATCGCAGAGGGCCTGCAGATCGTCGTAAAGGCCCTTCCGCTCGGCGAAAATGCCGACCCTTTCAAGGCGCTCGGTGAGCTCCGAAAGGGTCATTCCGTGCTCTGGGTCGGTCTCCTCCGAAAGAATTTTCGCAATCCAAAGAAGCTTTTGCTTCTGATTTCCCTGCTTCGGCATAAACAGTCTCCTTTCTACAGGCCGGCACGGCCCTTTTTTATTTTACCACAAAAGAGGGAAGGATGCAAGCCTATCCGAAACGGTAGCGGTAAATCGGGAGGATAATTTTGCTTCCCACCGCGATTTTTTCGGGATCCTCGATGCCGTTTCTTGTGAGAATTTTGGCCATATAGCTGCGGAGTCCGCCGGGATATTCCCCCTTGTAGGCTACGGCAAAGTCCCACACGGTGTCCCCCGATTCCACCGTGACGACCTTTTCGCCGACGGTGTAGCAGATTTCCAGCTGTCGGCTCATCAAAAGGAGAAGAGAGAGCAGACAGGCGATGGCGAGGAGTCCCGCCACGGCCCGCAAGAGCTTTCCTCCCAGCGCCCGGTATTTTTCCGCTTCGGTGAAATAGCGTTCGGCAAGCGTTTTTTGTTCCAGTCCGGTCATGATGAATCATCCTTTCCTTTGGGGAGGGCGGCTTTGCTTTTTTCTGCCGCTTTCCCCTTCTTTTTCTCCATTATAATACAAATGCTGTCCCATAAACGGGACAGCGAAGGAAAAAGAGAAGATTTTTTCTTTTTTGAACCAAAAGAAGGGAGGAGCATAAAATAACAGTAGCTTTCAATCATTTCTTACCGAAAGGAAAGGGCAGAGCAATGCTGAATCATGAAAAAAATTCCAAGCCCCGCTTTTTTATCGGGGCCAATACCTCGGACGGCTTTGTCGGTTACGCCGACGAGATTCTGAACGGGCTCGAAAAAGTCTACATCATCAAAGGAGGCCCGGGAACCGGAAAGTCGACGTTTATGAAGAAGGCGGCGGAATACGCGGAGGAAAAGGGACTTTCCGTCGAGCGGTATTTCTGTTCCTCCGACAGCGATTCCCTTGACGCCGTGGTGATAAGAGAGGCCGGCGTCGGAATTATGGACGGCACGGCCCCCCACTGCGCCGACCCGAAATATCCCGGCGCCCGGGAGGAAATTCTCAATCTCGGGGAATTCTGGAACGCGGCGCGGCTGGCCGAACGCTTTGAGGAAATCAAGGAGCTTACCGATCGGAAGAGCGAAAAATTCGCCACCGTTTATAAATATCTGGGGGTCTGCGCGACGCTCCGCACCGAGAGAAGCTGTCGGATTTCCGACTGCGTTGATTGGAAAAAGGCGGAGGCCGCCGCCTCCCGACTGGTGAAAAAGCTCGGGTGCGGGGAGCGGTTTTTGCCGCTTTCCCGGCAGATCTCCTCGTTGGGAATGAAGGGAAGCACCTTTTTCCCCACCTATCTTGAAGAGGCGGAGGAATGCTGGTATGTTTCCGACACCCGCGGGGTGGGAGGATTTTTCTTTGAGGAGCTCCTGACGGCGGCGCAGAAGGCCTCCCTTGAGGTCTGGATTTCCCGCGACCCGTTCCTTGAGATCAACGCCCTCTTCTTTCCGGAAAAGAAGGTCGCCGTCCTCGACCGGTCGGCGGAGGGAGCGGCGGAACGCGCGGGGAAGGTAATCAACACCGAGCGCTTTGTGATAAGGGAAAGGATCGCCAAAAACCGCGCCCGCCTCCGCTTCCTTACAAGGCTGGAGGCAGAGCTTTACGCAAGAGTCGGCGAGCTCTTTGAAGAGATCCGGCGCGACCATTTCGCACTGGAGGAGATTTACCGTGGCACCATGAGCTTTAAGAAAATCGACGCCTTTGAAAATTCCTTCCTGAAAAAGCTCTTTCCCTGAGAGAAAAGGGTTCGTCCTTGCCGGGGCCGCCCGCCGGGGCCGGGGAAAACTTTTTTTGCAAAAAGACTCGCTTTTTTTGCCCTTCTGTGGTACAATGAAAGAGGACGCCGGAAGATCCGGTTTCCCGGCGTCCCTTGCCGGAAGGACAAAAATTTTTTTCGGAGGTCGGAATGAAGGCCGTTCTTTTTACCCTGAATGCTTCCTATATCCACAAAAGCCTGTCGCTTCGCTGTCTTGCCCCCATGCTTGCCGCCCGGGGCTGGGAGACGGTCACGGTGGAATTTTCCGTCAAGGAAAAGCGCCTTAATGTGCTTGACAGACTCTATCGGGAGGCGGCGGACGTTTACGGCTTCTCCTGTTATATCTGGAATATCACCGAAATGAAGCAGGTGGCGGAAAAGCTGAAAAAGCTCCGCCCCGAGGCGGCGATTATCTTCGGAGGGCCGGAGGTCTCCTTTGAGGACGAGGCCTTTTTCGAGAGCCACGGCTATGTCGATTTCATCGTCGCCGGGGAGGGAGAGGAGGCGCTTCCCTCCCTCTGCGAGGCGATTCGGGAGCGCGGTCTTCCCTCCGTCCGGGAGGAGGGGAGAATCGTGTCGGCGGGGCCCTATAAAGGCTTTGCGAAGGAAGGGGTTCTCTATCGGGAGGAGGAGGCGCTGGATTCCTCCGTCGTCTATTACGAATCCTGCCGGGGCTGTCCCTTTTCCTGCGCCTATTGCCTGTCGGCGGCGGGGGAGGGAGTCCGCGCCAAGGAGGCCGGGCAGGTTTTGCGGGAGCTTCTCGATTTTGAGAAGCTGGGAAATATAAAGATCGTCAAATTCGTCGACAGAACCTTCAATTTCGACCGGAGGCGGGCCGTCGCCATCTGGCGGGGGCTTCTTTCGGAGGCGTATACCAAGACCTATCATTTTGAAATCTGCGCAGAGCTTCTCGACGAGGAGGCTTTTGCGGTGCTTTCTCGCTTCCCAAAAGGGAAAATTCAGGTGGAGGCCGGAGTGCAGAGCACCCATCCCGAGACGCTGGAGGCGATAAGGAGGAGCCAAAACGTTCGGCTTTGTCTGGACAATCTCCGCCGCTTGAAGGAGGCCGGAAATCTGGAGGTTCACGCCGATCTGATCGCCGGGCTGCCCTGCGAGGATCTGCCTACCTTCGGCAAATCCTTCGACGATGTGTACGGCGTCTGTGACGACCTCAAGCTCGGGTTTCTCAAGCTCCTGAAGGGCTCCCCGCTCCACCGCGAGGCGGAGAGGTACGGCATCGTCTGCGCCTCCGACCCGCCCTATGAAGTGCTGAGAACCGCCGCTCTGTCCTTCTCCGACCTTGTCTTCCTGCATAACGTCGAAACGGTGCTTGAGCGGTTCGGGAACAGTGGGCATTTTTCCTATACGCTAAAGGCCGTGATGCCGACCGTCCCTTCTCCCTTCGGCTTTTTTGCCGCCCTTGCGGAATTTCCCGGCATGAGCGGGGAGCTTTCCCAGCTACGGGCGATCGGGCTTTTCCGCGATTTCTGCCTGTCGCTCGGCGTCCTTGAGGAAAAGGAGCTGACGGGGAGACTCCGGCTCGATTATTATATTCACGAGGCTGGGAGCGCCCCGGCCTTCCTTGCGGGTGGGGGAGAGCTAGCGGTCGGGCCGACCTTCCGCGCCCTCGCCATCCAAAAGGCCGGATTCGGAAGAGAGGGAAGCGGGGTGGAGGTTCACAGCTTTTCCTTCGACCCGGAGGGGCTTTACGTGACCGACCGGCGGAGGCATCGCTGTATAAGGGTCGGGAAGGAAGAGCTTCCGCTTACCTGAGGGGCGCGCGGGAGGGATTTTCACACGACCGAGGAAGCCTCGCTTGACGCCGGGCAACGACGGTCAGAAGGGAAAGAACCGAAAAGGCCCTGCACAGCGGTACGGGCGCCCCCCGCGCCTTTTCTGCTGTCCTTGAGCGGTATTTTCCCTTTTTGCGCAGAACAGATTTTTGCCGAAACCAGTTTTTGCTCCGAAACAATTTTTTGTGCCGAACAAATTCTTGTGCCGAACAAATTCTTGAGCTAAACAAATTCTTGTGCCGGAACAAAGTTTTTACCGAAGCAAATTCTTTTCACCAGACAAATTCTTGCATCGAACAATTTTTTTCACCGAACAAATTCTTGCGCTGAAACAAAATTTTTACCGAAACAAAAAGGGCCGTCAGCCCGCCGTTTTTCCGAAATTCAAAAGACCTTCCCCGGCTCAAAATCGGGAAAGGTCTTTTTTGCGTTTGTCTTTTGGATGGGAAGGGCATTTTCGGCCCGTTTCCGCTCTTGTCCGCGCAGAAATAGTCGGGCTCAGTTGGCCACCGGGAAGGCGACCTTTTCCTCTGCGTCAATTTTTCGAATATCGGCCCCGACGCGGCGGAGCTTGCCGACGATGTCGTCATAGCCGCGCTCGATGTGGTAGATGTCCTCCACCTCGGTTACCCCCTTGGTGGCAAGGGCAGCGATCACCATGGCGGCGCCGGCCCGAAGGTCGACGGCACGGATCTGCGCCGGTGAGAAGCGCTTGATTCCCTCAATGACGGCGGTGCGCCCGTCAACCTTGATCAGGGCCCCCATCCGTTTCAGCTCCTCCACGTAGCGGAAGCGATTGTCGTATACCCCCTCGCTCAGGCGGCTGACCCCTTCCGCGAGGCACATGAGAACCCCCATCTGCGGCTGCATATCGGTGGGGAAGCCGGGGTAGGGCATCGTCTTTACGTTGATGCGGTTCAGCTCCCCAACGTAGGTCACGGTGACCGACTCGTCGTCGTCGATGACCTCCACGCCCATTTCGGTGAGCTTGGCGGAGATCGATTCCAGATGCTTGGGGATGACGTTGGTGATTTTCAGTCTCCCCTTCGTCGCGGCGGCGGCCAGCATATAGGTGCCCGCCTCGATCATGTCGGGGATGATGGCATAGGAACAGCCGTGAAGCCGGTCGACGCCCATGATTTTGATGGTGTCGGTTCCGGCGCCACTGATCTTGGCTCCGCAGGTGTTGAGGAAGTTGGCAAGGTCGACGATGTGCGGCTCGCGCGCGGCGTTTTCAATGACGGTGGTGCCCTTCGCCTTGACGGCGGCCAGTATGATGTTCATCGTCCCGCCGACGGTGATGACGTCGAAGAAGATGTTGTTGGCCTTTAGTCCGTTTACGGCGTTTACCTCGACGTAGCCGCCCTCGACGTTGACCTCCGCACCGAGCGCCTCGAAGCCCTTGATGTGCTGGTCGATCGGGCGGACGCCGAAATCACAGCCTCCGGGATAGCCGACGTAGGCGTGGCCGAAACGGCCGAGCTCCGCGCCGAGCAGATAATAGGAGGCGCGCATCTTCCGCACAAGATCGATGGGGGAGCTTCCTCCTACGGCATGGGTTGAATCGATTTCCACGGTATTGCGCCCGAGCATACGGACAGAAAGCCCCATCGCCTCAAGAATTTTAAGGGACAGGGTCACATCGTCGATTTCCGGCAGGTTTTCAATGACGCATTTATCTTCAACAAGCAGACACCCCATCAAAATGGGGAGGGCGGCGTTTTTCATCCCGCTGACCTCAATCGAGCCATGGAGCGGGATTCCGCCGTTTATCAGTATTTTTTCCATATATAGAAACACCTTCTGATCTGAACTGTTGGCTTTGCATTCCGACTTCGCGGCCGGTCGGAGATGCAAACGGCAAATACTCCGGGGCAACAATCGCAAGGCATTATTTGCTATCCTATTTATTATACCACATTCTCGGGAAAAATCAAAGACTTTTTTTCCGAAACAGGAAAAATATATGTTTTGTACAGATTTGAAAGAGAAATCCTTCGCTTCTTCATCAAAACACTGCGCTTTTCGGCCAATCGGGGGCAAGCGCCTTTTCTGCGCCGACGTCAGGGACGACCGATTTTAAGAAAGGCCTCGGAAAAAGCTTCCTTTTTCGGTATGCGATGCCGGAATAAAGTCGATTCTCTACAGTATATGCGGGGAAAAAGAGAATGACAAGGCCTTTTACTGCTTCAGACGTCGGATATAGGAGGAAATTTCCCATCCGACCCGCGCCGTCAGCGTGACCCCTTCCACGGCGCAGAGCTGAAAACAGCAGACGCGGAAAACCTCCACGACCTCCCCCGCCCGGTTGTTGAAGAGGGAGACGAAGTCAAAGCTGGCGATAAAGTGGAAGGAGAGGGCCGTCATGGCCGCGCAGGCGAAAAAATAGGAGAGGGCGAAGACGCTGGAGGGGGAAATCCGGTGAAAATGAATCTCGAACCCGAGGTAGGCGGCGGCGGTGAGCAGGGCGATGATGAGATTGTAGGTGAGGGTCGCCGCCCGGTTCTGCTGTTGGCAGAAGGTGAGAAGAATCTGGGAAAAGGCGAGCATAAAGCAAAAGAGGGCGAGAAGGACTCCGTAAAAGGCGGCGGGAGCCTGACGGCTCAGCTTTTCTCTCTCCATAATTCCTCCTTGACCGATCCGTTTTTCCCGAATTACGCCCTGCGGAATACGTTTGACCGTCCGCGTGGAGCTTGATGAAGGACTATAACGCGCCGTTCGGGATTTTTCGACACTATTATACCATATTTCGGGGAAGGTTGCAACCGTCTGGAAAGAAAAACTTTTTCCGGAAAGTTTTTTCCCGAAAGGGCTTGTCGTTTTCCTCAAAATAGTGTATAATGGAAAAGCGGGGAAAATCGCCGCGCCGGTGCCGACCGGAAGGGGAGGGCCGGGGCCTGCCGAAAGCGAAGCCTTTCGCAGAAAAAAGACCGGGCCGCTAACCTGCCGAACAACAGAATTTTCCGTAGCCGCAAAAAGCCGGAGCCGCTCGTTTTCGGAAGGTCTTTTGGCAAGTCAAAAAAGGGCCGGGCCCACCGCCTGCTGCTGAAGGGCCTTTTCGCAAGCACAAAAAGGGCCGGGCCCACCGCCTGCCGAAGGGCCTTTTCGCAAGCCACAAAAAAGGGCCCCTTTTGAAAAGGGCCCCGTGGAGCTGGTGATGTGACTCGAACACACGACCTGCTGATTACGAATCAGCTGCACTACCGACTGTGCTACACCAGCAATCACGATAAATACTATACCATAAAGAAACGCGTTTGTCAAGAGGATTTTAAAAGTTTTCGCCGAAAGGAATTTTCGGGCGGGAGAGGGAAGCCCTTTTGCCGCTTTTGAATTTTCCCGGCGGAGGAAAAGAGGAAGGATGAAACTGACGTCGGCGGGCGAGGTTCGCAGACTCATGGAGGAAAATGGCCTCCGCTTCAACAAGGGATACGGGCAGAATTTTCTCGTCAGCGATTCGATCCCCGGAAGAATCGCCGAGGGATGCGGGGCCGAGCCGGAGGACGGGATTCTTGAAATCGGGCCGGGCATCGGAACGCTGACCCGTGAGCTCTGCCGCCGGTACGGGAAGGTGGTCGCCGTTGAGATCGACGCCTCCCTGATTCCGGTTTTGAAAAAAACGACGGAGGAATTTGACAATCTGACGGTTTTGTGTCAGGACGTCTTAAAGGTGGATTTGCCGACCCTGCTCAGAGAACAGTTCGGCGACCGGCGGGTGACGGTCTGCGCCAACCTGCCCTACTACATCACAACGCCGATTTTGATGAAGCTTCTCGAATCGGATTGTCGGTTTGAAAACATCACGGTGATGGTGCAGAAGGAGGTAGCCGGTCGGCTCTGCGCCAAGCCGGGGGAGCCCGACTACGGGGCGCTGACGGCGGCGGTGGCGAGATACGGGAAGGTGACGAGGCTCCTCAGCGTCTCTCCCGGCTGCTTCCTCCCGGCGCCGAAGGTCAGCTCGGCGGTGGTGAAAATTTCGCTCTACCGCGAGAGGCCGTACAAGGTAGAGGACGAGGCGCTGATGACCCGCTGTATCCGGGGCGCCTTTTCTCAGAGAAGAAAGACGCTGGCCAATTCTCTCTCCTCGGAATTCTCCGAATGCCGGAAGGAGGAGATCCTCAAGGCCATCGCCGCCTGCGGATTTCCTCCCGATATCCGCGGCGAAAGGTTGGGCGTTTCGGAATTTGCCGCGCTGTCCGACGTCATCGGGAGAGAGCTGGAGGGGAAAAAGCCGACGGCTGATTCAGCGGCAGAGAAAGGAAAAGGGAATCATGACGAATCTTGAACGGTTTAAGGAACTGTATAAAACCCATATTCAACGGGAGGGCGGGGATAAGCTCTACGATTATCTGATGAGCACCAGCGATTTTGCCACCGCCCCGGCCAGCACGCGCTTCCACGGCGCCTACGAGGGCGGGCTTCTTGAGCATAGCCTCAATGTTTACGACTGCCTCTGCGATTATCTTGCGCGGACAAGAGTCAAGGACGTCTACGGCATGGACTATACGGCGGAAACGGTGGCGATCGCCGCCCTGCTTCACGACGTCTGCAAAATCGGATGCTATAAAAAAGGAAGCCGCAACGTGAAGGACGCAAACGGCGTGTGGCAGTCGGTGCCGACCTTTGAATTTGACGACCGACTCCCCTACGGACACGGGGAGAAAAGCGTCTATATCATTTCCGGTTATATGAAGCTCACACGGGAGGAGGCCTTCGCCATTCGCTATCACATGGGCTTTTCCTCCACGGACGACGCAAGAAACGTCGGCGCGGCCTTTGAAATGTTTCCCCTCGCCTTCGCGCTCTCGGTGGCCGACAGCGAGGCGACCTTCTTCCTCGAAGGGCAGAAAAAATCCTGACGGGAGAGAACCCGGGGATTTTCGCCCCGGTGGGGCGAGGGTCGGCATACGAAAAGAACCGGGAGGGTCAGGCCGCCGTTTTTTCGGACGGTGATTACGGTATAAAAGAAAAGGGCCGGGCTTCTGCCGGCGGGCGGAAATGCAGCATACGAAAGAAAAAGGCCATGCCCCGTACCGGGGAGGACAGCATATAAAAAACGAAAAGCGGCGTCGGACAACCGGCGCCGCTTTGGCCTATGAAGTTATTTGAAGGAGTAGTTGATGATTTCCTGAATTCCGATGGCGCCGGTGTTTTCTTCCCGCAGAAGGCGGTAAACCTGCGGGCGCGCCGTTTCGCTGGGGAGGTCGTTCCGGAAGGTGCCGTTGTTGTAGAGAATCCGATAGCTTACCTTGAATTCCGCGACGATGATTTCCTCGGGATTCTTTTCGTCGAGGGGGTATTCGGCGAGGAGCTGAACCGTCATGTCGTAGAGCTTCTGCATGGTGAAGCGGCCCTTTTCCCCGTTTTCCTTGAGGTAGTCCTCGGTAAAGCAGCGGTTGTACCGTTCGTTGTCCCCTTGAATCAGAGAGTCAAAATAATTCCCGAAAAAGAGCGCGTAGTCCCCCGCCGCCTGAAAATCCTCCTCCCGGATCAGATAGCTCGACTGCGCCCCTTCGGTGTAGAGAACCGAGCGCCGCTGCTCTAAATATTCCTCGTCCTGAAAGATATCTTCGTCGTAGTCCGGCTCGTAAAGGAAGACGTTCGGCTGGGTTTCCTCCTCCTCGCGGAGGAAAAGTCTCCCGAGAACGCCGCTTTTCAGGAGAAGATTCAACCCGAGAAGCAGGACGAAAAGGCCGCCGATGAGGGCAAGGAAGAGAAGGGCGTGCTTTTTCTCGGAATTTTTTTCGTTCTCAGCCAAAGAGAATCACCTCCCGGATTTTTAGAGAAGAGTCGGTCAGGATGAACTGTGATGCTTGTAGAGAATATAGAGCCCCACGGCAAGAATGGCCGCCGCCGTGATGCCGATGAGGAAAAGCAGGTTTTTCTTGGTCGGCTTCATTTTTTCCCCGTCGGCGAAGGTAAGCTCCATCCGCCGGGTGACGGCGGAAATCGAGCCGAGCCAGAAAATTAGAATCACCGACTGAAAGGGAAACTCGCAGATGTTCTTGATGACGCGGGAAAGGACGAAAAAGCGGTAGGGCTTCGGGTAGATGCCGAGGGCCATTTCCCATTTCATAAGCGCGGGGGTCAGAAGAAGGTTGCAGAATACCGTGACCGTCAGGCGGGAGAGAATGATTCTCGTCTGCGTCAGGCGAGCGCGGTAGAAAAAGAGGCCGAAGAGGAAGGAGCTCGACATTTCGACGAAAATAAAGGGGAAAAAGTAGACGCCGGAAGGGAAGAGCAGGTAGCCGACGGTGTCGCTGACGGCGCCGACGGCAAGGCCGACCAGCGGCCCGTAAATCATCGAGCCCACGGAATTGACGAGAAAATCAAAGGAGAATTTCAGTCCGGCGGTCAGGGGAATCGTCAGGGATTTTACGGCGATCCGCAGGGCGATGAACATCGCCGCGACCGCGATCATTTCAATGTACGAGAATTCTTTTGCCGCCAGCTTCCAGAAGGACGCGTGAAAAGGGGAATCGAAAAGCTGTCGGCCTCTTTTTTTGGCGCGGATTTTGGGTTGAGTCTGAATTTTCAAGAAAAAAACCTCCGAATGAGCAAACTCGCCGCATAAGGAGGCAAAAAAGGACTCCGTATGTACCAGCGGGATGCGGAGCCCAAACCGCAACAGATGTTTTCGTCCGAAGGGCAACTCCCCGTCCCCGCGGCACTTAACGCCTGAGCTCCTACTCTGAATTTTCCTCTATCATATCATAAAACGGCGCTTTTGTCAAGAGCAAGGGCAATCTTTTCGGCGTTTTCCGAGAGAAAAAAGCGGGAGTAAATTCCCAAAGTAAATTCCACAATGGAATTTGCAGTGGAATTTACTTTTGGGAGTTTACGCCTTTTTGAAAAAAGCCCTCCTGTTTTCCTCCTTTTTCCCATGCCACGTTCCTTTTTTCTCTTTTTCTCACACTAATTTCCGCCCGTTTCCCAACCTTACTTCCGCTTCCTTCCTACTCCGGAATTTACTTTGGGAATTTACGAAACAAGCCGAAGCGCGAAACCAGGACCTCCGCAGCCGTGAAAAACCGCTACAACAACAAAACATACGGCAGAGTCTCCGTCGCTATCAAAAAGGAGCTTGTCGTCGCCTTCAAGGAAAAATGCCTTGAAAAAGGAATTTCGCAAGCCGAAATCATCAAAAAGGCCATCGAAGCTTTTCTGAACGAGGAATGAAATCAAGAGCGGTCGGAATCCTTCGCGGTAGCAGGCCCCCCGGCTTCCGGCGGAGCCGTGTCCCCGTGCCGGGAACTTTTTGCCTCTTTTTCTGCGCAGGATTCGGTCGCTTTTCCTTCTCCAGCTCATTTTCACGGCAGATTTTGTTCCGTGATTTGCTTTGCGTGACTTGACTTTCTTCCTTTTTATATTAGATGCGGCTCGGAATGGCGCTGTTGCATTTACTTTGAGAATTTACTTTCCGAAAAAAATTTTAAAAAACTCAAAAAAAGGACTTGACAAACCCCCGATGGTGTGGTATAATAATCGAGTCGCCTCGGGGGAAGGA
>CANQQT010000044.1 GCA_947626065.1 uncultured Clostridia bacterium | reverse complement strand
CCGAATCCCCCGCACTGATTCCCCCCCCCCGCGCAAAATTCCCGCACCGCACAGCAAGCAAGAGCCGTAAAAATCTCCGCGTCGCACGGTGCAGGATTGCGCCGCCTTTGTAAAAAATTTTGCGTTCCGGCCTTCCGCCTCTTGATTTTTTCCCGATTATTGGATATAATGAAGGAAAAGAAAATCAAGCGGAGGGGTAGGTCAACATGAAAAAATCTTCGGGAGCCGTAAAAGGGCTCGAGTGGATCCTGATTACCGTTGGGTGTGTCTTTTTTGCGGTGGGAGTCGCGCTGTTTCTCAATCCCCTGAGCCTTGCGCCGGGAGGCGCCAGCGGCGTCGCCATTCTGATAAACGGGCTGACGGGATTCCCGACCGGTACCATAATCCTGCTCATCAATATCCCACTGCTCATCGCCGGATTTTTTGCCATCGGACGGGAATTCGTCCTGAAATCGGTCTATGCGACGGTGCTGTCGTCGCTGATGATCGACGGCGCGGCGGTTCTCTGTGCAAAATTTCTCCCGATTCTTGACGATCGCCTCCTCGGCGCGGTGGTGGGTGGCGTCCTCCTCGCCGTCGGAATGGGAATCGTCTTCCGGTGCGGAGGATCGACGGGGGGAACCGATATCGTGGCGAAGCTGCTGAGAAAGAAATTCCGGAGCGTCCCGACCGGGAAAATCTTCCTCGCCGTCGATTCCACCATCATCGCCGCCTCGGCGGTAGCGACAAGGGATCCCGAAACGGCGCTCTACGCGGCCATTTCGCTCTTTATTTCGACAAGACTTCTCGACGTGATTCTCTACGGAACCGACGAGGCCAAGCTTCTGATCGTCGTCAGCTCCTGCCCGGAAAAAATCGCCGAGCGGCTGACGAAGGAGATCGACGTCGGGGTCACCTTTCTCGAAGGAGCAGGGGCCTATACAGGGAATAAAAAGCGGCTGATCCTCTGCGCGGTGAAGAAGCATCAGTTCCATCTGGTGAAGGATTTGATCAACGAAATGGATCAAAGCTCCTTCGTCATCGTCTCCTCCGCGTCGGAGATTTTCGGGGAAGGGTATAAAGCGCACGACGCCGAGGAGCTGTAGCCCGCCGCCGCGACCCACAGCGACCGAAAACGGGCCGAAAGAAGGCGCGGAGAGCCAGCCGAAGCCCGCACCGCCACCGCCCAAAACCATGCCTCGCCCGCGCCGCCCCGTTTTGCACTCTCTTCAATTTATTAAGAAAAGCCCCCGCCGGGCTTTTTCTTTTTGCCGCCTCGACTTGCCGCCTGCCGCCCCTTCCGCCCACGCAAGGCCCACGCCGCACTTGCCGAACCCGTCGCGTACCCCCGGAGGCCAGCCGCGTACCTCCAGAACCGCGCCGTTCTCCCCGTGCTCTAAATCGGCCCTCTGCTCAAACCCGCGCCGTGCGGAACGTCTTCCCCCTTGCCACCGTCTGCCGCCCCCTCCGCCCCCGCAAGGCCCACGCCACGACTTGCCGAACCCGTCGCGCACCCCCGGGGGCCAGCCGCGCCGCTCCCAGAACCGCGCCGCACCGCCCCGCCGCGCTGTCCTTTTTGCCCCGGACTTCTCTGCGCCCCCGTACCCGCAACCGCCGCTGTGCGTCTTCCGCCGCCGCACTTGCCTTTCCCGCGCCCCTTTTCGACGAATTTCAAAAAAATTTTAAAAAATCGAAAGAATGCTCTTGACAATCGAAAGAATGTGTGATATAATCATATCGTTGCCAAGGGGCAAATGACCCAGACCGCCCCCGAAGGATTCGAGGGGAAGACTTGATTGTGAAAGGAAGGATTTCAGTTATGGGTTGGATCGTAATGGCAGTCATTGTAGGAGTGGTTCTCTTTGTCGCGTTGGGCTTCGGAAAAAGAGGGCAGTGGAAGCCGAATCCCAAGCAGTTCCTCGCGCTCTTCGCGCTGCTGCTGGTGCTTCCGTCGATGTTTGCTACCGTGCCGACGGGGCACACAGGAATCATGACGCTCTTCGGAGACGTGCAGGAGGGAACTCTGGAGGCCGGACTTCACGTGAAGAATCCCTTCATGCAGGTGGTGTCGATGGACAACCGCGCCCAGAAGGCGACGATTGAGATGCTCAGCTTTTCCAGCGACATTCAAGAGGTCAAAATCCTCTACACCATCAACTATCAGATTGAAAAGAGCAACGCGCAGACGATCTATAAGACGATCGGCGTCAATTACTATCAGACGGTCATGGAGCCGAGGATTATGGACGTCGTGAAGTCGATCATCGCCAAGTATTCCGCCGAAAGCTTGATTGAGTCGCGGGAGGAGCTGACGACGAAGATCACAAATAAGCTCGAAGAGGAGCTGTCCGCCTACAACATCATCGTCATCAATACCGCCATTGAGGACATGGACTTCTCCGACTCCTACACGCAGGCCGTCGAGGAGAAGCAGGTTGCCGAGCAGAAGAAGCTGAAGGCGAAAATCGAGCAGGAGCAGATGCTTCTGGAAGCGGAAGCCAAGGCCGAAAAGGACAAAATCGAGGCGGAGGCAGAGGCTGAGGTCGCCAAGATTCAGGCCGACGCCGCCCAATATGCGGGCGAAAAAGAGGCCGAGATGAACAAGAAGTTGAGTGAAACGCTGACGCAAGAGCTGATCGACTACTATTTTATGCAGCAGTGGAACGGAAAGCTCCCCGATATCGTCGGGAGTGACACCGTGCTTCCGATTCTTGACAACCGGACGTCGGCGGACACAGGAAATTAAACTTATGAGTAGGGAAGGGGGCGCGCGCCCCCTTTTCCTTTGCCGCCGTACCCATCCCCGCCGCCGGTAGCGGGATTTTTTGTTTCTCTATCCACATTCCTCGCCGCGACCGCCCCACGGCCCCGCCGTTCTCCGCTCCACCTTTTCCTTTAACGAAAACCGCCGCCCCGCGACCTTGCGAAGACCCGCACGGCGCAACCCTCACGCCGTCGCGCACTTCCGCCGCGACCGCCCCACGGCCCCGCCGTTCTTCGCTCCACCTTTTCCTTTAACGAAAACCGTCGTCTCGCACCCCTACGCAGAACCGCGCCGCGTTTCACGTCACCGCCGCGCCCGCCAGACCCTCGCCGCGCCGGTTTTTCTGTCTTTTGCCCCCGATTTTCCGAAAAAAACTTGCTTTTGGATTGACAAGAGGGGCAATTTGTTATATAATGTTAGGAGTAAATGCACATCCTTCCGGCGGGGGATGAAAAAAACCGTATGCCGCCGGAGAAACGGATTCGTTATGGCACAGGACAAAAAACTCGTCGAATCGATTACCCCGATGGACACCGACTTCGCCCAGTGGTACACAGACGTCGTCAAAAAGGCTGACCTTGTCGACTATTCCAGCGTCAAGGGCTGTATGATTTACCGCCCCTACGGCTACGCCATCTGGGAAATCATTCAGAAAATTCTCGACGCAAAATTCAAGGAAACCGGGCATGAAAACGTCTATATGCCGCTCTTTATCCCGGAATCCCTGCTGAATAAGGAGAAGGACCACGTCGAAGGCTTCGCGCCGGAGGTGGCATGGGTCACCCTCGGAGGGAACGAGCCGCTCACCGAAAAGCTCTGTGTCCGCCCCACCTCCGAGACCCTCTTCTGCGAGCATTACGCGAATATCATCACCTCGTGGAGAGACCTGCCGAAGCTCTATAATCAGTGGTGCTCGGTCGTCCGCTGGGAGAAAACGACACGGCCCTTCCTCCGGACAAGGGAATTTCTCTGGCAGGAGGGACATACCATGCACGCCACGGCGGAGGAAGCGCAGGAGGAGACCCTCCGGATGCTCAACCTCTACGCGGATTTCTGCGAGCAGGAGCTTGCCATTCCGGTGATTCGCGGCCCCAAGACCGAAAGCGATAAATTCGCGGGAGCCGTCGCTACCTACGCCATCGAGGCGCTGATGCACGACGGAAAGGCACTGCAGGCCGGAACCTCCCACTATTTCGGGGACGGCTTCGCCCGCGCCTTCGGAATCCAGTACACAGACAAGAACAACACCCTCCACTATCCTCACCAGACCTCGTGGGGCGTCACCACACGCCTGATTGGAGCCATCATCATGACGCACGGGGACGACAGCGGGCTGGTTCTGCCTCCCGCCGTGGCGCCGATTCAGGTCGTCATCGTTCCGGTCGCTCAGCATAAGGAAGGGGTTCTCGAAAAGGCGGAGGAGCTGCGCGGACGCCTGATGGCCGCCGGATTCCGCGTCAAGCTCGACGACAGCGACAATTCCGCCGGATGGAAGTATGCGGAATACGAGATGAAGGGCGTCCCGGTGCGGCTGGAAATCGGCCCCCGCGATATCGAATCGAATCAGTGCGTCCTCGTCGCAAGACACGACCGGAAGAAGGATTTCGTCTCCCTCGATACGCTGGAGGAGGCCGTAAAGGAGAAGCTTGAGGCGGTGCGCCTCGGCCTGTGGGAGAAGGCGAAGGAAAATCGCGACCGCAGAACCTCCGAATGCGAGACGATGGAGGAAATCCGTCACACGCTGGACGAAAAGGGAGACGGCTTTATCCTCGCCAAATGGTGCGGAAGCCCGGAATGCGAGGAGAAGGTCAAGGCGGAAACCGGGGTCGGCTCGCGCTGTATCCCCTTCCGGCAGGATAAGCGGGCGGGCGTCTGCGTCTGTTGTGGAAAACCCGCCGCCACCACGGTTCTCTGGGCAAAGGCCTATTGATGGCCATGGAGTACGTCATCCAAGGTTATCAGCCGGAAGCGCTCTTCCGGTTCTTTGAGGAAATCAGCGCCATTCCGCGCGGCTCGGGAAACGAGAAGGGAGTGGCCGATTACCTCGTCGCCTTCGCCGAGAAAAGGGGGCTCTTTTGCCTCCGCGACCGGTTCGATAACGTCTATATCCGGAAGCCGGCAGCCCCCGGCTACGAAGAACGGGAGGGAATCCTCCTGCAGGGCCATACCGATATGGTCTGCGAGAAGAACGCAGGCGTCGGACACGATTTTCAGAAGGAAGGCCTCGCCCTTGCCGTCGAAGGGGAATGGCTCTTTGCAAAAGGCACCACCCTCGGAGGGGACGACGGAGTCGCGGTCGCCGCGATGCTCACCGCGCTGGACGATGACACACTGAAACACCCCGAGCTGGAATGCCTCTTCACCACAGGGGAGGAAACCGGCCTTTTCGGCGCGGAGGGCTTCGACTGCTCGGTGCTCCGCGCAAAAAAGCTGATCAACCTCGATTCCGAGGAGGAGGGCGTCGCTACCGTCAGCTGCGCGGGGGGAATCGAATTCCACTTTACCTTGAAACCGGAGCGCCTCCCGCTCCCCCGCTTCACAAGGCCGCTGATTCTTGAAATTTCCGGACTCTTCGGAGGACATTCGGGAGCGGATATCGGCTTTGAGAGGGGAAACGCCAACCTTCTGTTGCTGAGAATCCTCGCGGCTCTCTATAAGCGCCGACCCTTTCGGCTTATCACGCTGAGCGGAGGAAGCCGGGGGAACGCCATTCCGAGGGAGAGCCGGGCGGTGATTTTCACTCCCGAGCCGGAGGAGGATCGCGAATTTCTGAAAAAAGAGGCGGAGGCTGTGTTTTCACTGTTGCCGGAGGAGGACAGAGGTGGGAAGCTGAAAATCGGGAAGGCGAAGGACGGGGAGTACGAAAAGGCGCTCTCCTTTGCCGATACCGAAAAAATTCTCTCCCTCGGAGCGCTGATGCCGAACGGGGTTCTGTCAAGGATTCCGGCAGACCTTGCCGCGACCGAAACCTCCGATAACCTCGGGGTCATCCGAGACGACGGGGAGAAGGGAATCCTGATGCTCTATCACGGACGCTCCTCGGAGGATAAAAAAACCGATTGGCTGGCCGATACCGCCGAACGCGCCGCAAAAGCCCTCGGCTTTGAGCTGAACGTCAGCGGAAGGTATGCCGGATGGCCGATGAAAAAGGATTCTCCCCTTGCCGCGGAATTCATGGAGGCCGCCCGGGAGGTTCTCGGACCCGGCGCAAACCCGCGCACCGAGGCCATCCACGCAGGGCTGGAATGCGGCATATTCTGTAGCAAAAAGAAGGACCTCGACGCCATCTCCGTCGGCCCGACGTTGAGGAATATCCATACCCCGCAGGAAAAACTCAGCCTTCCCTCCTTTGAGAGAATGTGGAGAATCGTTCGAAGACTTCTTGAGGGAAAAACGGGGGAGTAGGGAAGAGACAGACCGAAAAAGAATAGGCCGCCCTTCTCGAAAAAGAGCCGGGATTCTCAAAAAAGCTTTTTACAAAAAACGAGGGGAGAAAAGACTCCGAATGACAAAGAAACAGTCGTCAGCGCTCTATGGAATCGCCATTTTTATGATGCTCTATCATCACCTCTTCTGCATCCCGGATCGGATTCACGCCGAATGGTTCTCGGTGCTGAATTTCGGCGGGGGGGGTACGCTGAACGCCTTCTTGCCTGGTTCTGTAAGATCTGCGTTGCTCTGTATGCCTTTATCAGCGGCTACGGCCTTTTTTTCGGAGGCAAAAAGATCAAGGCCGAGGCGGGGGAAGGGCCGACTCTTCCGGCGCTTTACCGCTCTACCTTTTCCCGCGCGGTTTCCTTCCTGAAAAAATACTGGCTGGTTTTTCTTCTCTTTATTCCGATCGGATATTGCCTCGGAAAGCTTTCGCCGGTTTCCCCCAAGGTTTTTCTTCTCTCCTTTTTGGGGATTCAGACGGCCTTCAACGGGGAATGGTGGTATGTGCCGCAGTACCTGTATCTTCTCCTGCTGTTTCCCTATGTCGACCGAGCCTTTGATTTTCTGTCGGAAAAGAAGAAAAGAAACCTCGGAAATTTCTGCCTTCTCGCCCTGATGACGGTCTTTTATGCCGGCCTGCTTTTCCTGTGGTTCGGGCGTTCCCTGAGCGCCATTGTCTGTTGCCTTTCCTTTACGGCAGGGTATATAAGCGCAAGATATTCTCTCTTTGAGAAGATCCATCGGGGAATTGACGTCCTCGCCGTCAAATGCGCGGGCAGGGAAGCCTCTGAAAAAAGAGCCGAAAGGGCTCGGCGCACGGTGGAGCTTTTCTGCGGCGCGGCGACGCTTTTTATCTGCGTCTCCCTCCGAATGTATCTTTCGCCGGGAGCGGGCTGGCTTACCTACGATTTTCTCTTTTCGCCGGTCTTTTGCCTTGCCGTATTCCTTCTGACAAAGAAGGAGGGCCCGGTGACAGAATTTCTCTCGCGTGTGGGAAAGTACAGCACCTATATGTGGTTGACGCATGGCTTTTTTTGCTACTATTATTTTCAGGAGCTTATCACCGCAAGTAAAATTTCAACGGTTATGTTTCTTACGTTAATCGCCGTCTCCCTCTTTACCGCGTTCCTTCTCCAACAGATCGAAAAGGGGCTTCAATTTCTTGAGAAGAAGGCAAGGGCCGGTTTAAAAAGCCACCGGGCCCGAAGGGACGCCGCGCCGGAATGATAAAGGGGTGTAAGCCGGATTTTCTCTCAAATACAGAAGGAGAAAGCGCTCCCTTCTGCGAAGGAAAAGAATTTACCCCTCCCCGGAAGGGTTAAGAAAAGGAAGAATATCATGTCACAGTTGCTCAACAAAGAGGACAAAAGAACCAAATACTGCGGAGAATTCCGCGACGCCGATATCGGCTCCTACGTCTGCGTCATGGGCTGGGCCCAGAGGACGAGAGACCTCGGAAAGCTGATTTTCATCGACCTGCGCGACCGGGAAGGCATCGTGCAGCTCGCCTTTGACAGCGACACGCCGAAGGAGGTTTTCGACCTCGCCTTCACCGTCCGCGCCGAATACGTTCTCTGCGCAAAGGGAAGGGTGAGGCTCCGCTCCTCGATCAACGATACCCTTCCGACCGGAAGAGTCGAAATCGCCGTCGAAGAGATGAAAATCCTGTCGGTCGCACAGACGCCGCCCTTTGAAATCGTCGAAAACAGCACGGTAAGGCCGGAGTTGCGCCTGAAGCACCGCTATCTTGACCTCCGGCGTCCCGATTTGCAGAAAAACATCATCGCGCGCGCCAAAATCGCCTCGATCGCAAGGGAATATTTTGCCGAAAAGGGCTTCATCGAGATTGAAACCCCCGACCTCATCGCCCCGACGCCGGAGGGCGCACGGGATTATCTGGTGCCGAGCCGGGTTCATCACGGGAAATTCTACGCATTGCCGCAGTCGCCGCAGCTCTATAAGCAGCTGCTTATGCTCGCGGGCTTCGACCGCTATATTCAGCTTGCAAGATGCTTCCGGGACGAGGATCTCCGCGCCGACCGCCAGCCGGAATTTACCCAAATCGACCTGGAGATGTCCTTCGTCACGCAGGACGACGTCATTTCCGTTACCGAGGGCTTTTTAAAGAAGCTCTTTGCCGAGTTCAAGGGAATCGAGCTGAGCCTGCCCCTGCCGAGAATGACCTATGAGGAGGCGATGAATCGCTTTGGCTCCGATAAGCCCGACCTTCGATTCGGATTCGAGCTGCACGACCTCTCGCCCCTCGTCATGGACTGCGGATTCAAGGTTTTCGCGGGAGCCGTCGCCGCGGGAGGAAGCGTTCGGGGAATCAATATCAAGGGAGGCGCCAAATTCTCGCGCAAGGAAATCGACTCCCTCACCGAATTTGCCAAAACCTACCGCGCCAAGGGACTGGCGTGGTATAAGAAGAGCGGAGGGGAAACGTCCTCCTCCTATGCGAAATTCCTGACGGAGGACGAAAACGCCGCCATCGTCGGGGAGCTGGGGATCGAAGAGGGAGACCTCGCCCTGATCGTCGCCGATAAGAATTCCGTCGTCTTCGACTCCCTCGGAGCCCTGCGCTGTGAGGTTGCACGTCGGATGGGACTGGTGAAGCCGGAGGACTATCGGTTGCTGTGGGTCACCGAATTTCCTCTGCTGGAATACAGCGAGGAGGACGGAAGGTATTACGCCAAGCACCATCCCTTCACCATGCCGATGGAGGAAGACCTTGATAAGCTCGAAGAAGCGCCGGAAAAGGTAAGGTCGGTCGCCTACGACATCGTCATCAACGGAACCGAGGCGGGAGGAGGCTCCATCCGGATCCATACCCCCGATATCCAGAATCGAATGTTCCGAGCCCTCGGACTCAGCGAGGAGGAGGCGCAGGAGAAGTTCGGATTCCTGCTGGAGGCCTTCCGATACGGAACGCCGCCGCACGGAGGACTGGCCTTCGGCTTCGACAGGCTGACCGCCCTGTTGCTCGGACTGGAGGATATCCGGGACGTCATCGCCTTCCCGAAGGTGCAGAACGCCTCCGAGCCGATGACAAAATCCCCCGCGTTGCCCGACCCGAAGGCCCTCGAAGAGCTGGCCATCGCCGTCACCGAGACCGAGGAATAAGCAATAATAAAGGAAAAGAAAAATCCGGGAGCCCGAAGGGGTTTCCGGATTTTTTACGTGAACGGAGGAGCGAAAGAGAAACCGGTGAAACACCGGAAAAAGTGAGAACGGTTTCCGCGTCGGCCCCGTGGGCACGGCGCTCTTTTTTTGTGCTCCCACTTATCTCTCAGAAGTCCACTTTCCCCCAAAAAATCCCACGGTACCCCCGCACAGCTCGAAAGCCTACCGCCCGGCCCCGGCGTAGCGCGTGAACACTTTTCCGAACGGCCCTCCGGGGAGGCCTCCATTGAGTCGTCCCGGCTTCCGTGGTCATTATTCCGGGATCTTTTGGTGCGCCCCGTTTGCCGGGAAAAGTCCCCATGTCCCGGACGCTGTTTTTGAGGCACTGCCTCAACCCGCCACCGGCCCCGGCGTTGCGCGGCGTCATTCCCGCCGAAGAAGGCAAAATTTTTTACACATACGTCCCCGCCGGAAGAAGGCAAAACCCTTGCCGCCGCCGCGCTTGGCCATGCGGGCGAGAGTAAACGATGAAGCAAAATCGGCCTCGCGTGCCACAGAAAATCGCCTGCCCGCGAAAACCATGCCGTATGGCCTCCTTTTCGAGCGCAAAGCGCCCGAAAACCCCGCCGGGGCCCCGTTTGCACCTGCGTGGCCGCGCCCGGCGCCTACCGCCTTTCATGGCCCCCGCCGAAAACCGTTTGCGTTTCTTGATCATGTTTTGCCCTGCCAATCTCTTCGCAACCCGTCCACACATGGGTCGAAGCGCCCCGCTATCCCTTCGTAACCCATCCACACGTGGGCCGAAGCGCCCCGCTATCCCTTTGTAACCCGTCCATACGTGGGCCGAAGCGCCCCCGCTATCCCTTTGTAACTCGTCCATACGTGGGTCGAAGCGCCCCGCTATCCCTTTGTAACCCGTCCACACGTGGGAGCCGCCACCCCCGCCGAAGGCAGGTTACCTGAAAAACCGCAAACGATTTCCCAAAGCGCCATTTCAAAACCGGTTTCCCCACCGCTCCCAGTGCTTTTACATCCACTTTCTCCATGTTAAGGAAACAATTTCCTCTCCGGTCGGAATTTTTTGCAAAAAAATACGAAAATTTCAGACTTTACAAATTCTTAATTGTGCGATAAAATTATATTACTAATTAAGCTTGCGTAAAATCTTTCCAAAATCCATTCCGAATCGTCGGTTTATAGATCCCGTTTTGTAAAAACCATTCCGCCGGAGCGGGCCATACCCACTGAGAGGGAAGAAAAAGGCCTGCCGCGCGTCCCCGAAGCCCGCCGGGTCACCGTCAAACCCACCGTATGCCCAACGAGGCCCGTTCCCGACCGCCAAGCATCAGCCACACCGAGACACTTGATCGTCAAGCCGTCGTGCATCCACCGAAGCACCGCACTCAACCGTCAAATACCGGACGCCACCGAGTCACCGGGTCACCGTCAAACCCATCGATGCCCACCAAGTCACCGGCCAACCGTCAAACCACCGAACTCCCGCCGGGCAATCGCCAAGCCTACCGTTGCTCACCGTGACATCCGCGCACCCCACCGCCCCCGCCCAACGGCCAGCCAGCCAAACTTTTCCACCCGTTTTCCGAGGAAAATCCCCCGAATTGAGGAGGAAGAAGAGATGAGAATTCCGAAAATTCCCGCGAAAGGCCAAAGCCCCCGTTTTACTCGGCCTCGGCGGTTCTTTTTCATCGGCGGAAAGCCTGTTGCGCTTGAAAGCACTTCCTGCGATGCGGCTTATCCCATAAGAGTGGGCCGCTCCTTGAGCGCCGTTGCCCCGGCTCTGTTCGCGCTCATCCTCCTGCTTCTCGCCCTTTTCTTCGGGAGCTGTTCCTCCTCGCCGACCGGTAATCCGGCGCTTTCCGGGAACGAAAGCGGCGCGGCGGAGTCCTCTCCGAGTGCCGGAACCGCCGCCTCCACCGAGAGCGGAGGGAACGATACCGAGACACAAACGCCGAGCGGAGGGGAGAGAGCTGTGAAGCGCGTTCTTCTGATTGCCGGGCAGAGCAATGCCGTCGGCAATACCTTTGCGAAATTTCTTCCCGACGCGGCGGGCAAAATTTCCTCCGAACGTGTGGAGGAAATGAAGGCCGGATATCCCAATATCCGCATCATGTACTGCACCAATCCCACCAATCCCGGCACGCGGGTGATGGATTCCTCGGAGGATTTTGTCCCCGTCACCTTTGGTTATGGGGTGAAGGACAGAAGCCCCATCGGAACTACCTTCGGCCCGGAGGTCGGCCTTGCGGAATACCTGAACAAAACCTATCCCGGCGAGGAATTCTATCTGATCAAATGCGCCACCGGCGGCTCCAATCTTGCCTTTAACTGGAACCCCACCGATCGCGCCAAGGACAATCTTTACCGCCAGATGGTGGACTTTACCGAAAAATCTCTTGCGCTTTTAGAAGCCGACGGCTCCCATGCCGAAATCGAGGGCTTCCTCTGGATGCAGGGAGAAGCCGACGCGCCCTCCCGTCTTGAGGGCTACAACGCCCTCTTCCGCCTCCTTGTCACCGATTTTGAAAAGACCTTCCGCGAGAATCTGCCGCAAGGCGGCATGGCGGTGATTCAGGCGGGAATCAGCGACTTCTGGTCGGGCCACGACTGGCTCAATAAGCAGAAGCAGAATTACGCGAAGCAGTACGAAAACGCCTATTATTTCTCGACCTACGACCTGACCTATCGGTTGGATAACGACGATTACGCTCATTTCGACGCGGCGGCCATGGTGCTTCTCGGAAACCGTTTCGGGGAGACCATGACGAAGCACTGGGAAGGGAAGAGCGGAACGCAATAAGCCCGGGAACTCTCCTATTTTGGTCTTGTACCCGTCGTTTCGGGTATAAAGATAAAATTTCTTTCAAAGAAGGAGAAAAAACATGAAAAAGCAGAGAAAACTGAGCCTGTTCCTCGCACTCGTCCTCATCCTTTCGTCCCTGTGCGTCTTCGCGGCCCTTCCGGCCTCGGCGGCGGCATGGGACGGCACCACCGCCAACGTCAAGTGGTTTACCGACAAACTCAAGAACGGCGGCATGGTGATTGACACCGAAGCGACCTATGAGATCAAAACCGCGGAAGATCTTTTCGGCCTCTCGATGATGGTTTCCTATCGTGAGCACTTCTTCTATTATTCCGACGACGGAAAGCTGGAGGGCCATTATCCGACCATCCAGAGCGGAAAAGACGGCTACAAGATGTTCAAATTCACCGGTCGGACCCTGTCCTTCCAGAATCTGAAAATTGAGCTGGCAAACGATATCGACCTCGGCGGAAAGCCCTTCATGCCGCTCGGAACCATGTCGGCCTTCGGTGGAAAGCTCGATGGAAAGGGCCACACCGTAAAGAATCTTTACGTGAACAACGATACGGCTGAAAACGTCATGAACGGCGGCCAGTATTGCTGGGGCTTTGTCGGCTCCCTCGCCTTCAACGGAGAGGTGAAGAACCTGAAGCTTGAAAACGTCGTCTTCGACGTCGTGGTTCCCGACGATGCCCAGATGTTCTTCGTCGGCGGCGTCGTCGGAAAGGTCCATGAGGTGGACGGCGGTACGGTGAGCGACGTCACCGTCAACGGATTGACCATTAACCTCAGTGCCGACGACGGCGTCGACGATAAGACGGAATACAATCCGCAGCTCGGAGCCGGAATCGGCGCGGTGATCGGCCAGCATAACGCCACGTCGGCGGCGCAGGTCCATAAGAACATCACGGTGAACGACTATCAGCTCAACGATAACTTCACCACGGCGGCGGGACGCAAAATGGCGGCGGACGCCAGTATGGTCTACGGAAAGACGACCTCGCCCGACCGGTTTGAGATGAGCAGCATCAAGGTCAACGTGAAGGCGGCGGCTCCCGAGACCGGAAATACGGGAAGCGAGAGCACGAAGCCGAGCACCACCGATAAGCCCGGAACCGGAAACGCCGGAACCGGCGACGCAACGGTCGCCCTCCTCCTCACGGCAGTGGTCTGCTCCGGAGGCGCTGTGGTTCTCTGCAAAAAAAGACACGGCAAATAAGCACATAGGTTAAGCGCGCGAAAAGCGCGCCTCCCCTATGGAACTCTTAAAGAACGACCCGTAAAAAAGCGGCAGGGATCGCCCTCAGGAAAGGATTCAACGCCCTCCCGGGAGTTGCCCCTGCCCTTTTTCTGCCCAAAATTACCTTACGGAGGGCCAAAAGGCCGCGATTTTCACGCTGGAATCTTATCCGCGAGTCTCCGTGAAGGAATTTCCAATGCCGACCCGCGACGGTGGGACTCTGAAAGCCGACTCGCACGTTCCGCCGGAAGACTCCGCCTCATTTAACGGATTTGCGCGGTGCTTTCCCCCGGAAAGCGTCTCGCTTCCCCCGGGAGCTCTCAAAGCCGGGCCGCGCCCGCGAGCTTCCGCAAAGGAATTTCCAATGCCGACCCGCGCCCGCGAAGGCCCCTCCCATGCATTTTTAAAAAGCGTTCCATTTCCAAACGATAAAGAAAGGAAAACTACCGAAATGTTGAAAAAAATCATTTCCCTTCTGCTTCTCCTGACCATGATGGCCGGTGTGCTTGCCTGTGCCAAAAGGGGTGGAAACGGCTCCGTCACCGGAACCGGAGAAACAGATGCAGGAACCCAGCCGGAACAGACCGACGACGGACGGCTGGACGACCTGCCTGAGCTGAACTATCAGGGCGCCTCTTTCCGTATCCTTTATCCGCAGGACGATATCGGCGAATTTTTCATTGAAAGCGAACCCTCCGAGGTCGTCGACGAGGCCGTTTACCGCGTCAATATGAAGGTGCGCGACCGCCTCGGCATCGAATACGAGGTCACCGCGGTTCCCGGAATCGATGCCGTCGCCGACCGCGCCACCTACGACAACCTCGTGAAGGGAAGCTACCATTCCGGAGAGGACGCGTGGGACGTCGTCGGAGAGATGATCTTCGGTATGCCCGCCATGGTTCGGGAGGGTGTCTTCTCCGATATGTCGAAAAACGAGTACCTCGATTTCAGTAAGGAATATTGGAATCAGACCATCGTCGCCGACGCGTCGATCGACAATAAGGTCTATTTCGCGGCGGGAGACGCCTCCCTTTCCCTCCTGAAAAAGACGATCTGCCTCCTCTGCAACAACGAGCTTGCCCAGCAGAACAACCTCCCCGACCTGCAGCAGATGGCCATCGACGGACAGTGGACGGCGGAGAAGCTCCGCGAATACGCGATTAACGCCTATTCCGGCCCCAATCCCTCAAAGCCCGACGTCATGTCCGACACCTTCGGCCTCGGCTTCCAGAACTTCAACCATATCGACGCGCTGGTACCGGCAAGCGGCATATCGATTCTGACAAAGAACGAGGACGGAGGATTTACCTTCACCTACGGAAGCAGCCGTGCCGTCGACGCCGTCGCCTTCTGGTGCTCGCTCTTCAACGACAACCCCGGATTCATCACAAACGACGGCCCGTCGGCTCTGGAAGGACTGGGACAGGACGCTATGTCGGCGGTGATTTCCTCCGCCTTCGCAGACGGAAGAATGCTCTTCGTGACGGCGGAATTTGAGAACATCACCGACATTTATACCGAATCGGTCGGCGATTTCACCATCCTCCCCTATCCGAAGTGGGTGGAGGAGGAGGACTACGCCACCTTCGCAAGAAACACCTACGTCTCCTTCGGAATCATGAGGACGTCGCCCAACTTCACGATGGCCGGGGCGGTTCTGGAATGCATCGCCAGCGAGAGCCATTACACCATTTTCCCCGCCTATTATGAGTCGGCGCTGAAAATCAAGTATTCCGACGCGACGCCGGAGACCAAGCAGGTGCTTGATATCATCCGCGCCTCCGTCAAAATGGATATGGGCTTCATCTTCTCGGTGACCCTCGGAACCACGCTGCTGTGGGATTATGCCATCGACAGAAACAATCCCGCGTGGGCGACGACCATCGCCTCCTATGAGTGGTCGGCGCAGAGCGCCATCGCGCAGTACACATACGAAGTCCAGAAGCTGGAAGGCAACGACGGATGACGGAGAAGAAAAGGGAAGCCCGCGTAAAGGGGCTTTTCCACAGAGGAAAAAAGGCCCTCGCCGCGTTCCTCGCCGCCCTGCTCCTTACCGGAGTCGGGTGCGCGGGGAAGGGGAGCGGAGGCACGTTGACCGGTGAGGAGAGCGGGACGCAGGCCCTGCCGCCGACCGAGCTGCCCGCCGACTGCGTGATTCTCTACGGAGAGGGCATGAAGGAGGTCGCCGCCGCGCTGAAAAGAGCCCTTGCCGGAATGCTGGGGAGTGAACCGGCCTGCCGGAATGCCGCTGAGGTCGGGGAGGAGGGAGATTTTGTCTTCCTCGTCGGCGACACCGGACGGGAGGCCAGCGCCGACTTCCTTGCCTCTCTCGCGGAGGGAGGATATGGCGTGAAAATCCTTCACGACGGGACAAAAACCGAAGTCCTTCTGGCCGGGACCGCTCCGTATCTGAGCGAAAAGGCCGTCTATCTGTTTCTTTCCGACTACCTGTCGGAAGAGGAGGGAGGAAAAGTTCTTATGAAAAACGAAGATACCGTTGAAAAGGCCGAAACGGCGGGAAGCTCCGGACAGGAAGAGGATAAAAACGTCTTCGCGGGCATCCGCTTCGAGGAGGACGTCATCTACGTGACCGAGAACGAAGGGGGTTATGCCCGGATGTGTACCCTCGCCGACGGGACGATTCTCTGTACCTACGACTGCCGGCGGGCGAATGAGCCCTGCTCGGTGATCCGCGCCGTCACAAGCTCCGACATGGGAAAAACGTGGTCGGAGGCAGTGAAGGTGACGGAAGGGGTGGACGAGGATCTCTGGTGCGCCAATCCGATGCCGTATCAGCTGGAGGACGGGACGATCCTCGTCAGCTACCGCGCCAACGCCCAACCGGCCCCGGAGGGAACGCCTGGCCCGCGCTATCATACCTCTATCCGCGTCATGCAGAGCAAGGACGGCGGCAAGAGCTGGACCCGTCACTCGATCCTCTGGGATCTCTGGGAGGAAAGCCCGCTTGAGGGCTCCTACGGGCTCTGGGAGCCGCATTTCGGAATGCTGAACGGGGAGCTTGCCTGCTTCATCGCCATCGGAAAGTCGGTCTATAACCTCAATCATACCATCCGGAGCATCGATATTTTCGTCTACCGGAACGGGGAGTGGGTAAGAGCCGACTATACCTCGGAGGACGGGAAGAGTACCCAGCATTATAAGAACGGAATGCCGGTCTGGCAGCCGATCACCGAGGGAGGCTATATTCTCGCCATCGAAACCACAAGGTACAGTCAGAAGGCGCCGTATCTCAACGGAATGGCCGTGAAGCTCTTCACCTCCCGCGATGGGAAGGATTGGGTCGATCAGTGCGACGTTTACCTGCCGCATAAGATGATGTACCGCTCGGCGGCGCCCTACGTAGTCCAGCTCCCCGACGGACGCTTTCTCGTCTCGTATATGACCGACGAGGATCTGTCGAAGCCGATGACGCTGTCGGCGACCGAGGCGGGAATGCGAATCAAGCTGTCGGTGTCAAAGCCGGGGAAAACGGCCTATGACCTCTCCTCGCCGGACGATTTTGAAGGGCCGTATGACGTCTTCCGTCAGCCGGCGGGAAGAACCAGCACCTACGCGGGAATGATGGTGAACGATGAGTATCTCTACGTCTACTCCTACACCAATTTCCCGAGCAGCCGCGTGATTCTCCGCCGCGCAAGGCTCGATTCCATCCTCACGCCGGAGGCCTGAGAAAAGGACGGGAGGCCGAGCCGCCCGCCCCACAGGAAAGCAGAAAAAATCCGGGAGTCCGCTGGGACTTCCGGATTTTGTGTATGACGGGCATGTCGTCGGTCTGTGGTGGAAGTCCAGAAGGGGCGTAGTTGTCGACGAACCCAAGAGCGACTC